>JAYUWC010000145.1:0-5790 GCA_043753755.1 Rhizobacter sp.
CGGCCTGAACATCAATGCAGCGGTCGGCAGTGTTTTCGTGTTCGAGTTCGAACTGGTGACCACGCCGGTCGCATCGAAGTTCTCGACCTCGAGCCGCGCGCGGCGTGCGCCGAGCAGCACCGACCACTTCGTGTCGAGCGAAATGATGTCGCTCACCAGCAGGCTCTTGCTCTGCACGTGGCTGGTGCGCGGGCTGTCCAGCGACGCGGTGGCGGGTTCGGGTGAATCGATCGGCCGGTAGAGGTTGCTCGGAAACAAGCCGAAGTCGGTGGAACCGCCGTATGCGTTTTGGCGCGACCCCTGCAGGCCGAAGGTCAGCCGGTGCGTCAGCGGCCCGAAGGCGAGCTTGCCGTGCAGCAGCAACCGCGCGCTGTCGTTGCGATTCGACGTGGCCGATTGGCCGCCGAACAGCAACAGGTCGCCGTCGGCATTGGTGATTTGACCGAACCGCGCCTCCTTCGTGGTGGGGCGCTCGCTGCGGTTGTGCAGGCCCTGTGCTGTCGCCGACCGGTCGGGTGCGAAAGTCCAATCCATGCGCAGGGTGGCGTTGTTGCTGCTGGTTTTGAAGTTGTCCCATGCAAGCGCTGCGCTGCGCCTGGTGTCCGGCGCGGCCGGCACGTCGAGCCCGGGCGCGACGACATAGAACGGCGGCAGCTGCGGCGTCTCGTTGCTCACGTGGTCGAAGCCGAGGTTGAAACTCAGCCCCGGCAGGGTTCGCCAATCGAGCGCCAGCGCTGCGGTTTTCTGCTTCCAGCCGTAGCGCTCGACGGCCTGTTCGCCATCGCGCCAGCCGAGATTCAGGCGGTAGCCGAATTGGCCGACTTCACCGAAGCGGTCGCCGATGTCGGTGTCGGCGCTGTGCAGCGAGCGGCTCGTGTGGCCGATGCCGACATTGCGCACGCGCCCGTCGATGGGCCGCTTCGGCAGGTAGTTGACGATGCCGCCCAAGCTGCCCGCTGCCCGCTGCCCGCTGCGCCGATGCCGTAGAGAAACGCGCTCGCGCCTTTGAGCACTTCGACCTGGTCGATCATTTGCATGCCGGCCGTCGGAAAAGCCGCCGTGGCCGGGCAATCCGTCGAACAGGGCGCCATCGACCCCGACACTGAAACCGCGCAGCAGCAAAAACGGCACCGCGACGTTGCCGATCGAAACCGACGGGTCGTTCTTCAGCAGGTCGCCGACGAACGCGCCTTGCTGCTTGTCGATCAGCTCGCGGGTGACCACGTTGATGGAAAACGGCGTCTGGATCAGCGGCAGGTCGCCGAGAGCACCGACACTGGCATCGCTGACGGTGACTGCCGACGCGCGCTTGGCGACCACTTCCACAGCGGGTAGCGTGGTGACCTGTTCGCTGGCAGCGGTTGCCTCACGGGCGAGCGTGCCGAACGGCGCGCACGCGGCCAGCACGACAAGCGCACGGCCCCAGCCCGCATTCGCGTTTCGGCCTTGCGAACGGGCGAGATCGGCGGTCGCAGATGACAAGGCAGGCAGTGGGCGCAAGGCCTGGTGAACAGTCGGCGGCATCGTTGTTTACTTGGGTGGTGCGTGAGGGTTCACACAGACACCGGCTCGCGACACGGCGAGCAGGTGCGGTTGCATCGGACTGTCGGTCGACACCGAAAGCATAAGTTTAAATGCGAATGCGTCGCATCTACAAAATACGTCATCTCGGCACGAGTCGGTATTTGCGGTCTGCGCTGACCTCGTCGGCGGAGTCAGCTGCGTTGGCACCGCATGGCCGCGAGCAGCGAGGGGCTGACGCAGCGGCACACCTGGCGCTGTTGCGCCTCAGCTCAACACACGCGGCCGCGAAGCCAGACTGCAGAGTTCAGAAAGGCGCGGCCGACTCGAACGCCAGCGGCTCGCCGCTGGCCGGGTGCGTGAACGACAGCGAACTCGCATGGAGCATCAGTCGGGTAGAGCGCGCGAGCACGTCGGCCGGCGCGTACAGCGCGTCGCCGACGATCGGGTGGCCGATCGCGAGCAGGTGCACGCGCAGCTGGTGCGCGCGGCCGGTGACGGGTTCGAGCGCCAGCCGGGTGGTGTCGGCCGCGGCGTCACGCGTGAGCACGCACCAGCGGGTCAGCGAGGGCTTGCCGGCGCGGTCGACCTGCTGTCGAGGGCGGTTCGGCCAGTCGGCGGCGAGTGGCAGGTCGATTTCGCCGTGCTCGGCCGCGATCAGCCCGGAGGCGACGGCCACATAGCGCTTGTGCACCTCACGCGCCGCGAAGGCGATGCTCAAAATGCGTTGCGCCGACGCGCCCCGTGCGAACAACATCAGCCCCGAGGTGGCCATGTCGAGCCGGTGCACGACGAGCGCGTCGGTGAACGCGGCTTGTACGCGCGCCGCGAGGCAGTCGTTGCCGTTGATACCGAGCCCCGGCACCGAGAGCAGGCCCGCCGGCTTGATGACGACGAGACAATGCGCATCGGCGTGAACGATCTCGACGTTGCCGGTGCAGATTGCCATCGTCATCGTCATTGCCGTTCGCCGACCAGCCGATCGCGCTGCGCGAGCGTCGGAAAAAGCTTGATCCACAACCCTGCGACAACCAAGGTGCCGATGCCGCCGAGCAGCACCGAGCCGATCGGCCCGAGCAGCGCGGCGGTGGCGCCCGACTCGAACTCGCCGAGCTGATTCGAGGCGCCGATGAACACCGAGTTGACCGCGCTGACCCGGCCGCGCATCGCATCGGGCGTGTCGAGCTGCACCAGCGACTGGCGGATCACCACGCTGACCATGTCGCCCGCGCCGGCGACAAGCAACGCGGTGAACGAGAGCAGGAACGAGGTCGAAAGGCCGAACACCAGCGTCGCCAGACCGTAGACCGCGACCGCGGCGAGCAGCACGCGCCCGGCGCGTCGCGTGATCGACCAGCGCGTCAGCACCAGCGAGAGCGCGAGCGCACCGACGGCGGGTGCCGCGCGCAACAGGCCGAGCCCCCACGGGCCGGTGTGCAGGATGTCTTTGGCGAAGATCGGCAGCAGCGCGGTCGCGCCGCCGAGCAGACGCGAAGAGATCGAGCGAGATCGCGCCCAGCACGACCGGCCGCTGGCGAATGAAATGCACGCCGGCCATCAAGGTCGCGAGGCTCATTTCGTGTGAGGGCTTTGGTTCGTGGTCGTAGCGCACGCCGGCAAGCAGCGCCGCAGCCAGTGCGAAGAGCAGCATGCAAGCCGCGTACACGGTTTGCGCGCCGGCCACGTAGATGAAGCCGCCGAGGGCAGGGCCGGCAATGATCGCGGCCTGCGAACCCATCGATGCAAAGGCGAGCGCGCGCGGCAGCACGTCGGGCGGCACCAGCGCCGGCACGAGTGCCTGTTGTGCTGGCATCTGAAACGCCTTGACCGTGCCCAGCAGCACCGAGATCACGAGCAGCAGCTCGCGGCTCGCCCAATGCCAGTGGCTGCCCGCTGCGAGCGTAGCAGCGAGGGTGACTTGCGCGACCATGCAGAGCGCCGCGATGCGCGCACGGTGAAATCGATCGACGACATGGCCGGCGACCAGCACCAGCAGCAACGCCGGCAAGAATTGCAGCAGGCCGACCAGGCCCAGATCCCAGGCGTTCGCGGTCAGGTCGTACATCTGCCAGCCCACGGCCACCATCAGCATCTGGTTGGCGCCGGTGCTCGCGAGCCGCGAGTACCAAAGCCGCATGAACGCCGGGAAGGCGCGCAGCGGCGCTGCTGCCGTACCCGATCGCGCCGCCGCGCTCACCGCTGCATCGCGGCCGACCCCAGCATCCGCACGCCGGGGTGAGCACTCAACACTGCCTCGACCATCGATGCCGCGACTGCCGCGGCGCGTATCGGCCGCACGCTGCGCGGCACCAACGCCATCACCGGCGTCAGCAAGCGAGTCAACCAAACCTCGCCGGCGCGCACCGGTTGGCCGAGCGCGGCGCGGTCGCCGATCAGCAATGAAGGTTGTGCTATCACCACCGACTCGAAGCCGAGTGCGCCGACGGCGGCCTGCATTTCGCCTTTGACCCGGTTGTAGAAGACGCTCGAATGCACATCGGCGCCCAGTGCCGAAACCACTGCCAGCCGCGTGGCACCGGCAGCACGTGCCGCGGTTGCAGTAGTGACGACATGGTCGAAGTCGACCGCGCGAAACGCTTCTTTCGAGCCGGCCACTTTGATCGTGGTGCCGAGAGCGATGTAGACGTCGTCGATCGGCGGCAGCGCTTGAAGGTGGGTGAAGTCGACGACGTGCAGCGTCGTTCGCGCATCTTCGGCGAGCGCTGCGTTGGCGCGGCGCAGCAGCACATGGGTGTGAGCGTAACGCGGGCTCCCGCGCAACGTTTGCAGCAACTCGCGGCCGATCAGGCCGGTGGCTCCGGCGAGCAGGGCCACGCGGCCGTTGGAGTGCGGTGGTGCCGTGGGGTTGGCGGGGTGAGCGGGCGCCTCGTTCATGGCAACCACTCTAGCCGCACCCGCCGATCCAGGCGCTGAGGTCAGCGCTTCGGCGGGCCGGTGCGTGCCGGCGGGCGGCCACTGCGCTGACCATCGGGTCGGGAGCCTTGCGGCCGCGCCGGTGCCGAGGACGAACGCCCACTGCCACCACCACCGCCACCACCACTGCCACTGCCACTGCCACTGCCACCGCGACCACTGCCACCGGCATGACCGCCACGTCCACCACCACCGCCGCCACCGCCGGCGTGATGACGCATGCCGCCGCGGCCGGCGCCTTCGCCGATCACCATGCGGCCGAGCACGATGGGCTCGGCCTTCTCGCCGTTCGGTGGCTCGAAACCGGGCACGGTCTCTCTCGGAATTTCGCGTTTGATGAGGCGCTCGATGTCGCGCAAGAAGCCGTTTTCATCGACGCAAACCAGCGACACCGCCTCGCCCTTGGCGCCTGCACGGCCGGTGCGACCGATGCGGTGCACATAGTCTTCGGGCACGTTGGGCAGCTCGTAGTTGACGACGTGCGGCAGCATGTCGATGTCGATCCCGCGCGCGGCGATGTCGGTTGCCACCAGCACGGTCAGGTCGCCGGTCTTGAACTCGGCCAGCGCCTTGGTGCGCGCGCTCTGGCTCTTGTTGCCGTGGATTGCCATTGCGCTGATGTCGGCCTTGAGCAGATGCTCGACCAATCGGTTGGCGCCGTGCTTCATGCGGGTGAAAACCAGCACCTGATCCCAGTCGTTCGACTTGATGAGATGGATCAGCAGGTCTTTCTTCATCTCGCGGCCGACCGGGTGCACCTTTTGCGCGATCGTCTCGGCGGTCTGGTTGCGGCGCGCCACTTCGATCAGCACCGGCTTGTTCAGCAGGCGGTCGGCCAGGGCCTTGATTTCGTCGCTGAAGGTTGCGCTGAAGAGCAAAGATTGCTTTTGCTTAGGAACCAGCGCCAACACTTTTTTGATGTCATGGATAAAACCCATGTCCAGCATGCGGTCGGCTTCGTCCAGCACAAGCATTTGCACCTGGCTCAAGTCAAGCGTGCCCTGGCTCGCATGGTCCAGCAGGCGACCCGGCGTAGCGACGAGGATATCGACGCCGCGGCGAAGTTTTTCAATTTGCGCGCCCATGCCGACACCGCCGAACATCACCATCGAGGTGAGGTCAAGGTATTTGCCGTAGGTGCGAACGCTTTCTTCCACCTGGGCGGCTAGTTCGCGGGTTGGCGTCATGATGAGCGCGCGAACGGCATTGACACCGCGGCGGTTCGACAGGCGCGGCTCGGTGGACAGGCGCTGCAGCATGGGCAGCGTAAAGGCTGCCGTTTTACCGGTGCCGGTCTGGGCGCCGCCCAGCAGGTCATTGCCTGCGAGTACCGAC
>JAYUWC010000146.1:0-5776 GCA_043753755.1 Rhizobacter sp.
TTTGGTGCGGTGCCACCCGTCTCCAATTGTCGGAAGACATCAGATTCGGTCTTATTGGCGGTGAGGGATGAGCCGGTTGGGTTTGCGACAGGATTAACCATGAGCAGCCTTTTGTTCGTGCAGTCGAGCGGGTACACGTTGCAATCGGCTTGACTGTCGGCAGGCTCGCTTTGCGCCGTCTTTGTATCGCTTTAGCCCGCGGTCTTACCGCCCCTCCCGCCGCATTCTCGCGAGCCCGAGACGAGCCGCTGCCCCGGCCCGAGTGCCCTGGTACATCGCCTCCTCGAACACCGAATAGCCCGACAGATCGCTGTGCGCGAAGTGCACGCGGCGCTGCGGCTCGGCGAGCGCGCGCAGCGCCGCACTACTGCGCAGGCCGGGCACCGGCACGCTCATCGCGTGGCCATAGCGCATCAGGTCGACGCGTTGCACCTTGGGCGGCAAATCGGGGTGCAGGCGCGCGAGCTCGCCGACGATCGCCGCCGACCACGCCGACCACGGCTCGCCCAGCAGCCGCGCACGCTGCGACGCGAGTTGCGCGGGCGTGTCGCCGCCGAGCGCCCAGTAGGCTGTCAACACGGTCGGCCCGGGCAGCGTGCGCGTGCTTTGATGCATCGCGTCGACGTAGCCCAGCGCCGGGTTGATGCGGCCCGGCTCGAAAGCGACGTTGTCCCACGACAGCGGTGCGCCGGGGTGTTCAGCCAGCGCCTCGCTCACATGCACATTGCCCACCAACCAAGGCGCGTGCGGCATCGAAGCGGCAGCCTGGGTGAGCGCTGAGGGCGGCGAATCCATCAGCCGCGCGGCGATGAACAGCGGCACCGCGAGCACCAGCTGCGGCGCACGCCAGCGCTCGTTGCGTTGTGCGAGGTCGTTCCACACGTCGACCGTCACATCGTCGCGGCCTTCGGTCACGCGCAACGCCACGCGGCCGGTCTGCAGCCGCTCGCGCAGCGGCTCGGCCAGACGACGCGCGAGCCAGCCGTTGCCCTCGGGCCAGGTCAGCACGCCGTCGCGCTCTTCGGCCCCATCGCCCGGCGGATGAAAGCCGTGGCGGCTCGCGAAGTAGTGCAGCCCCGCCCAGGCCGAGACCTGCGCGCTGCCGGCGCCGTAGTCGTCGCGGCAGCAATAGTCGAGGTACCAGCGCAGGGCCGGCGCGTTCATGGCTTGTGCGTCCAACCAGGCGTTGAAGGTGACGGCGTCGAGCGCTTTGCTCTGCTCGCTCCAGCGGCTGCGGGCGGTCGGCATCGTGAAAGCAGCGCCTGCACTGGCGGCATCGACCGCGGCTGCGAAGCGCCGGTACTCCGCGAGCGTGGCCTCGCGTTCGGCGAGCGGCAACGCAGCGATTGGCGGCAACAGGCCGTCGTGCCAAAAGCCGCCGATGTGCAGGCGCTCTTGCGGGCTGTGGCACAGCATGCGTTCGTCGTACACGGCGACGCCGCGCTCGGTGCGGCGCAGGCCGAGTTCTTCGAGCAGCGCGATGACCTCGACCGCACGCGCGCCTGGCACCGGCAGGTAGTGCGCACCCAGCGGGCAGCGCATGCCGGCGATCTGGTGGCTGCGGCTGTTGCCGCCGGCCTCGTCTTCGAGGTCGAGCAGTCGGACGTCGTCGACGCCTGCCTGCATCAATGCGCGCGCCGCGGCCAGGCCCGAGATGCCGGCACCGACGACGATCGCGCCGGCACCGCCTTGCCAATCGGAGGCCGCGATGCCGCCGGCCTTGCGCTCGCGCAGGCGGTGACCGCGTGCCGCGTCGGCGCCGACCCAGTCGCCGACGTAGCCGCTCGTCTGTTCACGACGGCAAGCCGCCAAGGGCGCGAATGCTGCGCCCGCGAGGAACGTTCGCCGGCGCAGCGACGCAGCGCTCACTGATGCACCTTGCCCCATTCGGTCTCGAAAGTTTGCACCAGCACCTGGTTCGAGAGGCGGTTCACTTCGGCCGGCACGCGCGCCATGTCGATCGGAAAGTCGAACAGCGTCGGCAGGTCGACGACGCTCAAGAAGCGCAAACCCTCGGGCAATGCATTCGGCAAGCGATACGGCCGGCGACTCGCGAGGATGAAGCCCCATTCGCCGAAGCTCGGCACGTGCGCGTGGTACGGCGTGGTCGCGAGCCCGGCGGCCTCGACCGTGGTCGCGACGGTCCAGAAACTTCGGCGAGCGATCAACGGCGAGGTGGTTTGAATGACGGCGTAGCCGGCCGCGCTCAGGTGCTGGTCAATCAGACGATAGAAGCTGGTGGTGTAGAGCTTGCCGATCGAAAAGTTGGTCGGGTCGGGGAAGTCGACCACGATCACGTCGAAGCTCGCCGGGTGGGCCTCGAGCCAGGCGAAGGCATCGGCGTTGACGACCTCGAGCTTGGGCGAGCGCAGCGCGTCATGGTTCAACTGGCGCAACAGCGGCTGGGTCGAAAAAAGCTGCGTCATGCGTGGGTCGAGCTCGACCAGCGTCACGTGCTCGACCGACGGGTATTTGAGAATTTCGCGAGCGGCCATGCCGTCGCCACCGCCGAGCACGAGCACCCGCTTCGGTGCGCCCTGCGCGGCCATCGCGGGGTGAACCAGCGCCTCGTGGTAGCGGTACTCGTCACGCGAATGAAACTGCAGGTTGCCGTTCAAAAACAGCCTCACGCCCTGCCCGCTGGCGGTGACCACGACCCTTTGATACGGGCTCGATTCGCTGAACAGCACCGTGTCGGCATAGAAGCGGTCTTCGGCCCAGGTGGTCACCCGGTCGGCGCCGATGAAGGCCAGTGCGAGTGCGGCAATCGTCAGCCCGCATGCCAACGCATGCGCTTTGAGTTGCCGCAGCTCGCCGCGAAACAACCACAGCGCCCAGACCGCCACCGCCGCATTCAACAGCCCGAAAAACGCGCCGGTGCGGATCAGCCCGAGGTGCGGCACCAACAGCAGCGGGAAGGCGACCGAGACCGCGAGCGCGCCGAGGTAGTCGAAGGTCAGCACCTGCGAGACCAGGTGCTTCAAGCCCTCGCGCTCGGCGCCGAGCTGGCCGCGCAGCTGCTGCCTCAAGATGCGCATGACCAGCGGTATCTCGAGCCCGACCAAGATGCCGACCGCCAGCACCATCGCGTACAGCGCAACCCGAAACGACGCGCTACTGAGCGACTGCAGCGCAAAGAGCAGCGCCGGCATCAGCCCGCCCGCCAAGCCGACCAACAACTCGATGCGCAAGAAATGCGCGATCAGTTGCCGCTCGAAAAAGCGCGAAAGATACGAGCCGATGCCCATCGCGAACAAGTAGCTGCCGATGACGGTCGAGAACTGCAGAATCGAGTCGCCGAGCAGGTAGCTCGCGAGCGTGCCGGCCGCCAACTCGTAGACCAGGCCACAGGCGGCGACGACGAAGACCGAGGCGAGGAGCGCGAATTCAGCCGGGCGAACTGAAGACCCCCGCGATTGATGCGCTGCCTCGATCATGCAGGCGGCCTCAACCGACCAGCGGGTTGCGAACCTTCAACGAGGGGAAGCGATTGAAGTCACGGTCGGCCGACCAGAACTCGCGCACACCGTTCTCGATGCAGATTGCAGCGATGCGTGCGTCGTGGACCTGACCCCCCAGCACGCGGCCCGAGACCAGCAGACCGTGCAGCGCCTTCCAGTGACTCGCACCTTCGTGAAGAAGAGTGAGTGTGGGCGAGCCCAGCCAGTCGCTGATCTGAGCGCTCGTTTGTGTGATCGTCGACGCCGGTTTGAACGCCCGTGCGTTAGTCACCACCCCATAGAACTCGTGCAGGCAAGGCCAGGGGATAGCCCACGCGGCGCCGCCGGAGACCAGCTCAGCAATGCACTCCAGAGCACGGTCATGAAAGCTCGATTCGCGACGATGCGCATAAACCAGCAAATTGGTGTCGATTGCGATCACCGGCCGCGGTCTCCGTACATCAGCTCGCGTTTTTCTTCCCATGAGAGCTTCTCGTACAACGAGCCGGCACCCGGTGTTCCTACGGTGCAGTTGCGCAACTTGAATGGCTTCGACTTGTGCGACCGTTCGGCCAAAACTTTGCGCAGGCCTTGCTCCACCAGCGCACGCAGGGTCTCGCCGTCGCGCGAAGCGACCCGCTTGGCTTCTTCAAACAAGGGATCGGCGATGTCGAGCGTGGTCTTCACGGTGATGACCTAAAATATGGGTGAGCCATATATTACCACCCATACGCCAATCTACCCATGCACCGCCGCCGCAACGATCAACCCGATCGCGATGCACATCGCGCCGACCACGATCGCCAGCGCCAGGTTTTGCTTGTGAATGATCTCGTCCCAGAGCTTGTAGGGCGTGAGCTTGTCGACGATGACGAAGCAGACGCAGAAAATCGCCACGCCGATCAACGCGAACATGATCGAGCCGACGACGATGCCGGGCTTCATCCATTCAATTCCCATCATGGTCAGGCTCCTGTCGAAAAGTTAATTGAAAAGTCGAGTGAATAAAAACAGCGCGTTCACTTGTGGCCGCCACCGCTGGAGTAGCCACCGAACGAGCCGCCGCTGGTGCCGTAACCACCGCCGCTGCGCTGGCTGTTGACGCAATTCTGATACTCGCTCGAGGCCGCGCCGAAGGTCGCGCGAGTCTGGTCGCAATTGCGCGAGCTGCCGCCACCGCTGCTGCACCGAAACAGCATGAACACCACGACGACGATGAAGACCCAGAAGAAGATCTTGGCCAGCAGCGAGGCGCTGCCGAGAGAGGTCGGCAGGGCATCGCGCTGCAGTGCTGTGCGCTGGTCGGGTGCGAGGCGAAACGCCTTCATCACTGCGTCGGCGGTGAGCGTTTCACCGGCCGACCACACCACCTCTTCGGCACCTGCGCCGCTGCCGGTGCGCTCGCGGTTCAGGCGCTTGGCGCCGGCACTGCCGGTGCCTTGATAGTCGCTGTTGAAGGTGCGCTGGTTCTTCGACACCTGCCAATAGAACTCGCCGAGCACGTAGGTCACCATGCCGGTGTAGTCGTAGAGCTTGCGGTAGGCGGCGCCCTGGTGGTTGACCACCGCGCCGCTGCCCGAGGGCACGCCGGTGATGGGCGCCGACCAGCTCCAGCCGTCTTGGGCGTCGACCAGAAACGCGAAGCCTTCGCTGCGGTGGTAGAGCAGGTATTCGCGCCAGAAGCTTTGTTCGTCGTCGAGCCCCTGATCGACCTCGCAGCGCTCGACATAGCCGACCACCTGCCACGGCAGCGCGACCTTGCCGAGCGCCAGCGTGCCGGTGCTGCCGAGCGGCAGTTGCGGCTCGGCGACCGCCCCGCCCGGCCCTTCGTTCGATTGCCGGTAGTGCTGCAGGTCGCCGCCGACCCCGGCCGACACATCGACCACCGAACGGCATTGATGGCACACGATGGACTGCGTCGTCGCAAGCTTGACCTCGAGCGCCGCGCCGCAGTTGGGACACGAGACGCTGCGACCCTTGAGCGACTTT
Source organism: Rhizobacter sp. (assembly GCA_043753755.1). Taxonomy (GTDB): domain Bacteria; phylum Pseudomonadota; class Gammaproteobacteria; order Burkholderiales; family Burkholderiaceae_C; genus LMDS01. The sequence continues at coordinate 5,430 of JAYUWC010000146.1, forward strand.
TCACTCGCTTCGGCCAAGCCCGACATGGCGAGCTCGTTGATCGCGACCGAGCGCCCGATCGACCAGCGCGGTGCGGCCGGCTCGGTGTAGTCGAGGGTCGCGACCTCGCCGCGCGGGTTGCGCAAGTCGGCGACGACGGAGCTGCCGTCGAGCCTGGGGCGCTGCGGCAACTCGCCCTGCGCGGCGATCAACGTGGCGCTCGTGCTCGAGGCGACCGTCCACGCCTGCCCCGCCACCACCACCGGCGTGCCGGCGCGCAGGCTGTCGGCACTCGGCGCATCGCCCTGCAGCGGCAGATCGAATGCGATCACGTAGCGGCCGTTGTCTTCGCTCAGCCAGGCCGACTT
>JAYUWC010000147.1:0-17242 GCA_043753755.1 Rhizobacter sp.
CGTAGCGGTCTTTCAGCCAGACAAGGATTTCGGTCAGGCCTTGCGGGTGCACTTCCCAGCCGGTGTCGGTGTAGGTCGACTGCGATTGCGGCACCACCGCGGTCTTGACCGGCCAGGCGGTTTCTTCGTGTCGAATCATGTCGCGCATGTAGTAGTTGACGCCGACGAAATCGATCTTCTGGCCGATCAGCGCAAAGTCTTCGGCCGGCCACTCGGGCCAGGCCTCGCCGAAGATTTCGGTCATTTCGTCAGGGTATTTGCCGAAGAAGATCGGGTCGAGGTATTGGCGGTTCATGTAGGCATCGGCGCGATTCGTGGCGGCCACGTCCTCGGGCTTTTCTGTCGCTGCGTGCTTGGGCGCGAGATTGACGACGATGCCGATCTCGTGCCGCCCGATGGCGCGATAGGCCTGCACCGCCTTGCCGTGCGCACGCATCAGGTGGTGCGACGCGATCGGTGCCTCGAAGCGGTTTTTATGGCCAGGCGCGAGCGCGCCGTGCAGGTAGCCGCCGTCGGTCACGACCCAGGGTTCGTTGAGCGTGGCCCATTTCTTGACCCGGCCGTCGAGTCGCTCGAACACGACACTTGCATAGTCGGCGAACCAGTCGGCGACATCGGGGTTGAGCCAGCCACCGCGGTCGTCGAGGGCCGCAGGCAAGTCCCAGTGGTAGAGCGTGGCGAGCGGCTCGATGCCGTGCTCTAGCAGCGTGTCGACCAGGCGCTCGTAGAAGGCGAGCCCGGCTTCGTTGATCACACCGCGGCCTTCGGGCATGACACGCGCCCAGGCGATGCTGAATCGGTAAGCGGTCAGACCGAGGCGCTTCATCAGCGCCACGTCGTCACGCATGCGGTTGTAGTGGTCGCAGGCCACATCTCCGGTGTCGCCGTTTTTTACCAAGCCCGGCGTGCGCACGAAGCGGTGCCAGATGCTGGGGCCCGCGCCGTCGGCGAGCGGTGAGCCCTCGATCTGATAGGCCGAGGTGGCCGCGCCCCATAGGAAAGTTTTTGGAAATTCGTATGGGGTCACTGGGCGCCGCTCCTGCCTGAGACTGAGGTGTTTCAAACCATATCAGCTAGATAAGCTGCGCCGCGTAGGGCAATGACCCACGGCGAAAGCAATTGCAACCGCCTGGCCACCACTGCGTGCTGCGCCGAATTGCCGAGGTGCCCGCGATCAGGCCGGCCGATGCGGTGCTTCGAACACAGTGCCTACCGCCACCGGTCGCGCCTGCAGGAACTGCACAGCGCCGACGCGCTTGCCGCCCGCGCGCTGCAGGTCGGTCAAACAAAGCACGCCTTCGCCGCAGGCGACCGCGATGCCGCCGGCATCGCTTGCCAAAACCACGCCGGGTACGCCGGCGCCGGGCACGACGCGACCGCGCCAGCACTTGATCGTCTCAGAGCCGATCACCGCAGTCGCGCCCGGGAACGGATCGAAGGCCCGCAGCCGGCGCTCGATCACCACCGCTGGCGCGCACCAGTCGATGCTGGCCTCGGCCTTGTCGACCTTGTGCGCGTAGCTCACGCCCTCGGCCGGTTGGGTTTGGGCCACCAGACCGCCGCGTGCCGCGAGTTCGAGCGCTTCGACGATCAAGCGGCCACCGAGCACAGCCATGCGGTCGTGCAAGCTCGAAGTGGTGTCGTCAGGCGCAATCGACATCGCCTCGACGAGCAGCATCGCGCCGGTGTCGAGGCCGGCGTCCATCTGCATGATGGTGATGCCGGTGGTCGTGTCACCGGCCTCGATCGCCCGGTGGATCGGCGCCGCGCCGCGCCAGCGCGGCAGCAGCGAGCCGTGGATGTTGATGCCGCCGAGGCGCGGCAGCTCGAGCACCCATTGCGGCAGGATCAGTCCGTAGGCGGCGACCACCAGCACATCGGGGCGGGCATCGAGCAGTGCCTGGCGGCCGGCCGCGGCGTCATCGGCGAACTTTCCGTCGAGACGCAAGCTGCGCGGCTGCGCGACCGCGATGCCATGTGCCAGCGCAAAGGCTTTCACCGGCGAGGCGTGCAGTTTCATGCCGCGACCGGCCGGGCGATCGGGCTGGGTCAACGCCAGCACGATCTCGAAGCCCGCTGCGTATAGCCGCGCCAACGCGACCTCGGCGAACTCAGGCGTTCCGGCGAAGGCGACCCTCATGCGTCGGCCACCGCCAGGCCGTCCACAAGTCGCCGCAGCGGCCTTGGCGGGCAGAGGCGACGCAATGCACGGAGCATCATTCGTCGCGGTTCCTTTTCAGCATCTTGGTCTTGATGCGGTCGCGCTTGAGCGGGCTCAGGTACTCGACGAAAACCTTGCCTAACAGGTGATCCATCTCGTGCTGCACGCAGATGGCGAGCAGGCCGTCAGCCTCGAATTCATGCGGTTGGCCGTCACGGCCCCACGCACGCACCGTGACCCGTGCGTGACGCTCGACCTTGTCGAAAATCAGCGGCACCGAGAGACAGCCTTCGTCGGCGAAGGTTTTCTCGTCGCTCCGGGCAATGATTTCGGGGTTGATTAGCACACGCGGGTCGTTGCGGTCTTCGGAGGTGTCGATCACGATCACGCGCTCGTGCACGTCGACCTGAGTCGCGGCCAATCCGACACCGTCGGCGGCGTACATGCTCTCGAGCATGTCGTCGACCAGCAATTGAATGCGCGAGTCGAATAGCGCGACCGGTTTGGCAACGGTGTGAAGGCGCGGGTCGGGGTAGCGGAGGATGCTCAATGTGGGCATGAGTGTTTCATTTCAGCGACTCACCGGCCGCGGCCGGCGTTGTGGAGGCAATGCCGCGCCCGCCGGCCGTGACAGGTCTCACACGACAGCGCTCGGCGGGTGACTTTCGTTGCGATATCAAGGGTTTAGGGGCAGAATCTGACAAACTGATTGAGGATTTTCGCCGCACTGTCTTCGGGCGGTGAACTCAGCGGATTAACGCCCTTTAGCGCGAGCGACCATGCCGTGCATCTCCGGAGAGAGACCCCCATGACCCGTCGTCATCGTTCTACCTTCTGTGTCCGCCGCATTGCCGGCGCTGTTTCGGCCAGCGCCGCCATCAGCCTGGCACTTTGCGGTGCAACGGCCGTGGCTGCCGATTATCCGATCACTCCGCAGCAGCGTGGCACGGCACAAAAAGTTGCCCAGGACGGCGTGCCGATCTCTGAGCTTTCGCCTAATGCGCCCGACTCCTACACCGTCAAAAATCGCGACACCCTCTGGGACATCTCCAAGCTTTTTTTGAAGAGCCCGTGGCGCTGGCCTGAGTTGTGGGGCATGAACCTCGATCAAATCCGAAATCCCCACCTCATCTACCCCGGGCAGGTTCTCTACCTGGACAAGACCGGCGGACGCGCGCGCTTGCGCATGGGCAAGCCAGTGGGCGGCGGCGGCACCGACAAACTTTCGCCGCGCGTGCGCTCGTCTGATCTGGGTGCCGGCTCGCTGCCGTCGATCCCGTTCGGGCTGATCGAGCCGTTCTTGAACGAAGCGGTGATTTTTCAAAACAACGAACTCGAGGTTGCGCCGCGCATCGTGGCCGCCCCCGAGGGTCGCGTCGTGCTGGGCAAGGGCGACACCGCCTACGTGCGCGGCGACCTGAGCAACGGCACCGACTACCGCATCTTCCGGCAGCCGAAGCCACTCGTCGACCCAACCACAAAGGAACTGCTCGGCTACGAGGCGGTGTATGTCGGCGCCGCCGAATACGTTCGCCAAGGCGAAACGCGGGTCGATGCCAAGGGCAAGTCCGAGATCGTGCCGGCCACGTTCACGATCACCAACGTCAAGCAGGAAGCCGGCATAGGCGACCGGCTCGCGCTGGTGCCGACGCGTGAGTACACCAACTACGCGCCCCACGCACCGCAAGGCGCGATGGATGGCCAGATCGTCTCGCTCTATGGCGACGCGCTCACGGCTGGGCAGAACCAGATCGTCGCACTCAACCGCGGCGCGCGCGACGGCATGGAGCGCGGCCACGTGCTGGCGCTCATCCACGACGGCAAACGCGTTGTCGACACCACCGAGACCGGCAAGCCGACCATCAAGCTGCCCGACGAACGCCACGGTCTGCTGTTCGTCTTCCGCGTGTTCGACCGGATGTCGTATGCCTTGATCCTCACGGTCAAGGAGCCGGTTTCGCCCGGCGACCGCTTCTCGCAGCCCTGAAGTCTCGCGGCATGCCGAGCCGCGCGTGGCGACGGGCCCCGTTGTCGCACCTTTGATGATCGACCGTGACGAACTTTATGCCTGGCTGAGACTGCTCGAGACACCGAGCGTCGGCCGAGAGTCGGCGCGCCAGCTGATGACGGCATTCGGCTCGCCGCCGGCGGTACTTGCCGCTACGACGGCGGCCCGTCGCGAGGTGGTTGGAGCCTCTCAGGCCACAGCGTTGGCCGATGAACCTGCGCACCTCGCCGCGCTACTGACCGCGACGCTGGCCTGGCTTGCTGCCGAGGTCGATGAGCCGCGCGCGGTCGTCGTGCTCGGCGACCCGAACTACCCCCGGTCTCTGCTCGAGTCACCCGATCCACCGTTGCTGCTCTATGCGCAGGGTCGCCTCGAGTTGCTGCAGGCGGATGCGATCGCCGTGGTCGGTAGCCGCAACCCGACACCGCAGGGTCTGGAAAACGCGCGCGCCTTTGCCTGCCATCTGAGCCACGCCGGTCTTACCGTCGTTTCGGGGCTGGCGCTGGGCATCGATGGTGCGGCACACGCCGGTGCTCTGGAAGGCGCGGCGAGCACCGTGGCGGTCGTTGGCACCGGCCTCGACATCGTCTACCCGCGCCGGCACCTGAGCCTCGCGCACCGTATCGCCCGAGAAGGCTTGATCGTCAGCGAGTACTCGATCGGCACGCCGTCGATGGCGCCCAACTTCCCGCGGCGCAACCGCATCATCGCGGGCCTGGCGAGCGGCACGCTGGTGGTCGAGGCTGCGCTGCAGTCGGGCTCGCTCATCACTGCACGGCTCGCCAACGAGGCTGGGCGCGAGGTGTTTGCGATCCCGGGGTCGATACATTCGCCGCTGGCGCGCGGCTGTCACGCGTTGATCAGGCAAGGTGCCAAGCTCGTCGAGGCAGCGCAAGACATTCTCGAAGAACTGCACCGGCCGGCCAGCGCATCGCCGGCCGCGCCGCTCGCGAGCGACCTGCTCGATTCGACAGACGACGATCCGCTGATTGCGGCGCTGGGCCACGACCCCGCCACGCTCGACGCGCTGGTTGCACGCACCTTGCTGAGTGCCGCCGAGCTCAGCGCGCGCTTGTTCGAACTCGAACTCGAAGGCCGTGTGGCTCGCCTGCCCGGCCAGTTGTTCCAGCGCTTGGGATGAACTCGACTTCGCACGCAGCGGCACGTGCCGGTGCGATGCGTGACCTTGTTCCCGGTGGTCGAGAAACGCTGCGCTATGATGAAATCATGTTCGACGTTCTCGTCTATCTGTACGAAAACTACTGGCGTCCCGATGCTTGTCCTGACCACGACCGGCTGACGCGCAAGCTGTGCTCGGTCGGCTTCGAATCGGACGAAATCGAGGAAGCGCTGTCGTGGCTCGATGGTGTGGCAACTGCGGCGGAGTCGTACGTCGGCGAGCAAGGCGAAAGCAGTTTGCGCGTCTATTCGCCAGACGAAAACGAGCACCTCGGCGAGCTTTCTATCGGCTTCATCAGCTTTCTCGAATCAGCCGGTGTGTTGCCGCCGCCGATGCGAGAGATGGTGATCGATCGCGCCAGCGCCATCCCCGGCGGCCCGCTCGATCTCGAAGACCTGAAGATCATCGTGTTGATGGTGTTCTGGAGCTTGGGCGAAGAGCCCGACGCGCTCATCCTCGACGAACTTTTTGTCGATGAAGAAGACCGGGTCGTTCACTGACCGGGTACTTGCGAGGCGTCAGCTTAAAAGTCGAGACGGGTCACCGTCGAGTTTGGCCATCGCAGTACGGGTGGCGCGCGTCGTGAGCGATTCTTCTTGGGCCGGGACCAGCAAGCCGGCCTGCAAAAACGCCGCGAGACGATTCTGTTGAAACAACACTCCGCGCCCTTGCGGTGACACGAACAGCGTAAGTTGTCGGCGCATGCCTTGCCAAGCGAGCTGCATGGGCTCGTTGCGGTTGCGGTAGTCGAGCATGTACCAGCTGCCGACCTGCAGCTCGCGAGCCCAGGCGATCATCGCCGGCGTCGGCATGGAGCCGCCTTCGGAAACCACCTCGAGCTCGGAACTTTCGTGCCCCGAAAGGTCGTGCACCATCGACTCGTCGATCTCGAGGTCTTCAGCTTCGGGCAGCAGTTCTTCCAGGGTCTCGAGCCGCACCATCAACTCTTCGAGCCGCTCATGCGGAATGGCCGCGGTCTTGGCCGTGAAGGCGGCGGCCAGCGAGTTGTTCAGGCGCTGGATCTGTTCGTCCTGCTTTTCGACCGGCACGCCTGACTGGATCATGCCCGCGCGCAGCGTCTTCAACAGCGGCGGCAGGCGGCGAATGACCTCGGCGCGCTCTTCGCGCGAGACCTTGGCGCTGGCCGACCAGATCAGGTCCGCCGCCGCGCGCTTCATGTCTTTGGTGGCCTCGCTTTGGTTGCCGTGCTTGACCGCTGCCATTGCCAGCACATCGGCCCAAATGTGGAAAAGAAATTCGCGCACACCCTCTTGAACAGGCACCTCGTTGAGCATCTTGCGCAACTCAATCGTGTATTGGATTGCCAGCGTCTCGCGTTGCTCGACCTGCTGCGCGAGTGACACGCCTTTACGCGAGGCTTCGTTCTCGTTCTTAAAGTAGTGCTCGAGAAATTTTTCGAACTCGATCAGCACGGTCTGAAAGACGCGGCGACCGGTGTCGGGATACGCCTCGACCACCTGCACCACACGCTTGATCTCTTTCTCGAGCACGTCGCCAACCGCTCGCGTGGTCGCGTCGAACCCCATCACGCAGGAGCCCATGCGGTCGATCAGGCGCCGCGCCGGATGATCGATGGTCGCGAAGAAATCGGGTTCGCTCACCGCCACGCGCAGCACCGGCATCTGCAGCCTCGCGAACCACACCCGCACCGCCGTCGGGATGCGGTCTTCGGTCAGGATTGCCTGGAACAGCAATGCGACGATCTCGATCGTTGCGCGCTCGACAGGCGTGCTCGCCGCCTGCTTTAGCGCCTGCTTGCGCTGGTTGAGTTCTTCAAGCAGCGTCGGCGTGCCGACGTAGCCAGCGACGGTGCGCTCGTGCTCGGCCGGCGACAGACGCCGAGCGATTCCCTGCTGCGCTTCGTTGATCGCCGTCTTCAACCGCGGTGCGGTCATCACCGGCTGGTCGTGTTGGGTGACGCCGAAGCCGGGCAGTTGCCGCCCGACCAATCGGTTGAGGCGGCCGAGCACTGCCTCGGCGTGATCCATGCCGCGAACCAGAACACCCGCACGGGTCATCAGGCGGGTTTCTTCACCGACATTCCGCTGGCTGTCGCTGCCGCCGCCCGGACCGCCTCCAAAACCCCCACCACCGTGTCCCGAAGTCGTGAAGCCGCCGGTATAGACCCCGTGCGAGCGACGGATGAACGGTCGCAAATCGACTTCGGGCATCACCTGCCGTTCGAGCAGAAAGCGATTGGTTTCGTGGTAACCCTCTTCGGCGAAATGCGCGAATTCTTCGTGCAGCACGACTTGCAGCTGCCGCCACGCCTCAAGACTGAGGCCGGCCGCGCGCCACGACGCGGTGATGATGCGGGCAAAGACATGGGGGCGCAGCGCGTCGACGGTGTCGAACTCATCGCGGCCTTCCAGCATGGTCATGCGCGAGCGCAGGTCGGTGAATTCCCATGACGAGCGGTCCATCATGGAAAGCGCCAGCTTGGAAGTGACGATCTCTTGTTCGATCGTGTCGTCGTCGACCAAACTCAGCTTGGCACTGCGGCCGGCGGGCGGCGGCAGGTTACCGAAATGGGTGGCCGAAACCATGCCAGTCTGGCGCGCGCCCTGCAGCATCGAGCTCATGCCCTGCATCCAGGAAGGCGAGGCTTTTTGCAGGTCGGGCACCAGTTCGCGGCGCTTCATCGCGACCATCGGCTCGGCCACTTGGCCTACCAGAAGGCGTGCGCCCTTGTTAACCGACTGCACCACCGGCCCCAGACCCGACAGCAACCCTTCAACGTAAGAACGCCTCGCTTGCTGGGCCAGTGCCGTCGGGTTCGCGGGGGTCGGCATGGGTCGAGAAACGTCCTGTGAAAGTACCGTTCAGACTCTACACCAGCGCCCCGGCGTTGGGGTCGTCGGGGTCGGTTTCCTTCGCCGGGCCGCCCGGCTTGATCAGGTCCTCGCGCTTGACACCGAGCCACATCGCGATTGCCGCTGCAACGAACACTGACGAATAGATGCCGAACAAAATGCCGATCGTCAGCGCGATCGCGAAGCCGTGCAAGGTCGGCCCCCCGAAGATCAACATAGACAGCACCATGGCTTGCGTCGAGCCGTGCGTGATGATCGTGCGACTCATCGTGCTGGTGATCGCATGGTCGATCACCTCGTGTGTGTTCATCTTGCGAAAGCGCCGGAAGGCCTCACGAATCCGGTCGAAGATCACCACCGACTCATTGACCGAATACCCGAGCACCGCCAGCACCGCGGCCAGCACGGTGAGGTTGAACTCCCATTGGAAGAACGCGAAGAAGCCGAGAATGATGATCACGTCGTGCAGGTTGGCAACGATCGCCGCGACCGCGAATTTCCATTCGAAGCGGATCGCAAGGTAGATCATGATGCCGATCACGACGAAGGCCAGCGCCTTTGCGCCGTCGACCGCTAACTCGCGCCCGACCTGCGGCCCGACGTACTCGACGCTCTGCAGCTTCACCGGCTCGACGCTGCCGGCCGTGCAGCTCGGTCGACTGATGATCTCGCCTTTTTCGGTGGTGATCTGGCGCACGCTCACGGTGCCGCCCTCGGCCTTGCACAACGTATCGAAGACCGTGTTCGAGACCTCGCTCTGCCTGGTGTTCTGCGTCGCTGGCAGGCGGATGATCACGTCGCGTGTGCTGCCGAAGTTTTGCACCTGCACATCGCCGAACGCGAGCTTCTCGAGGTTCCCACGAATCTTCTCGACATCGGCTACTTGCACGTAGCTCATCTGCATGACGATGCCGCCGGTGAACTCGATCGAGAAGTGCAGCCCGCGCGTGACGAGAAAGAAAACGGCGAGCGCAAAGGTCACGCCCGAAACGATGTTGAAGATCAGCGCATGCCGCATGAACGGGATGTCGCGCCGGATTCTGAAGAACTCCATGAAGCTTCCTTGGAAAAGTTCGGTCGGTGCGAGGTGGTGCGGTCAGGTCTTCACGGCAGGCACTTCTGCCGGGGGTTTCCAGACCTGGCCAATCGCAACGCCTTTGAGCTTCTTCTGCCGGCCGTACCAAAGGTTGACGAGGCCGCGTGAGAACACCACCGACGAGAACATCGAGGTCACGATGCCGAGGCAGTGCACGACAGCGAAGCCGCGCACCGGACCCGAGCCGAACGCGAGCAGCGCGAGGCCGGCGATCAGGGTCGTGACGTTCGAATCGAGGATGGTCGCGAACGCGCGCTCGTAGCCTTCGCTGATCGCGACCTGCGGCGCCTTGCCGGCGCGCAGTTCTTCGCGCACCCGCTCGTTGATCAGCACGTTGGAGTCGATCGCCATACCGAGCGTCAGCGCGATCGCCGCAATGCCGGGCAACGAGAGCGTGGCCTGCAGCATCGACAGCAAGGCCAGCAGCAATAGCAAATTAAAGCCCAGCGCAAGCGTCGAGACCACACCGAAGAACTGGTAGTAGACGCACATGAACAACGCGATCGCCACAAAGCCGAAGACCACGCTGTGGAAGCCCTTGGTGATGTTGTCGGCGCCGAGGCTGGGGCCGATGGTGCGCTCTTCGATGAAGTCCATCGGCGCCGCCAGCGAGCCGGCACGAAGCAGCAGCGCGGTGTCGTTCGACTCGGCTGCGGTCATGCGCCCGGTGATCTGGAAGTTGGCGCCCAACTCGCTGCGAATCACCGGCGCGGTCACGACCTCGCCCTTGCCCTTTTCGAACAGCAGAATCGCCAGGCGCTTGCCGACGTTGTCGCGCGACACGTCTTTCATGATGCGCGCGCCCTTGGCGTCGAGCGTGAGCCGCACGTCGGGCTCGTGGCTCTGGCCGTCGAAGCCGGGTTGGGCGTCGATCAGGTTGTCGCCGGTCAAGACCACGTCGCGCTTTACTACCAGCGGGCTGCCGTCGCGGTCGGTGAAACGCTCGGTGCCGAACGGCACCGGCCCGGCGCCGCTGACGGCCGCCAGCGCTTCGGCGCCGCTGTCGACCAGACGCAACTCGAGCGTTGCGGTGCGGCCGATGATGTCTTTGGCCTTGGCCGTGTCTTGCACACCGGGCAGCTGCACCACGATTCGGTCGGCGCCCTGCTGCTGAATCACCGGCTCGGCCACGCCGAGTTCGTTGATGCGGTTGTGCAGTGTGGTGATGTTTTGCGTCAGCGCGCTCGTCTGCACACGCTTGGCGGCATCGGGCCTGAGCGTGCCGATCAGCCTGGTGTCGGTGCCTTCGGCTGTTTCGGCCCAAACCAGGTCGGGCAGCTGATCGGCGAGCAACGTGCGCGCGGCGCCCAGCGTCTCGCGGTCGCGAAAGCGAACCGACACGTCGTTGCCATCGCGGGTGACGCCGGCATGGCGCAGGTTCTTGTCGCGCAGCGCGCTGCGAATGTCGCCGGTCATGGCCTCGGCGCGTTTGGTCAGCACCGACTTCATGTCGACCTGCATCAGAAAGTAGACACCGCCGCGCAGGTCGAGGCCGAGAAACATCGGCAGCGCGTGCAGCGAGGTCAGCCACTTCGGCGAGCGCGAGAGCAGGTTGAGCGCAACGATGTAGCTCGGGTTGGCCGCATCGGGGTTGAGCGCGCCGCTGATTGCGTCTTTGGCCTTGCGCTGCGCATCGAGGTCACCGAACCGGGCCTTGACCGAGTTGCCCTCGAACTGCACGAAGTCGGCCTTCAGACCGGCCTTGTTCAAGATGTCTTCGATGCGCGGCGCTATCGTGGCGTCGAGCTTGAGCGTGGCCTTGCCACTGCTAACCTGAACGGCCGGCGCTTCGCCGAACACGTTGGGCAGCGTGTAGACCAGGCCGACCAACAACGCGATCACGAGCAGCGCGTACTTCCAGGCGGGATAACGGTTCATCGAACGATTCCTCTCACGGCAGCGAAGCCGGAACAACCCACGGCTCGCCGCGCCGACGCTGGCGCGCGCGACGCCGGCGGGGGCGCCTTATCCCTTGGCAGCGACGGTGCCCTTGGGCAGCACCTGAACGACGGCGCCGCGCTGCACCTGAATTTCGACGCCGTTCGCGATCTCGACCGTGAGATAGCTCTCGCCGATCTTGCTGATCTTGCCGAGCATGCCGCCGGTGGTGACGACCTCGTCGCCCTTGGCCAGTGCTTCGATCATCGACTTGGCTTCTTTCTGGCGCTTCATTTGCGGGCGAATCATCACGAAATACAGCACCACGAACATCAGCACCAGCGGCAGCATGCTGCCCAGGCTGCCGAACGGCGAATCAGCGGCGGCAGGCGCGGCCTGCGCGAAGGCTTCGGAAATAAACACTTGAAATATCCTCGTTGAAGCCGGCACGACGCCGGGGGCAAAGCCGGTCGATTGTAAGACCCGGTGTCGGGGTCACCACGCAGGCTCCGGCCCTCGCGGTCAGGGCTTCAAGGCCCTGCCGCCACCAGCCGCAAGCGGGTAATTTCAGAAGGCGCGCCGAAGCGCTTCGGCGGCCCCCAATAACCGGTGCCGCGGCTCGTGTAGACCCATAGCCGCCGAAGCCGGTGCAGGCCGGCGGTGAACGGCTGCTGAAAGCGCACGAACCAGTTCCACGGCAAAAACTGACCGCCATGCGTGTGGCCCGAGAGCTGCAGCTGAAACCCGGCTTGCTCGGCTGCCTCGGCACTTCGCGGTTGGTGGGCGAGCAAGACCCGGGTGGTGATTCCGGCAGGCGCACCGATCAGTGCCGCAACGGGGTCGCTGCGCTGCGCGGGGTCGAAGTGATGGGCGCTGAAATCGGTGATGCCGGCGACCACGATCGCCGCGCCCGCATGCCTCAGCACCGCGTGCTCGTTCATCAGCACGTTCAAACCGAGCCGCCGCAGCTCGTCGACCCAAGCCGAAGCGCCGGCTGCACCGGACACGTAATACTCGTGGTTGCCGGTGACGAAGAAGGTGCCGTGGGTCGAGCGCAATACCGCCAGCGGCGCCACGTGGTCGCCCAACTCGCGCACCGTGCCGTCGACCAGATCACCGGTCACCGCGACCATGTCGGCCTCGAGCCGGTTCACGACCTCGACGATGCGCGCGAGGTAGGGCCGCTTGATGGTCGGGCCGACGTGGATGTCGCTGATCTGCGCGATCGTGAAGCCGTGCAACGCGGCGGGCAAGCCGGCCAGCGGCACATCGACCTCGACCACCGCAGCCGTGCGGCGCGCGTTGATGAAGCCCCAGAGCGTGATCGCCAACCCGAGCAGCGGAACCGCCATCGCGCTTCGCGACACCAACCCGGGCGCGGCCACTGCAGCCGGCAAGACCCAGCTTGTCGTCAATGCAATCAGCAGCAACGCATCGCGCGTCAGAGTCAACATGAAGAGCGACGAGAACAAGCCCATCGTGAGTGCACCGGCCCATGCCAACCGATCGGCCCAACGCGGGTTGCGCACGCGACGCGCGATCAGCGCCATCGGCATCAGCAACGCCGACGCAACCAACAGCACCGTGAACGCGATGCCTGCAAAGTCGCCCGGCAAATCGGGCGCGACCCGCCAGCCGACATACGCGTGCAGCAGCGTCGAAATGAAGAAGAGCGGAAGGAGCGACATCGAGTCTCGAGGCGAGCGGAGGTCAAGCGCATGTGGTCATGAAGCGCGGCTGCGCAAGGCCGGCGCCGCTCGCTCGGATCAAGGCAGCCGCGTGATGCGTGGCGTGGCCACCGGTGCACGCGGCGCATCCGCCTTCAGGTACTCGAGCAGCGCATCGAGGTCTTGACCGCCGCCACTGCGCTCGGTGCCGCGGGTCAGCCCGGTGAAGCCGTCGCCGCCCTCGGCGAGAAAGCTGTTGACCGTCAAGCGGTAGGGCTGCTGCAGGCCGATCGGCTGACCGTTCAACTGCATTTCGCGCACCCGCTCACCGGCTGCGGCATCGCCCTGCCAGGTGTAGCCGAAGCCGGTCGACGGTTGCAAAAACGCCGGGTCCGATGCGCCGCGTTGTTGCGCCTCGAGCAGCGCTTTGATCTGCGCGCCGTTCAGCGTCATCACGACCAGGCTGTTGCCGAAGGGCTGCATCGTGAAGACCTGGCCGAAGGTCGCCATGCACGGCGGCTCGGCCTTGCACTCTAGATCGCTGCGGATGCCGCCGGCGTTCATGAATGCGATCTGCGCGTTGCCGGTCTCGGGCCGATGCGTGGCGGCGAGTTGGGCATCGGCGATCAGGCGACCGGCCGCGCTGTCGGCCGGCGCGCCCCGCGGGAAGTTGCCGCCGATTCGGCCGACCGGCTGCTGCGCCTTCGGTGCCACCACCGCGGCGTAGTTCGCGACCTGCGCGGCGATCGCGGCGTCGGGCCGCTCGTTGCGCAAGATGTCGGCATACGGCACCGGCAGCGCGGCCGCGAGGCGCTCGCGCACGGCCGGGTCGGTCATTTCGTTGACCACCGGCAGGTTGATGCTGCGGGTCAGCGCCGGGATCACCTTGCGCGTCTTCGCGTCGATGGCGAGATCGACCACCGACACGCCGCGGCCATACGAGGTGCCTTGAATGATGACGCGGCCACCCACCACGCACCGGTAGCCCTGGTGGGTGTGCGCCGAAAAGATCACGTCGACGTTTTTCGAGGTGCGTTTGGCGATCTCGAAGATGGGGCCGTGCGCATCGGGGCAGCCGGTGTCGTTCCAGTCGCCGCGGTTAGAAGCCTCGCCGAGTTCACCACCTTCATGGATGGTCAGCGCGATCACGCGCACGCCTTGGGCCCTGAGCCTGCGCGCGGCGCGGTTGACCGCATCGGCCTCGTCGACGAAGCGCAGCCCCGCCACGCCGGACGGGCTCACGATGCTCGGCGTGGTGCGCGTGACCGCACCGATCACGCCGACCCGAATGCCGCCGACGGTCTTGACGACCGAAGCCGGAAAAAACGTCGTGCCATCGGCCTCCGTCACATTGGAGGCGAGGTAGTCAAAGCGCGCACCACCGTAAGAGCCACCACCAGCGCAGGAGGTAAGCGCCGAGGCTGGGTCGTTGATGGCGCAACCGCCCCTTGCAACGCGCTTGAGCTCGGCGGCGCCGTTGTCGAACTCGTGGTTGCCGACGGTCGAGACGTCGAGTCCGATGGCGTTCATCACGGCGATGGTCGACTCGTGGCGAAACAGAGTCGAGACCAGCGGCGCCGCGCCGATGAGGTCGCCGCCCGACAGCATCAGGCTCGCCGGCGCATCGGCCCGCAACGCCTTCACCAAACCGGCCAGCGCGGCCGCGCCACCGACCGGCACGCGCACCGGTTTGTCGCCGCCCTGCGGATCGGCAAGCGTCAGGCTCAGGCCGGTCGACTCGAGGTTGCCGTGAAAGTCGTTGATGCCGATCAGCCGCAGGTGCAGCGGCTCTGCGGCATGGGCCGGTGCAACGAGCGCGAGGGTGGCAGTAAGGAGGAAAGAAGCGGCTTTCTTCACGGCACGGATAAAGGTCGGCAAAGCAAAACGGCGCGCACTCCATGAAGGCAAGCTGGCCGCATCGAGGTCAACGGGCGACTGCAAATGCATCGTCACATTCTGCCGCCCAGACACACCTGTCGCAAGCACGGCTCGCCGCGTCCGAATTCGGCATCACTCTGCGCGCAGGGGGCCGAAGCCGCTCGCTATTGAGCTAGGCAGCATTTGGGGAACCTGTACCCACCTCGCGTTGAGACAAGTCGTCGGATTGACTCAACGGCAGCGCAATCATTTTCCATCCTTCCTACCCTGAGTTTCGGCATCGTCTAGCAGCACGCGCAATTGCCTCGATCGAGACTT
Source organism: Rhizobacter sp. (assembly GCA_043753755.1). Classification (GTDB taxonomy): domain Bacteria; phylum Pseudomonadota; class Gammaproteobacteria; order Burkholderiales; family Burkholderiaceae_C; genus LMDS01. The sequence continues at coordinate 15,021 of JAYUWC010000147.1, forward strand.
ACGTATCGGTCGAAATCGACCCCAGCAGGCGCTACCGAGCGCCTGCCAGCTCCATCAACTAAGAAAACATTCAAATGAACCTCATCATTTGGCTTGTCGTGGGCGGGCTCATCGGGTGGGTCGCCAGCATGGTCATGAAGCGTCCTGAATGGCTGATCATGAACGTCGTCGTGGGCATCGTCGGCTTCCTGCTGGGGGGCTGGTTGATCTCCCGACTGCTCGGTGGGAGCACGATCAACCAAAACGACTTCAGCGTTATGGGGTTATTCGTCTCGTTCCTCGGCGCTGTGCTTCTCCTGGCGATCGTTAACTTCTTCACCCGCGGCCGCAAGCGAACTTGAACGGAGCGACGTGATCCTGCGAACAAGCCCGAGGCATGAGCGCGGCTCTGCTGAGGCTCAGCTGCAAAAAGCGAAATCGCGAAGGCATCAATCACGGACGCAAGGGGCTGCTCACCAGGGGAAAGATGCGGTCGGTTTTTCCGGCGGCAGTTATCGCAGCAGCGCTCCAACGTGTTCAAACGGAACCGCGTGGACTGTATTGGGTGGATACAGCGGTGACGCCGTGACGATCTTGCTAACCCAAATTTCAGGTGATCGCAAAAGACCGTCGTGGTCATCGGCGACGACATTGATTTGGCCGAAGTGATGGTCGTACTTCTAGCAGCGGAGGGCTACGGCGCTCAGTACGCATCAACGGGTTAGGCCGGCATGACCATGGCCCAAGGGGTGAGTGCCTCCGCGGTCGTATTCGACTACATGCTGCCCGACATGACGGGCGGCGAGGTTGCCGATCCGGCTCGAGGTGAGAGCCGAACGCGATTTCGTAGTGACGTCAGTTAGCAACCGCGCAGTGCCCATACCGCACCGTGGAAGGGGCAACTCCATGGTCGAGCTTGCTCATGCCAAAAGATCGTGCATCTACCGGCAGGTGACCAGCATGGGATTGGGGCTTTTTGTCGCCAGGGAAATTGTCAGAGCCCATCGCGCAGAAATTTATGTGCTCTCGTCCGAGGTGGAGGGAACTGTTTTCAAGATCCGTATGTCGCACGCTGGACGAACCGGGCGAGCAGAAGTCGGAGAACAAGCGCATCTGCACGGCGTGACCGGTCCGAGTTGACCCAGATCTGCCGGCTCGGACCGGTTTATTCTTCTCTCGGCTTCCGTACGCCCTGCAACTCCCGGTAGATCGGCCTGCGCGGGTTGCATAACGAATGACGCCGGACCATCGGCGCCAATTGGTACACCTTAGCCACCGCGGCACGCGGCACTGGCGCACTCTGTCGAAATTTACGGAGTCTCGCCCCGACCCACGCACCTTTACGTTGGCTACACGAACGGATCAACCGAGTCAGTGGCTCGGTCATCGGGACCGCTCGGCAACTTGGTGCCAATGCACTGAGCCGCTTCCCCGTCACCCCGTCGGCAAGGATGAAAAGGGCAGATCACTGAGCCTGTGCACGGGAAGTAGTCAGGCGAAATGTCATGGCCGGGGCGGAACGTCTGCTCAACGGCGCGGCGCATCCGGGCAACGTTCTCAGGCGAAGGGCGATGGCGACACACCCGATCACAACGCGCCGCACGGCTGGCTGTCGCAGGTTGCCGGTGCGGGCTGAGCACGCACCCGTGTGAGCTCAATGTGGAGGAAAGACGTGATAAAGCGCAGTCCCCGAACATCAGTCCAACCTCGAAGCACATAGTAAACGTCGCGGAATGCAAGAGCCCGCGCTCTCGCTCGGATCGGCTTGTATTTTTGATTTGAAAGGATGCGTCATGAGCTCTCCCCCGATATCGACTTTGCCTGCCGTTCCGAGCGCCTCGGTCGGCGGATCACGGAATCTGATCGCTCTACAAAAAACCAGTGCAATGCAGGCGAACAAGAGTGCGCCCACCCGCACCATGAATCTTGGCGACTTTCCAGGCCTCAACCGTGCCGACAACTACGTCGGCACTGAAAGTCGGGCGGCCGACGGAAGCGTCACCAGAACGCAGGCACGCATGCAGGCAGTCGTACAAGGCGAGGGCTCTGCATCCAAGATCGTCAGTATTAATGCGGTCGGCCCGCTAATTACGCGCGACGGCAAGACGATCTCCGAACGTTTTAAGTCCACGGTCATATGCGACGCGAAGGGGCGTCCGATTACCGACCCTTCGAAGGCCGAGACACGGGTCAAACAACTCCTGAAACACGGCGGCCTTTCGATGAACACCGCGGAGCAATGG
>JAYUWC010000148.1:0-1811 GCA_043753755.1 Rhizobacter sp.
CCGCGTCACGGCAGCACGTGAACTGGCGATGCAGTGGCTGGCCTTCGTCGACCTGCAGCGCTTCGCCGACAAACCCGCCGGCAGCATGACCATCAGCGAGCAGCGCCGCCTCGCGGTAGCGCGGGCTTTGGCAACCCGGCCGAAGCTGTTGTTGATGGACGAAGTCATGGCCGGCCTCAACCCCTCGGAAGTGCGTGAGATGGTCAATGTGGTCAAGGCCATTCGCGACCGCGGCATCGCGTGCCTGATCGTCGAGCACGTGCTCGAAGGCATCATGCCGATCGCCGACAAGATCGTCGTGCTCGACCGCGGTATCAAGATCGCCGACGGCACGCCGGCCGAGGTGTCGCGCGATCCGGCGGTCATCTCGGCTTACCTGGGAGACGCGTGATGGGCGCCGTGCTGACACCTTCGATGGCAGCCGCACGGGCTGCGCCGTCGGCTGCCGACAACCTGCTCGAAGTCAACGGCCTGCGCGTCAGCTACAGCGGTGTTCTGGCGCTCTCGGACGTGAGCATCGCGGTGCCGCGCGGGCAAATCGTGGCGCTCGTCGGCGGCAACGGCAACGGCAAGTCGACCACGCTGCGTGCCATCGCCGGGCTCAACCCGGTCGATGCCGGCAGCATTCGTTTCGATGGCGCCGAGATTCACATGTTGCCGGCCCACCAGCGCGTGCCGCTCGGTCTCTCGCTGGTGCCCGAAGGGCGGCGGCTGTTCCCGCGGCTCACGGTGCGGCGCAACCTCGAGCTGGGCGCGTTCACCCGCAAGGATGCGCACGAGGTCGCGGCCACGATCGACCGCATGCTCGCGCTGTTCCCGATCTTGAAAGAGCGCGAGACGCAGCTCGCCGGCACGATGAGCGGCGGCGAGCAGCAGATGCTGGCGATCGCCCGCGGGTTGATGGCAAAGCCGCGGCTGCTGATGCTCGACGAGCCTTCATGGGGGATCGCACCCAAGTTCGTCACCAAAGTGCTCGACGTGATCCAGCGTGTCAACGAAACCGGCGTGACGGTTTTGCTGGTCGAGCAGAACCTGCACAAGGCGCTCTCGATCGCGCACCACGGCTACGTCATCCAGACCGGCCGCATCGTGATGCAAGGCAGCGGCCACGACCTGGCGAACAACGAAGACGTGAAGAAGGCCTACCTCGGCCTGTGAGCCTTTCAGGAGTCAAGACCATGTCGCACGCTCTCGGCAGCGCACTGGCAAATGGGTCGGCGCAAAAGCGGTCATCTTCGTCCCGTGTTTTGCGCAAGCTTGAAACCGTGGTCGCGTTGCCGCAGTGCGACGCAGCCGAAGTTCCACAACAGGGCTTGTAGCAATGCCGGCGCCGTGCCGTGCTCTGGCCGTTTGAAAGCCACTCCTCATGCAACACGCTCCCATCCCCGACCGTTGGCAGTTCTGGATCGATCGCGGCGGCACCTTCACCGACGTGGTGGGCAAGCGGCCCGATGGCTCGCTCGTCACCCACAAGCTGCTGAGCGAGAACCCCGAGCAATACCGTGATGCGGCGGTCGCCGGCATTCGCCACCTGCTCGGGCTGCGGGCCGACCAGCCGATCACATCGGCGCAGGTCGAGTGCGTGAAGATGGGCACCACGGTTGCGACCAACGCGCTGCTCGAGCGCAAAGGCGAGCCGACGCTGCTCGTGACCACGCGAGGCTTCAAAGACGCGCTGCGCATCGGCTATCAAGAGCGGCCGCGCATCTTCGACCGGCACATCGTGTTGCCCGAGTTGCTCTACTCGCGGGTCATCGAGGCGCAGGAGCGAATCGGTGCCGACGGCGCGGTGGTTCAGCCGCTCGATGAGG
>JAYUWC010000149.1:0-5728 GCA_043753755.1 Rhizobacter sp.
ACCCACATCACCAGCGTCGTCGACCCCTGGGCCGGCAGCTACATGATGGAAAAACTGACGCAAGACATGGTGGATGCCGCCTCGAAGATCATCGAAGAGGTCGACGCGTTGGGCGGCATGGTCAAGTGCGTCGACAGTGGCTGGGCCAAGCTCAAGATCGAGGCGAGCGCCGCCGAAAAACAAGCCCGCATCGACTCTGGCCGCGACGTGATTGTCGGTGTCAACAAATACAAACTGGCCTCAGAGGCAACGCTCGAGACCCGCGACATCGACAACGCGATGGTGCGCGACAACCAGATCGCCCGCCTGAAGCAGCTGCGTGTCGCGCGCGACCCGGCCGCGGTGCAGGCTGCGCTCGTCGCGTTGACGCAATGCGCCGAATCGGGCGAGGGCAACTTGCTCGACTTGTCGATCAAGGCGGTGCGTTTGCGCGCGACGGTGGGCGAGGTGTCCGATGCGCTTGAAAAATCCTGGGGCCGCCACCGTGCCGACACGCAGAAGGTGACCGGCGTGTACGCCGCCGCCTACGACAGCGCCGCGGGCTGGGACCAGCTCAAGGCCGAGATCGCGCAATTCGCCGAAGACGAGGGTCGCCGGCCGCGCGTCATGATCGCCAAGCTCGGCCAAGACGGCCACGACCGCGGCGCAAAGGTCGTCGCGACCGCCTTTGCCGACCTCGGCTTCGACGTCGACATCGGCCCGCTGTTTCAAACCGCCGAAGAGTGCGCGCGTCAGGCGATCGAGAACGATGTGCATGCGGTCGGCGTGAGCACGCTGGCAGCCGGTCACAAAACTTTGGTCCCGGCCATCATCGAATCGCTGAAGCAGCAAGGTGCAGACGACATCATCGTTTTCGTCGGCGGCGTGATCCCGCGGCAGGACTACGAGTTTCTGTACGAGGCCGGCGTCAAGGGCATCTACGGCCCCGGCACGCCAATTCCGGCGAGTGCGAAAGACGTGCTCGAACAGATTCGCGCCAACATGGTCAAGGGCTGAGGCGAACGTGGCCCTCGATCCCGTCGATCAGGCGTTGGCAGACGGCGTGCGCGGCGGCAAACGCCGTGCGCTGGCAAAGGCCATCACGCTGCTCGAGTCCACCCGCGCCGAGCATCGCTCGCGCGCCGACGAAATGCTCAACCACCTGCTCCCGCACACCGGCCACGCCATGCGCCTCGGCATTTCGGGCGTGCCCGGTGTGGGCAAGTCGACTTTCATCGAGGCGCTCGGCCTCGCGCTGACGGCCAAGGGCCACCGGGTCGCAGTGCTGACGATCGACCCGTCATCGAGTGTCTCGGGCGGCTCGATTCTCGGCGACAAGACGCGCATGGAAATGTTGTCGGTGAACGAGGCGGCCTACATCCGCCCGAGCCCGGCCTCGGGCACGCTCGGCGGCGTGGCCGAGAAAACGCGCGAGGCGATGCTGGTCTGCGAGGCTGCGGGCTATGACGTTGTGATTGTCGAAACCGTTGGCGTTGGCCAGAGCGAAACAGCCGTCGCCAGCATGACCGACATGTTCGTGCTGATGCAGTTGCCCAACGCCGGCGACGACCTGCAGGCGATCAAGAAGGGCGTGATGGAACTCGCCGATCTGGTGGTCATCAACAAGGCCGACCTCGACCCCGATGCGGCGACCCGCGCCGAGGCGCACATCAGCGGCTCGCTGCGTATGTTCGGCCCGCACTCCGCGGCCGATCGATGGGTGACGCGGGTGATGAAGCTCAGCGCACTCAAGGCTCAGGGCTTCGACACGTTTTGGTCAGCCGTCGAAGAGTTCCATGCCAAGCGCCGCGCCAGCGGCGAGTTCGACGCGCGCCGCAAACAGCAGGCGCTGGCCTGGATGTGGGACATCGTCCACGCCCGCCTGCACGCCGATTTCAAGCACCACGCCGCGGTGCGCGCTGCGTTGTCGAACACGCTGCGGGATGTGACCGAGGCGCGCATCGCGGCATCGTCGGCGGCACGCCAGCTACTTCATATTTTCGAGAACGAGAACAGGTAGGCCCACCATGCACGACATCATCCAGCAGCTCGAAGCCAAACGCGCCCGCGCACGTTTGGGCGGCGGCGAGAAGCGGATTGCCGCGCAGCACGGCAAAGGCAAGCTGACCGCGCGCGAGCGGCTCGATCTGCTGCTCGACGAAGGCACTTTCGAAGAGTGGGACATGTTCGTCGAGCACCGTAACCACGATTTCGGCATGCAAGACAACCGCCCACCGGGTGACGGCGTGGTCACCGGCTACGGCATGATCAACGGCCGCCTGGTGTTCGTCTTCAGCCAGGATTTCACCGTGTTCGGCGGCGCGCTCAGCGAAGCCCATGCCGAAAAAATCTGCAAAGTGATGGACCAGGCGATGAAGGTTGGCGCGCCGGTGATCGGGCTCAACGATTCGGGCGGCGCCCGCATTCAAGAGGGCGTCGCTTCGCTCGGCGGCTACGCCGAGGTGTTTCAGCGCAACGTGATGGCATCGGGCGTGGTTCCGCAGATCAGCATGATCATGGGCCCCTGCGCTGGCGGAGCTGTCTACTCGCCGGCGATGACCGACTTCATCTTCATGGTGAAAGACAGCTCCTACATGTTCGTCACCGGCCCCGAGGTCGTGAAGACGGTGACCCATGAAGAAGTGACGGCCGAAGATCTCGGCGGCGCTTCGGCGCACACCACGAAAAGCGGTGTGGCCGATCTTGCATTCGACAACGATGTGGACGCGCTCGCGATGCTGCGCCGCTTCTTTAATTACCTGCCGCTCAACAACCGACAGAAGCCGCCGGTGCGGCCTAGCAGCGACCCGGCCGAGCGCATCGACATGTCGCTCGATACGCTGGTGCCCGACAACCCGAACCAGCCCTACGACATTAAGGAGCTGATCGTGAAGGCGGTCGACGACGGCGACTTCTTCGAGCTGCAGCCCGACTACGCCAAGAACATCGTGATCGGCTTCGGCCGCATGGACGGCCAGGCCGTCGGCATCGTTGCAAACCAGCCGTTGGTGCTCGCGGGTTGCCTGGATATCAAGAGCAGCATCAAGGCCGCGCGCTTCGTGCGTTTTTGCGATGCGTTCAACGTCCCGGTGCTGACGTTCGTCGACGTGCCCGGCTTCATGCCCGGCACCGCGCAGGAGTACGGCGGCATCATCAAACACGGCGCGAAGTTGCTGTATGCGTATGCCGAATGCACGGTGCCGAAGATCACCGTCATCACGCGCAAGGCCTACGGTGGTGCCTACGATGTGATGAGCTCGAAACACCTCAGAGGCGACGTCAACTTCGCCTGGCCGAACGCCGAGATCGCGGTGATGGGCGCGAAGGGCGCGGTCGAGATCATCTTTCGCGAAGAAAAGGGCGACCCGGCCAAACTTGCAGCTCGCGAGGCCGAATACAAAGCCAAGTTCGCGAACCCGTTCGTGGCAAGTGCGCGCGGCTACATCGACGACGTGATCCAGCCGCACGAGACCCGCAAACGCATCTGCCGCTCGCTGGTGATGTTGCGTGACAAAAAGGTCGATGACCCGTGGCGCAAGCACGGGAACATCCCCTTGTGATGTTGGCCCCCTGTCGCTTCGCTCTTGCCCCCAAGGGGCGCCCCGCAGCGGACCGGCAAAGCCGGATCCGCGCGGGTGGCTTGATGAGGGCGGCGCTGCGCGCGCCCGGTCGTGCTGTTTGAAAGGCTGAGATGTTCACCAAAATCCTGATCGCCAACCGCGGTGAAAGCGCGCGCTTTGCGCGCGCTTCGGCGAAGCCAAATCGCGTGGTGCGCGGAGCGCATGCAGGCGAATTCACCCCGATGGGGCCTGCCCATGTTTAACAAGATACTGATCGCCAATCGGGGTGAAATCGCCTGCCGCGTTATCAAGACCGCGAAGAAGATGGGCATCGCGACGGTGGCTGTCTACTCCGAGGCCGACCGCGATGCGCTGCATGTCGAGCTGGCCGACGAAGCCGTCTTCATCGGCCCGGCGGCGAGCCGCGAGTCGTATCTGGTGATCGACAAGATCATCGCGGCTTGCAAACAGACCGGCGCCGAGGCGGTGCATCCGGGCTACGGTTTCTTGAGCGAAAACGCGGCGTTCGCCAAATGCGTCGAAGAAGAAGGCATCGTCTTCATCGGCCCCAAGCACGCTTCGATCGCGGCGATGGGCGACAAGATCGAATCGAAGAAGCTTGCCAAGGCTGCGAAGGTCAACACCATTCCCGGCTACAACGCCGCGATCGACACTGCCGAGCATGCGGTCGAGATCGCCAGAGAAATCGGCTACCCGGTGATGATCAAGGCGAGCGCCGGCGGGGGCGGCAAGGGCCTGCGGGTGGCCGCCGACGACAAAGAGGCATTCGAAGGCTTTGCGTCGTGCCGCAACGAGGCGCGCAACAGCTTCGGCGACGACCGGGTCTTCATCGAAAAGTTTGTCGAGGAGCCGCGCCACATCGAGATTCAGGTGCTGGGCGACGCGCACGGCCACTGCGTCTATCTGTGGGAGCGGGAGTGCTCTATCCAGCGCCGCCACCAGAAGGTGATCGAAGAGGCTCCTTCACCCTTCATCAGCGAGGCCACGCGCCGGGCGATGGGTGAGCAGGCGGTGCTGTTGGCCAAGGCGGTGAACTACCAAAGTGCCGGAACGGTCGAGTTCGTGGTGGGCAAGGATCAGAGCTTTTATTTTCTCGAGATGAACACGCGGCTGCAGGTCGAGCACCCGGTCACCGAATGCATCACCGGGCTCGATCTGGTCGAGCAGATGATCCGAGTGGCGGCTGGCGAGAAGCTGGCGTTCACGCAGGCGCAGATCGAGCGCAAGGGCTGGGCGATCGAGTGCCGCATCAATGCCGAAGACCCGCTGCGCGGCTTCTTGCCGAGCACCGGGCGCCTGATTGCGTTCGAGCCGCCGGCGCAGACGATGCACGCGGCGATGCCGGTGCCGCTGAAGGGCGGCGTGCGCGTCGACACCGGCGTGTACGAAGGCGGCGAGATACCGATGTTCTATGACTCGATGATTTGCAAGCTGATCGCCTACGGCACTGATCGCCTCGACGCGATCGCGAAGATGCGCGATGCGCTCGATGCTTTCGTCGTTCATGGCATCTCGAGCAACATCCCGTTTCAGGCGGCGCTGCTTGCGCATCCGAAATTCGTGGCGGGCGATTTCAACACCGGCTTCATCGCCGAAAACTATCCGAAGGGATTCACCCGCGAGTCGGTGAAGCACGACGACCCGAACTTCATGCTGGCGCTGGCGGTCGCGACCAACCGCCGCCTGCTCGCGCGTTCGGCCGGCATCACCGGGCAGTTGCCGGGTCACGAGTTGCAGGTCGGCGAAGGTTACGTGGTGGTGCAGACCGATGCCGAGGGCGCGCGCCACGAGACGGCGGCGTCTGTGCGTTTGAACGATGACGTATTCGAGGTCGACGTGGGCGGCCGCCACTACCCGATCCGGTTCAAGAGCCCGCTGCGCGACGCTGCGCTGCACGGTGAGGTCGACGGCCAGCCGTTTTGTGCGCAGGTGGAGCGGCTGATGCTGGCCTACCGCGTCACGCACCGCGGCGCGCAGGTCGAGGTGCGGGTGCTGTCGCCGCGCGCGGCCGAACTCAATGCGCTGATGCCGTTCAAGGCAGCGCCCGACCTGTCGAAGTTTTTGCTGTCGCCGATGCCGGGTTTGTTGGTCGACGTGGCGGTCACTGCCGGGCAGGCGGTGCGGGCCGGCGAGAAGCTCGCGGTGATCGAGGCGATGAAGATGGAAAA
>JAYUWC010000150.1:0-5724 GCA_043753755.1 Rhizobacter sp.
GTGCGTCAGGCGCTCCATCATGAAGCTGCCGCCCCAGGGGTCGATCACCGCCGGAATGCCCGACTCTTCCTGGATGATGAGCTGGGTGTTGCGGGCAATGCGGGCGCTGAACTCGGTCGGCAGCGCAATCGCTTCGTCAAAGCTGTTGGTATGCAGGCTTTGCGTGCCGCCGAACACCGCCGCCATGGCCTCAATGGTGGTGCGCACGATGTTGTTGTACGGGTCTTGCTCGGTCAGGCTCCAGCCCGAGGTCTGGCAATGAGTGCGCAACATCAGGCTCTTGGGGTTCTTCGCGCCGAAGCCCTGCATGATCTGGCACCACAAGAGCCGCGCCGCGCGCATCTTCGCAACCTCGAGGTAGAAGTTCATGCCGATCGCCCAGAAAAAGCTGAGGCGCCCGGCGAATTCATCGACATCGAGGCCCTTGGCCAGCGCCGCCTTCACGTACTCGCGGCCATCGGCGAGGGTGAAAGCGAGCTCGAGCGCCTGGTTGGCGCCGGCCTCCTGCATGTGATAGCCAGAGATCGAAATCGAGTTGAACTTCGGCATGTTCTTGGCCGTGTATTCGATGATGTCGCCGACGATCCGCATGCTCGGCTCGGGCGGGAAGATGTAGGTGTTGCGAACCATGAACTCCTTCAAGATGTCGTTCTGGATCGTCCCACTCAACTGCGTTTGCGCCACGCCCTGCTCTTCGGCCGCGACCACATAGCCCGCCAGCACCGGCAGCACCGCGCCGTTCATCGTCATGCTGACGCTGACCTTGTCGAGCGGGATGCCGTCGAACAGGATCTTCATGTCTTCGACCGAATCGACCGCGACCCCGGCCTTGCCGACGTCACCGGTGACGCGGGGGTGGTCGCTGTCGTAGCCGCGGTGGGTGGCGAGGTCGAAGGCCACGCTGATGCCCTGAGCGCCGGCGGTCAGTGCCTTGCGATAGAACTCGTTCGAGGCCTCGGCAGTCGAAAAGCCGGCGTATTGCCGGATCGTCCACGGCCGCACCGCATACATCGTGGCCTGCGGGCCGCGCACGAAGGGTGCGAAGCCGGGCAAGGTGTCGATGTGGGCCAAGCCGTGGAGGTCGGACGCGGTGTAAAGCGGCTTGACGCGAATGCCTTCGGGGGTGACCCATGTCAACGCCTCGACATCGCCGCCGGGCGCTGACTTGGCGGCCGCCCTGACCCAGTCAGCAAGGTCGGAGGACGGGGGCTGGGTGGGATCAGACATGGGCGCTCCGCTTCGGTCTCTGGTCGTGAAGCGACTTTCCCACAGAGCCGGCCCAGCATGCTGGACGCCGCCCATCAGGGTCGCCATAATTCAAAACTGAATTATATCGATCCTTGTCAATGACCGCCCCGATGTTCACGCCAGTAACCGAAACCGCATCTCGCACATGACCGTCACGCGCGTCCCTCGTCCGAAGCCCACTGCGGCGATGCCGGTAACCGTGGCCATGCCGGCATCCGGCACACACAACCCGCCGCGCAACCGCCCGCTCGGCGAGCGAGCGCTGTACGAGCAGGTGGCCGAACGGCTGCGCGCCGGGATCCTCGGGCACACGATGGCGCCGGGCAGCTGGATCGACGAACAGGCGCTGGCGGCAGCCTACGGCATCAGCCGCACGCCGTTGCGCGAAGCGCTGAAGGTGCTGGCCTCGGAGGGGCTGGTCACGATGAAACTGCGCCGCGGCGCGTATGTCACCGAAGTCTCAGCCCGCGATCTAGACGAGGTCTATCACTTGCTGGCGCTGCTCGAGAGCGACGCCGCGGTGGTGGTTGCGCAGCATGCCACCAGGGCGCAAATCGCCGAGTTGCAAACGCTGCACGCCGAACTCGAATCTCAGGTCGACGACCGCGACCGCTTCTTCGCGGTCAACGAACGCTTTCACATGCGCCTGCTCGAAATTGCCGACAACCGCTGGCGCCTGCAGTTGGTGGTCGACTTGCGCAAGGTCATGAAGCTCAACCGCCACCATTCGCTCTTCAAACAAGGCCGACTCGAAGCCTCGTTGAAGGAGCACCGCCGAATCATGGCAGCGATCAAGGCTCGCAACCACGACCGTGCGCAGGCGCTGATGCAGCAGCACTTCGCGAACGGCAAAGAAGCGGCGCGGGTGGCGTAACGCGACTTGTTCTACGTTGCGGGAGCACTTCGACCACAGGAAGTGCTGCGCGACAATCCGCGGCATGACCGGTTGCACACGCCCTGCCCTCAGCCTGATCGCGGCCGTTGCGCGCAACGATGCGATCGGTCGCGACAACTCCTTGCTCTGGAGGGAACCCGAAGACCACAAGCGCTTTCGTAGCCTGACGTTGGGCCACCCGGTCATCATGGGCCGCAAGACCTGGGATTCGTTGCCGACACGTTTTCGGCCGCTGCCAGGCCGCCGCAACATCGTTGTCACGCGCAATGCGGCCTGGCAGGCCGAAGGCGCCGAGAGTTGCGCCTCGCTCGAGGCCGCACTCGACTTGCTGGATGGCGCCGGTCGCGCGTTCGTGATCGGCGGCGCATCGCTTTACGCACTCGCGCTGCCGCACGCCGACTTGCTCGAGCTGACCGAGATCGATGCCGATCTCGACGGCGACGTCTTCTTTCCGCCCTGGGATCGATCCCGGTTCATTGCCTCGCGCACTGAGCCCCGCATGGGGGCCGGCGGCGTCGGCTACCGTTTCGTCACCTACACAAAAATCGGAGGCAATTGACATGTCTGAAGGCGGATTTCACGTGCACGGACCGCACGAACACGAACTCGAACACGCAGCCGAGCACGACCCGAAGGGCATGGCCGGGCAACTTGCGGTGATAACTGCAATCCTGGCTACGGTGGGAGCGCTGTTCTCGTACATGGGCGGGTTTACGCAGTCGAATGCGGGCCTCTACAAGAACGACTCGGCGATCAAGAAAACCGAAGCCTCGAACCAATGGAATTTCTATCAATCGAAGAGCAGCAAACAAAACTTGAGCGAGCTGGCGCTCGAGCTCGCACCCGAGCCTCGCAAGGCTTTTTATGCCGACGAAATCAAGCGCTACAAAACCGAGAAGGCCGAGATCAAGCTCGCAGCCGAGAAGCTCGAGAAGGAATCGAAGCAGTGGGAGGACAAAAGCGCCGAGCAATTGCACCAGCATCACCGCTGGGCGCAGGCCACCACCGCCCTGCAAATTGCAATCGCGATGGCCGCGATTGCGCTGCTCACCCGGCGGCGCTGGCTGGAAAAGCTCGTTTTCGTGATGAGCGGCATCGGCGTGGTGGTCGGTGCAATGGCGTGGCTTCACTACTGACCTGATTCCAGTCGGCGCGCGTGAACCGCACCGGCTTGGGCCCGTCAGAGCCCTCCTACAGCACGCCGCACGCCACCGCCGACACCGCCCCGATGCCGTCTGGCTGAATTCAGCCCGAGTTGCCGTCACGCTGAATGGATGAATCCTTCCGCCGCATCGAGCGTCCGCCCGCCACAGCCCCCGATCACCGCACACACAGCAGCCCGACCCGCAACGAAGCAACGCCAGACGCTCCGCGACTGGTGGGGCCTTGCCAAATCGGCCGCGGTGTCGTGGTCTGACGACTACGCCCCCAGCATGGGCGCGGCGTTGTCGTACTACAGCGTCTTTTCGATGGCCCCCTTGCTGCTGATCGTGATTTCGATCGCCGGTCTGGTGTTCGGCCGCGAGGCGGCTCGTGGCGAGTTGTTCGGCCAGCTCAGCGGGCTGATGGGCATCGATGCCGCACATGCGGTCGAGGCGATGCTCGACGGACTCAGCAAACCTTCACGCGGCATCACGTCGGCCGTGATCGGTCTCGGCGCTTTGGCGATCGGCGCCACCAGCGTGTTTGGCGAATTGCAAAATGCACTCGACCGCATTTGGCGGGCACCGGCGCGCGACCGCTCGACCGGTCTTTGGGCGCTGGTGCACACCCGAATGCTGTCGTTCGGCATGGTGCTTGGCATCGCCTTTTTACTGATGGTGTCGCTGGTTTTGAGCGCGGCAATCTCGGCACTCGGCAAATGGTGGGGTGGCTGGTTTGGTGGCTGGGAGGTGTTGCTGCAAATCGTCAACTTCGCGGTTTCCTTTGCCCTGACGACTGGTGTGTTCGCGATGATCTACAAGCTGATGCCGCGTGTGGCCGTGCGGTGGCACGACGTTTGGATGGGCGCTCTCATCACCGCGCTGTTGTTCAGCATCGGCCGCTTTTTGATCGGCCTCTACATCGGCAAAAGCGGCATTGCGTCGGGCTTCGGTGCCGCGGGCTCGATTGCGGTGATTTTTGTGTGGGTCTACTACTCGGCGCAAATTTTCTTGCTTGGCGCCGAGTTCACGTGGGTCTACGCGCGCACCTTCGGTTCGATGCAGGGGCGCGTTCTGGCGCCTGCTGCAGTGCCTGTCGAGCAAGGCGTGCCGAATATCATCAAGTGACCTTCAGCTGCCTGGGCCGCCCTTGAAAATTGCCACCTGGAATGTCAACTCACTTGCCGTTCGTCTGCCGCAGTTGATCGATTGGCTCGCGCTGCACCAGCCCGAAGTTTTGTGCCTGCAAGAAACCAAGCTGACCGATGACAAGTTTCCACATGCAGCCATTCTTGAGGCCGGTTATCAGGTGCAGTGGTTCGGCCAGAAAACCTACAACGGCGTGGCCCTGCTCAGCAAGTCAGCAGCGACCGATGTGGTGCGAAACATCCCCGGCCATGTTGATCCGCAAGCACGCGTGATCGCAGCCACTGTCGACGGCGTGCGCATCGTCGGCGTCTACATCCCGAACGGCCAGTCGGTCGAAAGTGAAAAGTTTCCGTACAAGCTGGCTTGGCTGACCGCGTTGCGCGAGTGGCTGGCATTCGAATGCGCTGCGCACCGGCAATTGGTGCTGCTCGGCGACTACAACATCGCACCCGAAGACCGCGACGTCCATGACCCGGTGCTGTGGGCCGGTCAGGTGCTTTGCACACCCGAAGAACGCGCGCACTTCAAGGGTTTGTTGGCGCTGGGCTTGCACGATTCGTTTCGGCTCTTCGAGCAGCCGCCCAAGAGTTGGAGTTGGTGGGACTACCGCAACCTCGCATTTCGCAAGAACCAGGGCTTGCGGATCGATCACATCCTGGTCAGCGATTCGCTGAAGCCTCGCGTCACGAGTTGCACGATCGACAAGCCGACGCGCAAGAACGAACGCCCGAGCGACCATGCGCCAGTGATGGTCGAGTTGACCGACTGAGCTCTGAGCGTCGACGGTTTAGTCGTCGAGCCCCAACTCCTGGATCTTGCGAGTGATGGTGTTGCGTCCGATGCCGAGCTTTTGCGCTGCTTCGATGCGGCGGCCACGTGTAATCTCGAGTGCGGTGCGGATCAACTGAGCCTCGAACTTGTGGGTGAGCGTGTCCCAGACCTGCGGGTCGCCGGCGAGCAACAGGCTGCGGGTTTCGCTCTCGAGGCCGGCGAGCCACTGTGGGCCCGTGCCCATTGGCGAAAGTGACGCCGCCGTTGCGGCCGCGTGTTGCACCGCAGGCGCAACGGGCGCTGCAGTAAGCGGCGCCGAGACCAGCGCCACCTCGGGCGCAACGGGCTCACGCACCGCCCGCGCCGATGCGTTCAGCGACGCGCCCGCACCCGTGTTGTCGACCGCCAGCTCGGGCGGCAAATCCTTGGCCTCGATCGTCTGCGCCGGCGCCATCACCGTGACCCAATGGCAAATGTTTTCGAGCTGGCGCACGTTGCCGGGAAAGTCGAACCGCATCA
>JAYUWC010000151.1:0-5716 GCA_043753755.1 Rhizobacter sp.
CCCCCACGCCGCGCATCGAGCCCTTGCGGCTCAGCGATGCGGAATGGAAGAAGCGCCTCGGCGCGAACGAATACGCCGTGCTCCGCCAGGCGGGCACCGAGCGCGCCGGCACCAGCCCGCTCACCGACGAGCACCGCAAAGGCCGCTTTCATTGCGCCGGCTGCGACCTGCCGCTGTTCAGTTCGGAAACCAAATTCGACAGCGGCACCGGCTGGCCGAGCTTCTACGCCGCGCTGCCTGGCGCCGTGGTCACAAAGACCGACTTCAAGCTGATCGTGCCGCGCAGTGAGTACCACTGCGCGCGCTGCGAAGGTCACCAAGGCCACGTCTTCGACGACGGCCCGCGCCCCACCGGCAAGCGCTATTGCAACAACGGCGTGGCGCTCAAATTCATCGTCGGGGCATAAGTCGAAAAAAGGCTGACGCTCGTTTCCGGCATCGGAACAAACCCGGAGCGACACCGCATTGATGGAGGCCGACACTGTTAATCCCGGGTAGCACCCGGGGCCATTAACAATCAGGAAACAAGCCACCATGAAGAGACTTTCACAACTGATGCTGGCTGTCGTGACAGTCGGTCTGGCGCTACCCGCGCTGGCCGCACCCGACACCGCCCACCCGGCGGCCCAGCGCGCATTGAGCCATGTCGGCAGCAACGCAGCCTTGATGCGCGCCAGCGCCTTCGACGCCTTCGTGACCCGCGACGTGGTCGTCGACAGCGACGGTGCCGAGCATGTGCGCTTCGACCGCACCTACAAAGGCCTGCATGTGATCGGCGGCGACACGGTCGTGCATTCGCACCCGCGTGCCGGCCTCAAGTCGGCATCGCACACGATGCGCGACACGCTGCGCCTCGAGACGGCCGCCCGCTTCGACGAATTTGCCGCGGTCGACTACGCACGAACCCTCTTCACCGGCAAGATTGACGGCACGCCCAGCGCGCGCCTGGTGGTCTACGCGCGCGGCGCCCAGCCGGTGATGGCCCACGACGTGACCGTGACCGGCCACAACGCCGAGGACACCCCGAGCGTGCTGCATTTGATCCTCGATGCCAACTCGCTGCAGTTGCTCGACAAGTACGACGAGGTGATGACGAGTGCGGCGAGCGGCATCGGCGACACGCTGCTGTCGGGCGCGGTCACGATCACGACCGATTCGCAGAGCACCGGCGGATTCGCGCTGCGTGACCCGCTGCGCAGCAACAACTACACCACCACGCTGAAGAACCGCACCAACGGCACCGGCACGCTGTTCACCGACACTGACAACACCTGGGGCAATTTCGCGACCACTAGCACGGTGACGGTCGCGACCGACGCGCACTACGGCCTCGAGCTGACCTGGGACTACTACAAGAACATGTTCGGCCGCAACGGCATCGACGGCGCTGGCCGCACGACCTACTCGCGGGTTCACTACGGCCGCAATTACGTCAACGCCTTCTGGAGCGACACCTGCTTCTGCATGAGCTATGGCGACGGCGATGGCGCGACTTATCTGCCGCTGGTGGCGATCGATGTCGCCGGCCACGAGATGAGCCACGGCGTCACCGCAAGCACCGCCAGGCTGATCTATTCGGGCGAGTCGGGCGGGCTGAACGAGGCCAACTCCGACATCTTCGGCACGATGGTCGAATACGCGGCCAACAACGCCAAGAACCCGCCGAACTACCTGATCGGCGAACGCATCTTCGCGGCCAACAACGGCGTGGCGGTGCCGACAACCGCCTTGCGCTTCATGTTCAAGCCGAGTCTCGACGGCGCCTCGCCCGACTGCTACAGCGCGAGCCTGGGGTCGCTCGACGTGCACTACTCGTCGGGCGTGGCCAACCACTTCTACTACCTGCTCGCCGAGGGCGCGACCGTGCCGGCCGGATTCACCTCGAAGCTGACGGCCTCGCAACTCGTCTGCAACGGCAACATCGCCATTGCCGGCATCGGGCGCGATGCCGCGGCGCGCATCTGGTACCGCGCGTTGACGGTCTACATGACCTCGAACATTAACTACGGCGGTGCCCGCGCGGCCACGCTCAGTGCCGCGAAAGACTTGTACGGCACGGGCTCGTCGCAATACAACACCGTGGCATCGGCTTGGTCGGCGGTGTCGGTGAACTGATCTCGTTTTCGAATCGACGCCGCTCGCGGCGGCCTTCGACGGCGACCTTCGGGTCGCCGTTTTCGTTTCATCAGCCGGCGCTGTCGGCCTGGTGCAAATCGGCCAGCCATGCCGCGAAGGCCGTTTCGCGGTCAGCAGGCTCCATGCGGAGCAACGCCGAGGGGTGCAGCGTGATCAGCACCCGCAGACCGTCGGTACGGCTGAACCACTGCCCGCGTTCTTTCGTCACCGCGACCGCGTGGCCGAGCAGCGCGCGGGCGGCGGTGGCGCCCAACGCGATTGCAGCTTTCGGTGCGACCAGCGCGATCTCGCGCTCCAGCCATTGCCCGCAGGCCGCGATCGCTTGTTGCGCCGGCGTTTTGTGGATGCGGCGTTTGCCGCGCAGCTCGAAGCCGAAATGTTTGACTGCGTTGGTCAGGTAGAGCGTGTCGCGCGGCCAGCCGAGTTGTGTCAGCGCTTGCGCCAGCAGTTGGCCCGCCGGGCCGACAAACGGGCGGCCACGCAAGTCTTCTTGATCACCCGGCTGCTCACCGACCAGCATCAGGCGCGGTTGCAGCGGGCCCTCGCCCGGCACCGACTGCGTGGCGTGCTCGCCCAACGGGCAATCGCGGCAGGCCTCAGCTGCGGCATTCAGCTCGGCGAGGGAGCCCGGCTCATGCATGACGACGGCGCGCTGATCGACGCGCAACGCAGTCGACGCTGGCGCGCGACGATGCACCGGCACGCTCGCGCCGCGCGCCATCATCTGCCCGCTGCGCTCGGCCGAGCGTGCGGTGAGTGGCTGGATCAGCACCGCCTCGGGCAGGTTCTTCCAGTACTTGCGCGGCATCTCCTTTTGCATCATCGCGAGCTTGAGCCGCGCCGGGTTGAAGATGCTCGCGTAATAGGTGAGCCAGAGCTGCTCGGCGGCGTCGGCCGGCGGCGCGTCTTCGCGTTTCGCGCCAGGGGCCAGCGTGAGGGTGTGGCCGTCCCACCGCACCGATCGCTCAGGGGTCAGGATCGCCCAGTGCATCTGCGCAAAGCGCCGCGCGAAAAAAGGCGCGGTCGCCGCGACGATGTGGTGCGAGGGCTCGAACCACGCCACGTGCCGAATTTCGGCCGCATCGTTGCTCGCCACAGACAGCGGCCTGAACCGCACGAACGCGGTCATCTTGTGCATGTCGCGCCGCACGGCGCGGGCCATCAATTCGGCCTGCTGGCGATCGGCATCGAGCGGGTCGTGGCGCAGCGCGGGCTCGTGCACCAGCCGCCAGAGCAGCCGGTAGAGCAGGCCGAAGCGGTTCGGGTCGGCATGCAACGCGGCGCGCTCGCAGATCGAGACGAAGAACGCCGGCACGCTGATCGCAACCGGACCCGTCGCAGCCGGCGGCAAATCTTCGGCCGGCGGCGCGCCGAACAAATCACCTTCGGCCGCGCCACCGACCAACCAGCTCACCTCGCCCGGGGCGACACCTGCCGTCAGCAGGCGCCGCGCCTCACGCCGAAAGGCGTCGACGTCGTCTTCGGCCGGCAGCACGACGACCTGGCCTGTCATGCCCACTCAACTCGTGCGTTAGGCGCCCTCATCACATCTCATGCGTCGAACAGCGACTGCTGCTTGGGCATCGGCCGCAGCCGCGCGGCCAGATCGCCGGCATCGAGCGCGCCCTTCGCGCCGTGGCCGGGCACCGTGACGAAGGGCAGCACGTTCTTCAGCGGCACGTTGAGCCGCGAAAGGTCATCGACCCGCAAAGTGCGCCCCCGCCGCGCCTGCAGCAGCCGTTTGACCGACGTGACACCCAGACCCGGCACGCGCAACAGCATCTCTTTGGGCGCGCGGTTCAGGTCGACCGGAAAGCACTCGCGGTGCGCCAGCGCCCATGCGAGCTTGGGGTCGATGTCGAGCGCGAGCATGCCGTTGGCGGCGCCGACGATCTCGTCGTGCTGAAAACCGTAGAACCGCATCAGCCAGTCGGCCTGGTAAAGCCGGTGCTCGCGCACGAGCGGCGGCGCGACCAGCGGCAAGGATTGCGACGCGTCGGGGATCGGGCTGAAGGCCGAGTAATAGACCCGCTTCAGGCGGTACGAGCCGTACAGCGTGGCGCTGGTGGTCAGGATGCTGCGGTCGTCCGACGCATCGGCGCCGACGATCATTTGCGTGCTCTGCCCGGCCGGCGCAAAACGCGGCGGCTTGGCGCGCTTGGGCTTGACGGCCGGCTGCGACACGGCAGGTTGCGGCTTGGCTGCTTCTTTGGCGTCGTCGATGTGAATGCGCAGCCGCGCCATCGAGCGGCGGATCGCCTGGCCGTCTTTCTCGGGCGCAAGCGCCACCAGCCCTTCGGTCGTCGGCAGCTCGATGTTGATGCTCAGGCGGTCGGCATAGCGGCCGGCACGCGCGAGCAATTCGGGGCTGGCTTCGGGGATGGTCTTGAGGTGGATGTAGCCCCGAAAGTCATGATCTTCACGCAGCACCCGCGCAACTTCGACCACCTGCTCCATCGTGTAGTCGGCGCTGCGGATGATCCCGGAGCTGAGAAACAGGCCCTCGATGCAGTTGCGGCGGTAGAAGTCGAGCGTGAGGTCGACCACCTCTTGCACCGTGAACCGGGCGCGCGGCACGTTGCTGGTGACGCGGTTGACGCAATACAGACAGTCGTAGACGCAGTAGTTGGTCAGCAAGATCTTCAGCAGCGAAATGCAGCGGCCGTCGGGTGCGTAGCTGTGGCAAATGCCCGCGCCCTCGGTCGAGCCGATGCCTTTGCCGCCGATCGAGTGCCGCTTGTTGGTGCCGCTCGACGCGCACGAGGCGTCGTACTTGGCGGCATCGGCCAAGACCGCGAGCTTGCTTTGAATGTCCACGTGGTTGCGTCGTATCGTGCGCGAAGTAGCTGGATGAATATACAGCCCTTGCCTTGCCCTTGTTCTGGGTGCGGCTGGTGGCTTCCGCACAAAACAGGGCCGCCCAGTCCTTGTTCGATGCCGACGCGTCACGAGGCTCGGTGACAATCGCCGGCCCAACGAACTTGCCCGAGCCTCCAACCGCTTTTTCTCACCGCAAACTCGATGACCACCAAGCGCTTCTTCCCCCGCCAAGTGGTCGAATCCACCGGCAACCGCTGGGACTGGGCACTGTTGCCACTGGTGCTCTCGCTGCTGGTGGTGCTGGCCTGGGGCGGCTCGCAGATGGCCCGGCCGTATCAGGTCGGCGAGACGCTGCCGCTGACGCTCGAGCCGGTCTTTTTGCCTTACTACCTGATGCGCACCACGCTGCGCATGTTCATCGCGATGGGCTTTTCGCTCGTGTTCGCGTGCGCGTTCGCGGTACTCGCCGCCAAGTACCGCGCGGCCGAGAAAGTGCTGGTGCCGCTGCTCGACATCCTGCAGTCGATCCCGATCCTCGGCTTTCAGGCGATCGCGGTGGCGCCGTTCATCTTGCTGTTCCCCGGCAACCTGTTCGGCGTGGAGTGCGCGGCGATCTTTGCGATCTTCACCTCGCAGGCCTGGAACATGGCCTTCAGCCTCTACCAGTCGCTGCGCACGGTGCCGGCGGAATTGCAGGAGGCGGCGCGGGTGTTTCAGCTGTCGGGCTGGCAACGCTTCTGGCGGCTGGAGCTGCCGTTCG
>JAYUWC010000152.1:0-5672 GCA_043753755.1 Rhizobacter sp.
AGCGTTAAGACGCCCGGCAACACACTGACGCGCCAATCCGGCAGAAGGCCCGCGCCGTTGCTGGCCAGCAGGTGGTCGTATTCGGTTTTGGCCTGAACCAGCTCGGACAGCTTTTGCCGCGAATTCGTCACGGCGCGGGCGACGGCTTGTTGAGCCGCGGCAAGGCGACCGGCCGCAGCTTCCTTGCGGGCGTCGCGACTTTTTCGGATCAGTATCAACAGCTTCTTCATGCCGCCACCTCTGCCAAGCCGGCGAGGGTTTCCTGAAGGGTCGTGTGCGTGTCCAGTGCCTGCGTGAGAAACGCGTTGATGGCGCTGCGTCGGTCGACTGCGGTATCGGCCAGGGCATCGACCCCCCGGTGAAATTCACCGATTCGGATCAGCACCTCGACCTCGTCGAACTTGGACATCAACTCGCGTAGGCGGCGCGCCGATTGAACCTGCTCTGGCGCCGCCACTTTGTCGAACAGCCGGCTGATGCTCTGCAGCACGTCGATCGCGGGGTAGTGCCCCTTACCGGCCAACTTGCGCGATAAAACGATGTGGCCGTCGAGCAGCGAGCGCACTTCTTCAGAGATCGGGTCGGAGCCGTCGTCGGTCTCTTCGAGCACGGTGTAGAACGCGGTGATCGAGCCGGTCGATAGATTGCCGGCCCGCTCGAAAAGCATGGGCAGTGCGGTGAACACCGACGGCGGAAAGCCGCGCCGGGTCGGCGGCTCACCGGCAGCCAGGCCGATCTCTCGGGCCGCTCGGGCCAGGCGCGTGACCGAGTCGACCACCAGCAGCACCCGCTGACCGCGCGATGCGAAGTACTCGGCATGGGTCGTGGCGACGAAGGCCGCCTTGAGGCGCTCGCTCGCCGGCCGATCCGAGGTGGCCACCACCAGCACCGAACGCGCACGCGCGTCGGCAGAGAGCGCCTCATTGATGAAGTCGCCGACTTCACGACCACGTTCGCCGACCAGCGCTGCGACGACGACATCGACCTCGGCATGGCGGCAGAGCATCGAGAGCAAGGTGCTCTTGCCGCAACCGGCCGGCGCGAAGATGCCAACCCGCTGCCCGACGCCGCAGGTCAGCACTGCGTCGATCGCGTTCACACCCACCGGCAATGCCGTGTTTATGGGCGTGCGGCCGAGCGCTGCGGGCGCAGGGCGCGAGACGGCTCGGCGTTCGGCGTTTTGCGGCACCGGGCGGCCCTCGTCGAGAAACACTTCACCCATGCCGTCGACCACCCGGCCGAGCATGAAGTCGCCGACCGGCACCGTGTGGCGCTGACCCGTCGCGAGGACCTGCGTAGCACCCGAAAGACCGTCGAGTGACCCCATCGGGCTCATCAACACCGTGTCGCCTTCGAAGCCGATCACCTCGGCACGTATCTCCCGGCCGGTGCGGCCGTCGATCAGGCGGCAGAGTTCGCCCACGTCGGCTCGCAGCCCGCTGGCGCGCACCAGTGTGCCGACCGCCTGCTGCAATTTGCCGCGCTGCAGGGTCGTGGTTGCGACTCGGCCAGTGGCTTCGCTCAAGGCCGAGTCGAACGCCGAAAGAATACTTCGGTGCAGCTTCATGTCGCGGCGATCGTCGTCTGCAGACATGGTGCTCATAGACCCAGCCGCGATGCGGCACCCTGCACCGCACGGCTGATGAGATCGCGCGCACTGGCGAGCGAGAGGTCGATGCTGGCATCGATGAAGCCGACTCGCGTCTCGAGCACCAGCGTGTCGGGTGCGCATTGCTCATCGCTGTAGATCGACAACCAGCTCAACTCGCCGCCTGCAGCGGTCGCCATTTCTGCAATCACGGCCTGCGCCAGATGCGCCTTGGCGGGGCAAACGTGCAGCGTGGCGTTCGATCCTGCCGGCGAGTTGCGCAGCAGGTGCCGTACGCGTTGCTGAAACACCTCGCGCGGCCCGATGTCGCCCAGCATGCCGCGAACGCATTGCTCGACCACATCGGCCATCCGATCGGCGAGCAATTGACGCAGTCGCCGCTCGGTCTCGAGTGTGCCCATCACTGCCACCATCGCGTCAGAGATGCCTTGCGCGTAGCCGGCTTCGCGGGCCTCTTCTTCGCGCGCGGCGAGCAGCTGCTCGCTGTCTTCGCGCAGCGCCGTCGCGGCGAGCTGCGCGGCGCGCAATACCCCGCCCGCCGTTTGCAGCGCATCGAATCGGCCGCGCTCGATTCGAGTGGCGCTGGCCGTGATGATCGCTTCGCCGTCGAGGCGGTGCAGCACCATGAAACTCATTGGGCGTCCTTCATGTCGGCTCGTAGCCGCCATCGGCGGTGTTGTGAATCAAGGCGATCGCTTCGTCGCGCTGTGTTTGAGTCAACGTGATCGGCACGATCAGGCCCGACGGAAAACGCATCGTCAGTCGCTCGCGCGCGCCGCTTTGCTCGTCGTCGAGCAGGGCGGCCATGCACGACAGACCCAACCGCAACAACGTGGTCGGTCCGGTCGGCGCCACGGGCCAACCGGCCTTGGTCGGTGCGAACGGCAGCGCGCGCATCGAGTGCGCGCGCTCCAGCGCGGCCTTGCGGCCCTCGGCGCCGAGCACCCGCACTTGGAGGGCGACCTCTTGTCGCTCGAGGCGGTGCAAGACCCAGCCGCCCAGCATCGCGGTGCCGATCTCGTTGGCGATCCGCGTGACCGCGCCGTGAGACTGCAGCAGCCAGCCGTTGCTGCCGATGTCGCGCACATAGCGTTCACGCAGTTGATAGCGTTCGAGCAGCACGATCGATGCCCGCCGAACCATCCGCAGCCCGGCTTTGCTGCGCGGCTCGAGGATGTCTGCCCAAGGGCCCAACCAGTCGCGGTGCGCATAGCCCGCGGTCATCCAGTTGAACGCCATCAGGCGGCGGCTCAAGTCGAGCGCAACCGGCGGAATCAGCACGTGTGTCATGGCTTGGCGGCTTTCTTCGCCTTGTCCGAGTTGCGCCCCTTGCGAATCATTCGGGCGCGCAGGTCGTCGATCGAGATGATGGTGCGGTCGCGCCAGCTGATCACGAAGAAGGTCACGATCAGCACCCCGATAAGAATGCCGAGAATGCCCCAAAAGACCGGTGGTACGGCACGCGACAAGGTCGGCTTTTCAGGGATCAGGGTCGGCACTTCGGCGCTGACCAGCAAAACCCGAACGTCTTCATACGCCAGACCCTCGATGCCAGAAGACACCAGCGACCGGATCATGGCTTCTCGCGAGCCGATATCCGAGCCTGGACGGTACTTCACCAGCACCGAAGCAGAGGTCGGCGATTTTTTGGGGTTGAGCGGGTCGTGCGGCGGGATGACCGGGTGAACTCGCGCGACCAGCACGCCGTCCATTTCCATCAACGACCGCGCCAGCTCCTGCGACATGGCGTGGATGAGGCGGGCGCGTTCCTCGGTCGGCGTCGATACCAACGAGTCCTTCTTGAAAACTCGGCCGAGCCCGTCGAAGGGCTGCGGCGGCAAGTTGCGTCGTTTGAGAATCTGCACCGATTTCGCAAATTCATCGTCAGCAACGCTGACTTTCCACATGTCCTCACCGGCGCGCGACTTTTCGGCGGCGATGCCCTCGTTACGCAGTGCACCTACCACCTGGTTCGCGGCCGATTCGTCGAGTGCGCCGTAGAGCTGCTGCGAGCAGCCTGCGAGGCCAGCGGTCACCAAAACGACGCTGCAAAGCGTAAAGACCCGCAGGAAGGTAGAACGCGTAGGGATCACTTTTGCGTGCCTCTGAATTTGGATTAGGCGTCTGCGGCAGACTCCAAATGCGTTTTGTTTCGAGCCGCCTGGCTCGGGCAAATAATCAGCCCGACTTGGTCACCACGCTTTGCAGACCTTCGGACAGCTTTTGCGAGATCTGGCTGACGATTCTTGCTGTTCCGATGCGCTCTTCGACGTCGAGAACTGCCGCTTGCTGCTCGCCGGGCGAAACGCGAGGATCGTTCAGCTTGGCGACCATTTCGTCAAGTTGCTTTGTGTAGAAACCACCTTTGATGCGGTCAGAGAACATGGCGCCGGTCGACACCAGATTCATCGCCACAGGCGCCGTGTGACCAACGATGACGATTCGCTCGAGATGTGCGCCGGGTGCGTCGCCTCCACAGGCTTGGAGGTTGCCTGCGCCTTGGTTGTTCTGACATTGCTCGTAGCGTTGAGCCGAAGAGATGTTCGGGTTCGACGCGCCAATTTGGGCAATCGGGTCCATGGGTACGCTCCAAACGTTGCAGTGGAAAACATGCCGGCCTCGCGCGATGCGCAAGGCCGGCCGGAACATCAGTTCCTTATTTCATTTCCTTAACGCCTTCTTTCGCCTCGTCGAACGCCGCTTTCACAGCGGCCAAGACGTTGGCTTCAGTGACCAATGCGGCCATCTGCTGACCTGGCGTCAGACCTGCGGCGTTGGTCGCGATGGCCGCGATGCGGTCGATCGATGCATCCAGGGCGGCGCCAATGGTTGTTCCGGTAACTGTTGCTGTTGCCATCTTGCTTCTCCGATATAGAAAGGTTTTGAGATTGCCGAAGGAATGTTTTTTCCTTGACAGGTTGGGCCTGAAGCTCGAGCTCAGTTTTCAAGCTGATCTCTTCTTTCACCGGCAGACAGATGTTGAATGCGCCAGCTTTGTTCTTCATTTGCGTCAGTTTGCTCACCTGAAAACGCTGAAGATTGAGGCTGAATCGATCGCGCCACCCAGGTCGCAAGTACGAATACGGGCGTGTGGTGCAAAGCGTCACGGTATGGCCCGCCCGTGGTCGGGCCAGGCTCGATCGAGGCGGTTGTTGCGCGGTAGTTGCCGAGAAAAACCGACGAAGACGATCGTTGCCGCCAGCGCGGCAGGCGGTCAGCGCGCGGCAGACGCGGCCGTGTCGGCCGGCATCGGGATCACGCGCTCGCCGGAGCCCTGCATGACGATCAGCTCCGATGCGCCGATCCGCTTCAAGATCGATTTGTCGGGCAGGGTTGCACCTTCGAAGTAGCGCATGCCGTTGTCCAAAACGATAGACGGCATCGCGCCTGGCCGAAGTTCTTTCACGATCAAGCGCTGCCGCTGTCGAATCACGTCGAGTTCACTGACGACGATGTCGCCTGGTCGCTCGACCGAACGGTCGTAGCGGATCACGATGGGTTTGCCGTCGGGCGCCTTGATGTCGACGACCGACAAGTTGAGACCGCTCAGCGCGGGCAGCTCTTGCAGGGTCTGGCGGGCTTGCCGGTCGTGCACATCGAGAACTTCGCTTCGCGAGTCGATCACGAAGCGACCCTTGTTTTCATAGCGGACACCCTCCGCTTTGGTGCGCTCGAAGCGGTGCACGATGTCGCTGCCGAGTTCGTCGAGCGCAACCAGGTGGTAGTCGGCATCGATGTTGGCATCGCGCAGGGCTTTTTCCAGCGCGCCGGACTGCTCGCGCTTGGGCAAATAGCCATGAACCTGCACCCGGTTCGCCGTTGTCGGTTCGGGTTTCAATTCCAACTCTTTGCCGAAGGGCAGCGCGGTCACCAACGCCTGATCGGCTTTCATCTTCACGACGGCCTCGTCGGCGGTCGGCGTTTTTGCGGCCAACGCAGCGGTGAGGTAGGCGCCCGCGCTGGCAATCGTCAACGACGCGATGCCGATGCCGGCGGCGAGTTTGAGCGCGTGCCACTTGCGCAGTTTGGCTTCGGGTGCCGGCAGCAGGGCGACGGTCGGTAT
>JAYUWC010000153.1:0-17069 GCA_043753755.1 Rhizobacter sp.
GAACAGGCCCTCGACGTTGATGCCGAGCAGCGCAGCAGCTTTTGGTGATTCGGCAATGGCGCGCAACGCCCGGCCGAGTTGTGTCTTGCGCATCACCAGCAGCAAGCCGCCCATCAGGGTGAACGACAGCACGATGATCGCGACCTCGAGCACGCTGATCTGCACACCCGCGAACTTGATCTGCTGGTCGGGCACCAGCTCGCTCGGAAAGCGAAGGTTCTCGGCACCGAAGAGCCCCTGCGACGCGTTGTTCAGAAAGATCGCAAGGCCGATGGTTGCGATCATCGGGATCAAATGTGGGGCGTTGCGGTGGCGCAGTGGTTTGAGCACCAGAAAGTCGATCGCCAGGCCGACCGCGCCGGCCACCACGAACGCCGCGATCAGTGAGGCCCACAGCGGGAAGCCGAGTTTCGTCACCACCTGCAGCGCCGCATAGGCGCCGATCATGAAGATCGCACCATGTGACAGGTTGATTACGCCGAGCACGCCGAACACCAGCGTGAAGCCGAGCGCGAACAGCGCGTAGACGCAGCCCAGCGAGAGGGCGTTGACGAGTTGCTGTTCGAGCATCTCGGTCTAAGCTCGCAACCAGCCGACCAAGCGCCGGGCCGCCCCAAGCGGGCGGCCATCCCCTCGGGGGATCGGCTGCGGTACGCCGCGGGCGAGGGGCCTCACTTCTCGATCTGGTACTTGCCTGCCTTGGTGACGGAAACGATCGCCGCTTGTTGTGCGTCGTAGCCGGCGGGCTTGCCGTCCTTGCCCATCACCTGGCGAAACTTGAATGCGCCAGTGGCCCCGATGTGCGTCACGGCCGGCAGCGCATCGCGCAGTGCCTTGCGGTCGGTCTCGAGATTGCCGCTCAACTTGAGTTTGCCGAGTGCGGTCGCGACGATGTTCATCGCGTCATAGGCCTGGGCACTGAACTGGTCGGGCGCGGCCTTGTACTTTTGGGTGTAAGCGACGACGAAATGCTGGTTCTCTTTCGTCTGGCTGCTGAGCGACCACGGGCTGCCGACCCAGAGGTTGTCGCTCTTGTCTTTGGCGAGGTCAAAAATCTTGACCGAGTTCATGCCGTTGCCACCGATCACCGGCAGGTCGATGCCCAACTGCCGTGCCTGCACCATGATCGGCGCGCCCTCGGCGATCAGCGCCGACAGCACGATCGCATCTGCGCCGCTGGCCTTGATCTTGGTGAGCTGGGCCTTGAAGTCGACATCGCCCTTGGCGAACGTTTCAGTCGTCGTGACCGGCACCTTCAAATTCTCGAGCGCCTTCTTGAAGGCGTCGTAGCCGCTCTTGGTGAAGACGTCGTCGTTGCCGTAGAGTACGGCGACCCTCTTGATGCTTGCGGCCTTGATCGCCACGCGCAGTGTTTCGGGCAGCACGTCGGATTCGGTCACCGAGTTGCGAAACACATGGTCGCCGATGGAAGTGATGCCGTCGGCGGTGTTCGAGGTGCCGAAGACCACGACTTTCGCGGCCTGGGCGATCGGGTCGGCCGCCTGCGCCGAGTTCGAAAGCGTGGGGCCGAACAGCATCAACACCTTGTCTTGGAAGATCAGCTTTTTGAAGACGTCGATCGCCTGTTCTTTCTTGCCGGCTTCGTCTTCGAACTGCAGCGCAACCTTGTTGCCCTTCACGCCACCGGCGGCATTGATCTCGTCGGCGGCCAGCTGAAACCCGTTTTTGATCGATTGACCATATTGGCTCGCCGGCCCCGAAAGTGCTTCGGCCGCGCCGATCTTGATTTCGGCGGCGTTGGCCGAGCCCAGCACGCCAGCGGTCAGAAGCGCGAGCACAAGCACGTGAATTCGGGGGACGGTGGATGCGGTCATGCGGGTCTCCATCAGGTGTCGGTGAGAGGGGCAAGAATCTAGCGCTGCGAGCGCAGCACCAGCCTGTTTGCCGCCGCGGCGGCGTTGCCATCGGCGCGGGCAGCGGGCGAGTTTATCCGACCGCTCGTCCGAAAATGCGAAGGCCCGCACCGGCCCGAAAGTTACCTAAAAGCTATTGCGAGCGGGCGCCGTGAGCGCCGCTGGATCAGACCGAATGGGCGTGGCCACCGGCCCGTGGGGTGCGCGGCGACACAACCAGCTCGGCGTCGATGTCGGTGCCTGGCAGGGGCGGCATCGTGACCCCGCGACGGGTCAATCCGAGCGCCCGGCTGGTCAACCAAACGAGTCCGTTGAAGCCGCCGAGGCCGGCGAGCGCGAACCCGAACAACATTGCGGCAAGTGTCCAGTCGGTGCTTTGCACCGCAAACACCAGTGCCGCCGCACAAGCCACCGTGGCTGCCCAGCCGCGGCTCTTGTTCGATACAAGTCGACCTTGCGAAATGGCGTAGCCGACGCATGCGATGAAGGCCAGCAGCAACTGCAGCTGGGTCATTGCCTGCAAGCTGCCAAACACTTCACTGAGAACCGACATGATGACTTTCTCCAGAGGGCCGCGTGACTGCGCACCGATTCATTAGACAGCGAAGACCGGCCAGCGGGCACCCCCATACCCAGGTGAACGTGTAGGAGTTGTCCTCTTCTGCGCCGGCGCATCGCGGGTGTCGCCAGATGGCCTCACAGTGGGATTCGTGAGATGCACCTGAAGCTCACTGGTTTCGTGTTTATGCACATTACGTCGCGCCGCAGATGTCGGCCTGCGGCCCGCGTCTAGCGTTTGGTGATGAAACCTTGTCAGGAGAAGACCATGAAAAAGTTGCTCGCAGTTGCCATTGCTTTGGGTACGGCCGCCGCCTCGGCGCAACCCTCGGTCGGTGTTTCGATCGGCATCAACCAGCCCGGCGTCTATGGCCGCATCAACATCGGCGCCGTGCCGCCACCAGCGCTTGTTTATGCGCAGCCGGTGCTGGTGGCGCCGCCCCGGGTGGTCGTGCAGCGGGCCCCGATCTACCTCTATGTACCGCCTGGGCATCAACAGAACTGGAGCCGGTACTGCGGGCGCTACTCAGCTTGCGGCCAGCCGGTTTACTTCGTTCGGGACGACTGGGTGCGCGAGCGCTACACCCGTGAACACCCAGGTTGGGATCGCGGCCGGCACCGCGGATGGGACCGCGACGGCGACGGTCGGCGCGACCTCGACGACCGTGGCCACGGCCGCGGTAATGGCCACGGCCACGGCCACGGTCGAGGACACGATCGCGACTGAGCGGCCGGCGGTGCCATGCGCCGCCAAGGTCAGTCGATGCGGTCACGGCCAACGCCGCGTCTACGAGCCCGGTGCGTGGTCAACCGGGCGGTGGGTGCCCGGCGTTAATGGCCACCGCGACCGCGATTTGTGGCACTCGATGTTCGAAGTGAGCCAGCCAGGCCGCACCCAGTGCGGTCACCTCGACAAGACGCCAGTCGGCGGAGATCGGCAATACCTTCACTGTGGTCAAAGGCCACGCAAGGCCCACGCCGAAGCACTTGAGCACGGCCTCTTTCGCCGCCCAGAGCCGGGCGAATGCCATCTCCCGCGATGGTTGCTTCGCGAGCCAGACGAGTTCGTCCCCAGACAGTGCGTCGTTCAGCAGGGCTTCGGTCAGCCCGGCCGGTGCCGACTGAACATCGACACCGATCGGTCCGGTGCCGCTGGCCGCCCAAGCGGCGACGCCCTCGGTTGCGCTTCGGCTGACGCATGCACCTGGGCCTGCACCGACGCGCCATACCGTCGGCGCCAACGCCTGATCGAGCTGCGCCAACGCGGCTCGGGCATCGGTTAGCGACAGGCCGGCGCCGCAGCTGACGATCACCGGCGCGGGCCGCGCCAACGCCTGTGTCACGCGATCGACGAGCGTGTTCCGCAAGACCGCCGAACTGCTGGCGCCGACATCGAAGTGGACACAAGGCAGCGGCGTCAGCATGCCCATGTTTTGCGGCTCGGGCGTCAGACCGGCAGGGCTGCTTCGGTCGGAGTGGCACCGGCGTTAACGATGATCCCCACCGTGAGCGCTGCCAACTGCCGCGGGATGTCGAGGTGCGACCCATCGATCTCGTGCACGCGCCACGAAGCGAAGTCCGACGGCACGAAGCCGTTGTTGCGGCGCTGGCGCAGCAGCCCGCAGGCCCGCACGCTTTGTCGCGCTTGAATCAAGCGCACCGAGGCACGCGGTGCGGCCAAATCGTAAACCGCGAGCTGCTTGCTCAGCAGATCCCAGAGCGACTCCGAAGAGCGCAGCGGAAGCGTACTCAACGAGATGCCCGCGGCCGCAAGCTCTTCTGCCGATTGCGGCTGCGGTCGGCCGCCGAAAAACTGCCACGCCAGTCGGCGCTCGATCTTGCGGGCGAGGGTCATCCGGTGGGTGCGCGGAGCGAAGGTGTCGAGCATCCACACCGGCGGATCAATGCTGGCGTCCAGGTCGCGCGCGACCCGCAAAGCCAGCGCGCCGCCCAACGAGAAGCCGACGATGCCGACGATCCGGTCGGTGCCCAGATCGCGCACGATTTGCAGCACACGGCGCGCGACGAACGAAAGCGGGTCGTCGGCCGGCGCGAGGTGCATGACGGCGTCGAGGTCGACGATGGCGATTGCGGTGCCGGGTTTGGAACGGCGATGCAATTCATCGGCCAACGCATACATGCCCGCCGCCTGTCCGCCCGAGCCGGGCAACAACAGCATCACCCGCTCGTAGTTTTCGGGGCCGATCAAAACAAAGCCCTCAGGCCGCTCGGGCGCGCGCACACAGGCCAATTTACGCAGGGCCGCGTAAGTGGGTTGGGCGAGAAATGCGCCCACGTCGAGCCGAGCGCCCGAGGCGCGGCGCAGCTCGGAGGCCATGCGCATCGCAAGCAGCGATGACCCTCCGCTGCGCAGAAAGTGGCTGTTCGGCGTGATCGATTCGAGCGGCACTTTCAGCCACTGCGACCAGAGCGCGCGCAGGGCCGTGTCGTCGGCCGACGCGACCTCGATCTCAGCGGCAGGGGATTCATTGCGCACGGCCATCGCCGGCAGCTCTCGCACAGCGCAGAGAGCACCGAGCCGCTGCTCGAAAGCCTGCCAAAGGGTCTCGACCTGGCCGCTCCGGTGAGCCGGCGCCACGGCCTCGATGCTGCAGCCGATCGCGCCGCCGACCTCGGCCACATGCAGGCAGATCGAGTAGCGCGCGCCGGTCTGCGGGACGCGCAGCAACTGCGCCGTCACGCCGGCGAGCGGCACCGCACGCGCTGGATTGCGCCGCCAGGTGAAGCCGAACTGGGTGAGCAACTGCGCGACCTGCGGGTCGCGGCTGCGGACTGCGACGATCAAGTCGTCGAGCGATTGGAACGAGGGCGTCTGCGCCTCGCGCACGGCGGCCGAGACGCGCGCCAAGGCGGCAGCGATCGCTTCGGCAGGCAACGCGCCGCTTTCGATGAAGCGGACATCGAGCAGGTAGCCGATCGGCTCGATCAGCTCGGGTTCGACGCGGCGCGAAAACGGCGTCGAGACAAAGCGAAATGCGGCACCGAAGGTGTCTTGCAGTGCCAGGCCGTAGGCTGTCAGCAAGATCGGGAAGGGCGTGATACCGAGCGCATCGGCGCAGGCCGAAAGGCCGGTCTGCCGCTCAGCAGTGAGCGCGAAGCGGCGCTCGAAACCGGCCGCAGGCGCTGCCGGCAATGGCGCGGCCTGACCGGCGAGTGCGGTGCTCAGGCGTTGAGCCCAGGTGTCGACTGCAGCCGTGTCGGTCCACGCGGCCTCGATCGTCGCGAAACCGAACGGAGAGCCGTAGACCGGGGGCAGCGTGTGACCCTTCAGCAAAGCGTTGAGTTCACCGAGCGCAGCATCGATGCTGGCTTCGTCGATGACGTGGTGATGCACGCTCCAGACCAACAGGCGGCCGCCACGCGCAAGCGGCCAGCAGTCGACCCGCATGCTGCCGACCGAGGCGGTGACGAGCGGTCGGTTGACGTGTTCGAGCAAGTCGGCGGGCCAGTCGAGATCGCCAGGCGCGTGCTCGAGCATCGGCCAGGTGCGCCACCAACCTTCGGACAAGCCCGGCTGCAAGCGCGCGCGCCAGACGCCGTCGTCATGCCGCGCCAAAAGGCGCAAGGCGGGATGGCGTTGCGCGAGCTTCTCGAACGCCTGCCGCCATGCGGTCTCGTCGGGCGCATCCGGGGCATCGGGCACGCAGAGCGCCACGTGCACGAGATAGGCGCTGTGGGTGGGATCGAGTTCGGTCGCAGCGAGAACGTTGCGTTGGGCGCGGGTGAGCGGGATGCTCCAGTCGGCGAGCGCGGCATCGGCCGAGGCTGCGGTGGGCGCAACAGACGCTGCGGTGCGACCGATCAATGCTGCTTGATCGGCGAGCACCGGGTGGCGCAACACGTCGACCGGTGCCAACTCGCGGCCCATGCGTCTGCGCACCAGCGCCGCCACGTGCAGCGCCAGCAGCGAAGTGCCGCCGACGCGCAAAAAGTGCGCATCGCGCGTGATCGCAACGCCGGGGATCAGCTCGCGCCAGATCGCGGCGAGGGCGGTCTCGGCAAGGCTCATCGGCTCGATTTCTTGAGCGGCGGCCGCGGGTTCGGTGCCCGCGTCGAGCAGGCGGGCGAGGGCCTCGCGATCGATCTTGCCGTTGAGGTTGAGCGGCATGTGCGCTACCGGCTTGAACACCTTGGGCATTGCCGCCGCGGGCAGTTGCATCGCGAGGTATTCGGCAACCTGGGCTGTCGACGGCGGCTCGCCGCCTTGCAGGCCGCAATAGCAGGCCGCGAGGTGTCGACCGGCCGCATCGGCACCG
This sequence comes from Rhizobacter sp., assembly GCA_043753755.1. Classification (GTDB taxonomy): domain Bacteria; phylum Pseudomonadota; class Gammaproteobacteria; order Burkholderiales; family Burkholderiaceae_C; genus LMDS01. The sequence goes on from JAYUWC010000153.1 coordinate 6,710, forward strand.
CGCAACAACACGGCCGCGCCGCCCACGCCGGGGCACTGCGCCAGCGCCATCTCGACCTCGTCGATCTCGACCCGATGACCTTGCAGCTTGACTTGTCGGTCGACGCGGCCGACGAACTCGAACACGCCGTCGGCGCGGCGCCGCACCGTGTCGCCGGTGCGGTACCAACGTTGACCGTCGCGCTCGACGAAGGCTTCGCGCGTGGCTGCGTCGTTGCCGAAATAGCCGAGCGCCACGCCCGCGCCGGCCGTCCACAACTCGCCTTCATCGGCGCTCGAACCGGGCGCGACGCGCACCTGCGTGCCGGCAAGCGGCAAGCCGAGCGGGATGCCCGCCGGCGACGCCGCATCGGCCGGCGTGATCGTGTGGCTGAGCGTGAAAGTGGTGTTTTCGGTCGGGCCGTAGCCGTTGATGAGCCGTGTTTGCGGATGCGCGCGAAGCATTTGGTCGACATGCTGAGGCGAGAGCCGCTCGCCCCCGATCGACAACTGACGCAGGCCGCCGAGCGCGGCCAGCTGCTCTTGCACCATCGCGTTGAAAAGCGCAGCGGTGAGCCAGGCATCGGTGATCGCGCTCGCCACGAAAAAGGCCGCCAGTTGCTGCAACGATGGCGTTGGCACCGCCTGCACGACGCAGCAGCCGCCGTTCAGCAAAGGCCCCCAAATTTCGAGACTGGCCGCATCGAACGCCGGTGATGACAGAAAAGCCCAACGTTGCTCGGGCCCGAAGTGGGCATGCGCACCCGATGCCGTCAGCCGCACGATGCCGGCGGCGGGCACCGTCACCGCCTTGGGCAGGCCGGTGGTGCCCGAGGTGAAGTAGATGCAAAACGGCAGGTCGTCGGCGCCGACCGGCGTGGTGGCCGTGGCGGGGCGCTCGGCATGCCAATCGAAGGTCGAGAGATCGAAACCGCGGGCGCCGCTCGGCAACGTGTGAGCGCTCTCGGCGTCAACCAGCGTGAGCTGCGGGTCGAGCACTTCGAGCATGCGGAGAATCCGGTTGCGCGGGCTCGTGAGATCGACAGGCGCGAACGCGGCGCCGATCCGGACGCACGCAATCAGCGCAAGCACCAACTCGATCGAGCGTGGCAACAGCAACGCGACGCGGTCGCCGCGTGCGACGCCCGCATCGAGCAGTGCGGCTGCAAGGCGCGCACTGCGGCGGTCGAGTTCGAAGTAGCTGAGGCGCTCGGTCGCGCCCTCGAGCGCGACGCGCTTGGGGCTCATCGCAATGTGGGCCTGGAGACGATCCCACACCGACACATCGACAAGCGGTGAAGCAGCCGTTGCGGCCGATGCCGACGACGCAGCCTGCGCCGACGACTCCAGCGCGAACATCGCCTCGAGTGCCTTGCGGTCGACCTTGCCGTTCAGGTTGGCCGGCAACTGCGGCAGCTGCACGAACTGCGACGGTACGGCCGCATCGGGCAAGGTGACGCGCATGTGGGCGGCGATCACATCGGGCGTCGGGCCATCGGCAGCGAGCAGGTTGTAGACCGCGACGATTCGCCGCGTGTCGGCGCTGTCACCCACCACCAGCACCGCGCCATTGCCGACACCCTCGCAGGCGGTCAAGGCCAGTTCGACCTCTTCGAGCTCGATGCGCTGACCGCGCAGCTTGATCTGGCGGTCGATGCGGCCATGAAACTCGAATACGCCGTCGTCGCGCTCGCGCACCAGATCACCGGTGCGGTACCAGCGCCGGCCTTCATGCCAGACGAACTTGGCGGCAGTCAACGCGGCGTCACCCAGATAGCCGAGCGCGACGCCATCGCCAGCGGTCCAGAGTTCGCCGCGGTGCAGTGATTCGGCGTCCAGCGGCTCAATCCGCACCTGAGTTGCCCGCAGTGGCCGGCCGATCGGCACGCCGGCTTCGCCTTCGGTGTCGGCCAGCGTGATCGTGTGGCAGAGCGTGAATGTGGTGTTCTCGGTCGGGCCGTAACCATCGATCAGCCGCACTGCGGGATGTGCCTGCAACATCAGCCGCGCGTGGCGTGCCGAGACGCGCTCGCCGCCGACCAGCAACTGCCGCAGGCCGCCGAGCGAGGGCAGCTGGTCTTCGACCATCGCGTTGAACAAGGCCGAGGTGAGCCAGGTGTCGGTGATGCGCTCACGCACCAAAAATTCGCCGAGTGTGTCGAGCGAGGGCACGGCCTCTTCTTGCACCATGCAGCAGCCGCCGTTCATCAGCGCGCCCCAGACCTCGAGTGTCGAGAGGTCGAACGCCGGCGACGAAATGAAGCCCCAACGCTGCTCAGGGCCGAAGTGTGCGTAACCCGCATCGCAGACCAGCCGAACGATGCCGGCGTGCGGCACCATCACGCCCTTGGGCACGCCGGTCGAGCCTGAGGTGAACATCACATAGACCGGCGAGTCGGACGTTGGGTCAACCCAGAGACTGCCTTGTTGGAGTGAGCCGGTGGCCTGCGATGCGAGCCACGCGGCCGCATCGAAATGGTCGGTGCTCGCGGTGGTGGCCGAGGCCGAGGCACCATCGCCGATCAGCAAGCGGCTGTCGACCGCATCGAGCATCGCGCGCTGCCGCGGCGCGGGGCTGGCCATGTCGATCGGCGAATACGCGGCACCCAGTCGCACGACGGCGAGTTGGGTCAACACCAGCAGCGCCGAGCGGCCCATCAGCACGGGCACGATTTGCCCGGGGCGCACGCCGCGCTCGCGCAGCGCCTCGGCCATGCGCGAGCTGAGGCGGTCGAGTTCGGAGTAGCTCCAGGAGATCGAGCGGCCGCGCACGGCAGGTCGCTCGGCATGCTGGGCGAAGACGCTTGCCAGCGTCGTTTGCATCGAATTGAGTGTCATTCCTTGGGGAAATTCAACGTCGCTCGGTGAGTACGGCGTCGTCTTGTCTGCATTTTTTGGAATCATGCCCAGATCCGATCGGTCTGTATTTCCTGCATTCGGGGGCGGTTGCCACTGGCGTGAAAGGACGGGTCAAGGCCATCGTCCGGTCAGCGCCAATACGAAAAGGCCCGACAAGCAAACTCGCCGGGCCTTATTGTGATCGTCGCTCCGTGACAGACATCGCAGTTGCCGCTTGATGACAACCCTAGGATTGGTGCCGGTGAGAAGAGTCGAACTCCCGACCTTCGCATTACGAATGCGCTGCTCTACCAACTGAGCTACACCGGCGTGGCCTGTTTTTTACGGGCCCTCGGCGCCGTAAACAGCGTGCCGAGAAGACCGCGATTCTAGCTGACGGCTTGCGGCTACTTGAGTGCGAACTTCGGGAGCTTCTTCGCGACCGGCGTGTTCTTCAGGGTCACGTAGACCGGCAGTCCGTTCTTGTATTTGGGCGGGTCTTCGCCCTGGATCAGCGGGGCGAGGTAGCGGCGGCATTTTTCGGTGATGCCGAAACCATCTTTGGTGATGAAGTCGCGCGGCATGAACTTTTCGACATTGGCCACTTGCGCGAGCGGCGCCACACCGATCCGGTATCTGTAGGGCACGTCAGAGAGGCGCTCGACCGTAGGCATCACGGCATTGTGGCCAGCCAGGGCGAGCTCGACCGCTTTCTTGCCGAGCTCGTAGGCCTGCTTCACATCGGTCGCCGAGGCGATATGACGCGCGGCGCGTTGCAGATAGTCGGCCACGGCCCAATGAAACTTATAGCCAAGAGCTTGCTTGATCATGTGGGCGACCACCGGCGCGGCGCCACCCAGTTGCGCGTGGCCGAACGCGTCGTGCGCGCCCTGCTCGGCAAGAAAGCTGCCATCGGCATGGTGGCAGCCTTCGGAGACGACGACCGTGCAGAAACCGTGCTTCTTGACCAGCTTGTCGACCCGCGACAAAAACTTCTTTTCGTCGAAGATGACCTCGGGGAACAAGATGACCACCGGGATGCCCTGGTCCTCGACCAACCCGCCCGCCGCAGCGATCCAGCCGGCGTGCCGGCCCATCACTTCGACGACGAACACCTTGGTCGAGGTGGCCGCCATCGAGCGCACGTCGAACGAGGCTTCGAGTGTCGACACCGCCACGTACTTCGCGACCGATCCGAAGCCGGGGCAGCAGTCGGTGATGGGCAGGTCATTGTCGATCGTCTTCGGCACATGAATTGCCTGCAGAGGGTAGCCCATCGCCTCGCTCAATTGGCTGACCTTGAAGCAGGTGTCGGCCGAATCGCCGCCGCCGTTGTAGAAGAAGTAGCCGATGTCGTGGGCCTTGAAGACCTCGATCAGCCGCTCGTATTCGCGCCGGTTGGCATCAATCGACTTGAGTTTGTAGCGGCATGAGCCGAACGCGCCCGAGGGCGTGAAACGCAATGCAGCAATCGCGCTCGTCGACTCTTTGGTCGTGTCGATCAGGTCTTCGGTCAGCGCGCCGATGATGCCGTTGCGGCCGGCGTAGACCTTGCCGATCTTGTCTTTGTGAGCGCGCGCCGTCTCGATCACCCCGCACGCCGACGCGTTGATGACCGCGGTGACACCGCCCGATTGGGCATAGAACGCGTTCTTCTTTTTCGTGGCCATGGCGACAAGCTCCGGGTGGGTTCAAACAGCGAGTGAGTTGGTGACGATCTCGCGCACATTGCCCGAGAGGTCAGGCTTGCCGGCCACGCGCTCTAACGCTGCGCGCGCTGCGCTGCGGTAAGGCTCGGCAAGCTGGCTCCAGCGATCGAGCACGCGGGCGAGGTTGGCGGCGAGCTGCGCGTTGATCGTGTCGAGCGCGATCACTTGCTCGGCCCACAGCGCGTAGCCAGCGGAATCGGGACGGTGCAGCGCCCCGGGGTTCGAATGACAGAAGGCCGAGAGCAGGCTGCGCGCCCGGTTCGGGTTCTTCAACGAAAAATCGGGATGCTTCAGCAACTGTTTGACGCGCGTCAGCACTTTGCCGTCGACCTCCGGTGTGCTCGCCTGCAATGAGAACCAGGTGTCGATCACCAACGGCTCATGGCGAAACATCTCGTAGAACAGATGCAGCGCGGGCTCGGCGTGCGGCGCGTGCGAGCGCACCAGCGCGTTGAGTGCGCCGAGGCGATCGGTCATGTTGCCGGCATCCCTGAAGCGCTGGTAGGCACGGCCGGGCCAGACCGGGTCTGCGCGGTCGACGGCGTTGAGGCAGAGCATCGCGAGCGCGCGATTGGCCAGCGCTCGGTGGCCGGCCGAGTGCGAGTCGGGCGAGTAGGGGCCGGGCACCTGATGCGCTTCGAACGCCCACTCCCAGTCAGCGCGCAGCGCGGTCGCGAGCTGCTTCATGAACGCATTGCGCACCGCGTGGATGCGCGGCGGGTCGACCGGTTTGAGTTGCTCGGCGATGAAGCCTTCAGAGGGCAGCGTCAGCACCAGGTCTTTGAAAGCGGCAGCCAGCGTCGGGTGGCGCAGTACCGCGCGCATTGCGTCGACGAAGGCTGCGTCGATCATCGGTGGGGCATCGCTGCGCACCGCCGCAAGCAGCCGGCCCAGCGCCAGCCTTTGCCCGGCCTCCCAGCGGTTGAACGGGTCGGTGTCGTGGCGCAGCAGCACCAGCAGGTCGTCGTCGTTCAGGCCATCGGTCAGGATCACCGGCGCCGAAAAGCCGCGCAGCAGTGAGGGCACCGGCTCGACATCGACATTAACGAAGGTGAAGAAGCTGCGCGCTTCTTCGAGCACCAGTACGCGCTCGGTCGCGTGGCCGGGCGCTTCGTCTTCAAGCTGCACCGGCAGCGCCCGACCATCGCGGCCGATCAGCCCGATCGCAAGCGGGATCACGCTCGGCTCACGTGCGGTCGCAGCCGACTCGGCAGCGCTTTGCTCCAGGCCCAGCGTGTAGGTGCGCGAAGGCGCGTCGTAGCGGCCGCGCGCAGAGACCCGCGGCGTGCCGGCCTGCGCGTACCAGCGCTTGAACTGCGGCAGGGTGCGCGCGAGTTCGCTCTGCGTGTTGGCGTCGGCGATCGCTTGAGCAAAGTCGTCGCAGGTCACGGCCTGGCCGTCGAAGCGCTCGAAGTAGAGCGACATGCCCTTGGCAAAGCCTTCGCGCCCCACCAAGGTCGCCATCATGCGGACCACTTCGGCGCCTTTGTCGTACACGGTGGTCGTGTAGAAGTTGCTGATCTCGGCGTAGCTGTCGGGCCGCACCGGATGCGCCATCGGGCCAGCGTCTTCGGCGAATTGCAGGTCGCGCAGCTTCCGCACGTCCTCGATTCGCTTGACGGCTCGGGCATCGGCGCTGCCCGCCATGTCCATGCTGAATTCCTGATCCCGAAAGACCGTGAGGCCTTCTTTCAGGCTCAGCTGGAACCAGTCACGGCAGGTGATGCGGTTGCCGGTCCAGTTGTGAAAGTACTCGTGTCCGATGACCGATTCGATGTCGGCATAGTCTTTGTCGGTGGCGGTTGCCGGTGAGGCCAGCACGTACTTGGTGTTGAAGACGTTGAGGCCCTTGTTCTCCATCGCGCCGGAGTTGTAGTCCTCGACCGCGACGATCATGAAGCGCTCGAGGTCGAGCGGCAGTTTGAAGCGGGCCTCGTCCCAGATGATCGATGCGATCAGCGAATGCATCGCGTGCTCGGTCTTGTTGAGGTCACCGCGGCGCACATAGATCTGCAGCAAGTGATCTTTGCCGGCGCGGGTGCGAATCTGCTGCTGGCGCGCCACCAGATCGGCCGCGACCAGCGCGAACAGATAGCTCGGCTTCGGGAAGGGGTCGTGCCACTTGGCAAAGTGGCGTCCACCGTCGAGGTTGCCTTGCTCGAGCAGGTTGCCATTGGAGAGCAGCACCGGGTAGGCGGCCTTGTTGGCGCGCAAGGTCACGGTGTAGATCGCCATGACGTCGGGGCGATCGAGAAAGTAGGTGATTCGTCGAAAACCTTCGGCCTCGCACTGCGTGAAAAGCCCGCCGCCCGAGGTGTATAGGCCCGAGAGCTGGGTGTTTTTGTCGGGGGCGCAAGTGTTGCGAATCTCGAGCGTGAAGGCGCCTGCCGGCATTTCTTGCAGCGCATCGATCACCAGCATGTCACCCTCGACCTTGAACGACACCGAGGCCCCGTTGACCGACACCCGGGTCAAATTGAGGCCCTGGCCGTGCAGACGCAGTGGCTGCGCGTCGACCTCGAGGTTGCGTTCGACTTGCATCTTGCTGACCACCATCGTCTTCGATGGGTCGAGGTCGAAGCTCAGGTCGACCGTGCGAATCCAGTAAGCGGGTGCGGTGTAGTTGCCGCGGTGGGTCAGCGGCGCAGTGCCTTCACGCATCATGATTTTTCTTTCGGTGTGTGCTCTGAGGAGGCCAGGGGCGCGAGGCCCAGAAGGCCAGCGGGCTGCATCGCCATGAAGTCGGCGGCGATCGCGATCACGTTGTCAAAGGCCGCGAAGTCGGCGGCGGGTAGCGTGGTCGTCAGCGCCACGGCGCGCATGCCGGCGCGGCGCGCCGCCTCGACTCCGAGCGGTGCGTCTTCGAATACGAGACAGTCGGCCGGTGCGATGCCGAGCCGGTGCGCCGCCTCGAGAAAGATGTCGGGATGCGGCTTGCCGCGGACCGGCGTGCCGGCCTCGGTGCCGGTCATCGTGTCGGCCAGGCTCACCACGGCATCGACCCAACGGTCGATGCCGTGAAGGTGAAAGGCCAGTGTCATGTTGAGCGTCGTCGAAGCGGTGCAGACAGCGAGCTTCAAGCCGTCGCGTCGCGCCTGCAAGACGAAGGCCTCGGCACCGGCGATCAACGCCAGCGATCGGGCCGCGAACTCGCGGTAGATCGCTTCTTTCTCGTCCGCCATTGACAGGTGCTCGGCGACGCTCAGTGCCGGGAACAGCTCGGCCAGGATCTCGGTGTTGGCGCGGCCCGCGGTCGAGGCGAAAAACTCGTTCGAGTTCATCTCAACACCGCGTCGGGCGTACCACGCATTCCAGGCACTCTGGTGGTGCGGCATGCTGTCGATCAGCGTGCCGTCGAGGTCGAACAGCAGTGCCTTCATGACACCGATGCGGGCGGTCGCGTGGCCAACCACACGCCTGCCAGGCATAACGCAATGCCTGCGATCTGCGTCGCCGAGGCGCGTTCTCGAAGCGCCAGTTGCCCGACCAGAAACAGCGCCACCGTGACCACCGAGGCTGTCAGCACGAAAGAATTCGAGAGGTTGCCGCCAGCGCGGTAGGCGAGAAGAAAACCGATCTCGATCAGCACGATCGATGCGGCCACGCCGAAGGCCGCCGAGTTGAGCCGACCGACCTCCTCGACCAGCGGCGCCTGCAACGGAAACAACCACAGCAACGGCAGACAAAACGCCGCCGCCACCAAATAGAACGCGAGCAACGCGACGACCGGATTCGCGCCCGCGCTCACATGCTTTTGCGTGACGTGATACAGCACCTGGCCAGTGATGGCGATCCCGAGTGCCGCGGCGATGCCGACCTTCATCACACGCCCTGCTTCAAAGAGGCTTCGATGAAAGGGTCGAGATCGCCGTCGAGTACCTTCTGCGTGTTGCTGGTCTCGTGGTTGGTGCGCAGGTCTTTGATGCGGCTCTGGTCGAGCACGTAGCTTCTGATCTGGTGGCCCCAGCCGACGTCGGTCTTGGTGTCTTCTAGCTTTTGCTGCTCTTCCATTCGCTTGCGCATCTCGTGGTCGTAGAGCCGCGAGCGCAAGCGCTTCCAGGCGACGTCGCGGTTGCCGTGCTGGCTGCGGCCGTCTTGACACTGCACGACGATGCCGGTCGGGATGTGCGTGAGCCGCACGGCCGAATCGGTCTTGTTGATGTGCTGGCCGCCCGCGCCGCTGGCGCGGAAGGTGTCGGTGCGCACGTCGCTCGGGTTGATGTCGATCTCGACCGTGTCGTCGACCTCGGGGTAGACGAAGATGCTCGCGAACGAGGTGTGCCGCCCGCCTGCCGAATCGAACGGGCTTTTGCGCACCAGTCGGTGCACGCCGGTCTCGGTGCGCAGCAGGCCGAACGCATAGTCGCCTTCGACCTTGATGGTGGCGCTCTTGATGCCGGCGATGTCGCCCTCCGACTCGTCCTCCATCGTCGTCTTGAAACCCTTGCGTTCGGCGTACTTGAGGTACTGGCGCAACAACATCGAAGCCCAGTCGCAGGCCTCGGTGCCGCCGGCGCCGGCCTGGATGTCGACGAAGCAGTTGAGCGGGTCTTCGGCCTTGTTGAACATGCGCCTGAACTCGAGCTCGCCGACGGTCGCTTCGAGCTTGGCGGCATCGACTTCTATCGCGAGCAGCCCGTCGAAGTCGGCATCGGCCTTCGACATGTCGTAGAGCTCGGTGTTGTCGGCGAGGTTGCTGGTCAGGTGGTCGATCGTCTCGACCACGTTCTCAAGCGTGCGTTTTTCGCGCCCCAACTCTTGCGCGCGCTTGGGTTCGTCCCAGACCTTCGGGTTCTCGAGCGCGGCGTTGACTTCGTTGAGTCTTAAGGCTTTCCGGTCGTAGTCAAAGATACCCCCGGAGGTCGACCGTGCGCTTGGTCAGGTCGGCCAGCGAGTTGCCGATGGCATTGATGTGTTCGACGTCCATGATGTGCTTTCTGCAGTGCCGGGCGCGGCGGCCCGAAAGCAGGCGATTTTACGTTGCGGTCTGTGCTGTGCCTGCCTGCATGGCCGGCTTCACCCCAGGAAGGATTCGAGCCGCGCCGCGAGTGCCTCGGGCTGGTCGTGGTGGAGCATGTGGCCGGCACCGGCGATCACGTGTCGCTGGGCTTGCTCGACGACATCGAGCCGCGCATGAAATTCGGCGAGGCTGTAGCGCGTGCCCCACCAGCCCGCGAGGTCGGTCGAATCGCCTTCGACCCAGAGCACAGGTGCCGCGATGCGCTTCCAGCATTCGAGGGCTTCGTCGCGTTGGTGGAGGGTGGGGCTGGGGCGCTTGTGCACCGGGTCGCCGAGGATCTCGAAACGGCCGTCGGCACGTTGTCGCGACCAGCGCTCGGCGAGCCACGCGGCACGGTCGGGCGGCAGGCGCGGGTTGGTCTTGCGCAGTCGCGCAGCCACGTCGGCGAGCGCGGCGTAGTCACGCAGCTCGGCCGGGCGCTTCAACTCGTCCAGCCAGTGCAACAGCCGCTTCGGCGCTTGATCGGGCGTGGTGGCGGGCATGCCGAAGCCTTCGAGGTTGACAAGCCGGCGGATTCGCTCGGGCCGCAGGCCGGCGTACAGCATCACCACGTTGCCGCCCATGCTGTGGCCGAGCAGGTCGATCGGCGTCTGGGGTGCCGCATCGAAGAAGAGTGCGTCGAGCGCGTGGTCGAGGTCGCCGAGGTAGTCGGGCAGCCAGTACGAGTCGGCCGCGGTCGAATCCGAAAGGCCGAAGCCGCGCCAGTCGAACGCGAGCACGTGGCGGTCTGTAGGCAACGCGTCGACCACGAACTGGAACGACGCAGCCACGTCCATCCAGCCGTGTTGCATCAGCAGCGGCGGGCGATCTGCCGA
>JAYUWC010000154.1:0-17068 GCA_043753755.1 Rhizobacter sp.
AGCCCGCGGCGACGCATGGCCGCGGGCCACGCTCTCGACTGCCTTCTTCAAGTCCTTGTCGATGTTCGGGTAGTCGAGGATCGCCTTCGGGTGCACGCCGATGTTGTTGTTGATGATGAACTCGAGCCGCGCCAAACCGACGCCACTGTTGGGCATTTGGGCAAAGTCGAAAGCGAGCTGCGGGTTGCCGACGTTCATCATGATCTTGACCGGGCAGTCGGGCAGCACGCCGCGCTGCACGTCTGAGACCTCGGTCTCGAGCAGGCCGTCGTAGATGTAGCCGGTATCGCCCTCGGAGCAAGCAACCGTGACCAACGCGCTTTCGGTCAGCACCTCGGTCGCGTCGCCGCAACCGACAACCGCCGGAATCCCGAGTTCGCGCGCGATGATCGCCGCGTGGCAGGTGCGCCCGCCGCGGTTGGTGACGATCGCAGAAGCGCGCTTCATCACCGGCTCCCAGTTCGGGTCGGTCATGTCGGTGACGAGCACATCGCCGGCTTGAACCTGATCCATGTCGGCAATGCTGTGCACGATGCGAACCGGGCCGATGCCAATCTTCTGACCGATGGCGCGACCTTCCGCCAAAATCGTGCGTTCACTTTCGAGCGCGCCCTTGAGCTTGTAGCGCTGCTCGATCTTGCCGGCCTGCTGGCTCTTTACGGTTTCGGGGCGCGCCTGCAGGATGTAGAGCTTGCCGTCGGCGCCGTCCTTGCCCCACTCGATGTCCATTGCCCGACCGTAGTGCTGTTCGATGGTCAGCGCGTAACCGGCGAGCTCTTCGACATCGACATCACTCAACGAGTAGCGGTTGCGGTGCTCGTGCAGCGTGTCGACGGTCTTCACGAGGCGCCCGCTCGCCGCTTTCTCTTCGGGCGTCGCGAACTCCATCTTGATCAACTTGGAGCCAAGGTTGCGCCTGATGATGGCGCGCTTGCCGGCCGCGAGCGCGGGTTTGTGAACATAGAACTCGTCAGGGTTGACGGCCCCCTGCACCACCGTTTCTCCGAGGCCGTAGCTCGAGGTTATGAAGACCACCTGATCGAAGCCACTCTCGGTGTCGATCGTGAACATCACGCCCGCCGCACCGAGGTCGGAGCGCACCATGCGTTGAACGCCGGCCGATAGCGCAACCTCGCTGTGCGCAAAACCTTTGTGCACGCGGTAACTGATCGCGCGGTCGTTGTACAGGCTCGCGAAAACCTCCTTCATCTTGGCCAGCACGTCAGCGATGCCGACGACGTTGAGAAAGGTTTCTTGCTGACCGGCGAAGGAAGCGTCGGGCAAGTCTTCTGCCGTCGCCGACGAGCGCACTGCGAACGACGCGTTGGGCGAGCCGGCGGTCAGCTTTGCGAACTCGGCCGTGATCGCGGCATCGAGTTCGGGCGGGAACGGAGTCGATTCGATCCAGTGCCGAATCTCGGCGCCAGCCGCGGCGAGCGCGCGCACGTCATCGGTGTTGAGGTTCGCCAGCCGCCCCTCGATGCGCACGGCCAGACTTTCATGCTCGAGAAACTGGCGAAAGGCATGTGCCGTGGTCGCAAACCCGCCCGGCACGCGGACGCCCGAGGCGGACAACTGGCTGATCATTTCGCCGAGCGAGGCGTTCTTGCCGCCCACCGACTCGACGTCGGTCATTCTCAATTGTTCGAACGGGGCGACCAGGGCGGTCGCCAGTGGGTTGCTTGACATGGAAGAGCTCCGGGATGGTAAAAAATCGGGGCGTCGCTCGCCAAGTGTGGTGGGCCTGAGTGCTGCTCTAAGGCCGACCCGACCCGCGCGCTCGCGAACCCGTTGTCGGGGTGGGCGCTGCAGAGGTCGGTGTTCATCGGGGTGGCGCGACAGTCTGCAGTCGATTTTAGGGGCGAACTGCCTATCATCATCGACGAAGCGTCACCACTCAGCACCGCGCATTTGCAGCGCTCCAAGACATGGCCCACCGAACCGTTTTCTTTGTCTCCGATGGCACCGGCATCACCGCCGAGACCTTTGGCAACTCGATCATGTCGCAGTTTGCCGTGCGCTCCCGGCATGTGCGGCGGCCGTTCATCGACACGGCCGACAAGGCGCATCAGGTGCTGCGTGAAATCAACCACACCGCCGACACCGAAGGCCGCAAGCCGATCGTGTTCATCACGCTGGTGAACCCCGAAATCCTCTTCATCTTGAAGGGCGGTGCCGGAGGGCTCGAAAACAAGAGCCTGGTGCTCGACATGTTCAACACCTTCATCGAGCCGCTCGAGGCCGAGTTCGGCATGACCTCGAACCACCGCGTGGGTCGTTTTGCCGATGTCTCGAAGAGCCAGGAGTACACCGACCGCATCGAAGCGATCAACTTCTCGCTCGCGCACGACGACGGTCAGTCCGCCAAGAATCTCGCGAACGCCGATGTGATCCTGGTCGGCGTGAGCCGAAGCGGTAAGACGCCCACCTCGCTGTACCTAGCGATGCAGCACGGCATCAAGGCGGCCAACTACCCGCTCATCCCAGAAGACTTCGACCGCGGCGCAATCCCCTCCACGCTGGCCCCGTTCAAGGCCAAATGTTTCGGTTTGACGATCGACCCCGAGCGGCTGAGCCAGATCCGGCACGAGCGCCGGCCGGCCAGCAAATACGCGTCGATCGAGAACTGCCGCTTCGAGGTAAAAGAAGCCGAGACGATGATGCGGCGCGAAGGCATCGCGTGGCTCTCGTCGACCCACAAGTCGATTGAAGAAATCGCAACGACCATCTTGCGCGACCTGCGACCCGATCGCCTGATGTATTGAAGGCGACTAGAGACGTTGCCGAGCCGATTCGTAGAGGCACACCGCGGCAGCTGCCGCGACGTTGAGCGACTCCTCGCCGCCTGGTTGCGGAATGCGCAAGGACTCGGCACAACGGCGCAGCAGCGCCGCCGACACGCCCTGCCCTTCATGGCCCATGACCCAGGCGCACGGCCACGGCAGTGGCAGGTCATGAATCGCGCAGCTCGCGTGTGAGCTGGTCGCCAGCATCGGCACGCTGAGCGCGGCGAGTGCGTCTTCGGTGGCGAGTTCGATCAGTCGCAAACCGAAGTGCGCCCCCATGCCGGCACGCAACACCTTGGGCGACCAGAGCGCCACGGTGCCCTTCAACGCAATGACCTGCATGAAGCCGAACGCCGATGCACTGCGCAAAATGTTGCCTACGTTGCCGGCATCTTGAAGCCGGTCGAGAACGACGCTGGCCGTGTTGACATCGAGCAGCATGTCGCCGGGCAATGCGATTACGAAACCCAGCGAAGCGGCTGACTCGAGCGCACTGATGCCCGCCATCAGCGCTACCGGAATCACCGCGACCGACGCAGCCCGGCTCGCCAGTGCGCGCAGTTCGGGCGTTTGCCATGCGGCCTCGGTGACGACCGCCTGCACCGGCTGCCCACCGCGCTGCACGAAGGCCGCGCCGAGGTGCTCACCTTCGATCCAGACTTGACCCGACTTGCGGTAGGCCGCGGGCTCGGCCGCGAGCTTGCGCAGTCGCTGCAGCAGCGGGTTGTCTCGGGAACTGATCGATTTGACGGCCGGGGTCATGGTCGAACTTGCGCGCGAACCGGGGCAAAGCTGCGCCGGTGGTGCGGGCAGGCACCGTGCGTTTTCAGCGCAGCGAGATGGGCGGGAGTGGGGTAACCCTTGTGACCATCGAATCCGTACTGCGGGTGCTCGCGATGCAAGGCCAGGCACAACCGATCGCGATGCACTTTGGCGAGAATCGAGGCAGCCGAGATCGCCCTGACCCGCGCATCGCCTTTCACGATGGCCTCGGCCGCGACCTTCAAGATCGGCAACCGGTTGCCGTCGACCAGCACTTTGTTGGGCCGAAGCCGCAGACCTTCGACCGCGCGCTGCATCGCCAGCATCGTGGCCTGCAGGATGTTAAGCGTGTCGATCTCCTCGACGCTGGCCTGCGCAATACAGAAACACAGGGCCTTGGCATGAATCTCGTCGAACAAGCGTTCGCGAGTCAGTGGGCTCAACACTTTAGAGTCATTTAGCCCCTTGATCGGCTTGAAGTCGTTGAGCATGACCGCTGCCGCCACGACCGGGCCAGCCAGCGGCCCGCGGCCCGCTTCGTCGACACCGGCAATCAAACCGGAGACGTCAAATAAGAGGCCGAGCTGCTCAGCGCGCAAGAACGGCTTCGATCGCATCGGTGGCGCGCTGCCCGGTATTGCAGCGCAGCTCGCGGTGCAGCGCTTCGAAGCGAACCTGCAGCGCGGCACAGCGCTGGGGGTCGTCAAGCCACGCGAGACCAGCATGCGCGAGTCGCTCGGGCGTGGCGGCGCCCTGCAGCAACTCCGGGACCGCGAAGTCGCCCAGCAGAATGTTCGGCAGGCCGACCCAAGGCTGGTAGTTCATGCGCTTCATCATCTGCCAGTTGAGCGCATGCATGACATACGTGATGACCATCGGCCGCTTGAACAACGCTGCTTCGAGCGTCGCGGTGCCGCTCGCGATCAAAGTGAGATCACAGGCGGCAAGAGCATCGTGTGAGCGACCGTCGATCAAGTCGATTGCGAGTTGCGGCGCGTATTGCCTGCGCATAGGTTCGACCACATGGCGCATCCCAGGCACCACCGGCAGTACGAAGCGCAACTCGGGTCGCTGTTTTGCCATCTCGACGGCCGCTTGCAGCAGGCGCGGCGCGATGTATTGCATCTCGGCACGGCGGCTGCCCGGCAGAAGGGCCACGAGCACGTCATCGTGGCCGAGCCCGAGACTCGCGCGTGCCGCGGCTCTCGGTACCTCGAACGGGATCAGGTCGGCCAACGGATGCCCCACGTATGTGGCGGGTACCCCCTGCTTGGCATAAATTGCTGGCTCGAACGGGAACAGGCAAAGCACCAGATCGGTCGCACGCCGAATTTTCTCGATGCGCTTGCCGCGCCAGGCCCAGATCGAAGGGCTGATGAAGTGAATCGCCTTCATACCTTGAGCTTTGAGACGGGCCTCGAGCTCGAGGTTGAAGTCAGGCGCGTCGATGCCGACGAACACATCCGCGCGCTCGCTGGGCACGGCCTTCAAAAGCCGCTCCGTCAGGTCGTTGCGGATCCGGGTGAGCTCACGCAAACGTCCCAACACCTCGACGTAACCGCTCACCGCGAGCTTGTCGTGCGGCCACCAGGCTTCGAAGCCCTGCGCGGCCATATGCGGGCCTCCGATGCCCACCGCTTCCAACTGCGGCCAGCGCGAGTGCAGGCTCTCGAGCAAGAGGCCACCCAACAGGTCACCTGAGGCCTCGCCCGCCACCATCGCAAAGCGAGGAGCCATTGCCTCTGCCGTCGACATGTCAGCGCGCGATGCCGCGTGTGGCGCGCGCGAGAAACTCGCTCATCATCGCAATGTCGCCTGCGACTTCGGGTGTCTCGGCGGCCAACGCGTCGATCGCGGCACGCGCAGCGTCGAAGCCAAGCCCGTCTCGGTAGAGTAGCCGGTGCATCTGCTTGACCGCAGCGATGCGTTCGGAGCCGAAGCCGCGCCGGCGCAGCCCCTCGACATTAAAGCCACGTACCGCTAGCGGGTTGCCGTCGACCATCATGTACGGCGGCACGTCTTGCGTGACGGCGCTAGAAAACCCGACGAAGGCATGCGCGCCGATCTTGACGAACTGATGTACGCCCGATAGGCCGCCCACCGTGACCCAGTCGCCAACGTGGACGTGGCCGGCGAGGGTTGCGTTGTTGGCGAGGACGACGTGGCTGCCCACCTGCGTGTCGTGCGCTAGATGAACGTAGGCCATCGCCAGGTTGTCATCGCCGAAACGGGTCACGCCCGAGTCTTGTGCTGTTCCGAGGTTGAACGTACAGAACTCGCGAATCGTATTGCGGTCACCAATCCGCAGCTCAGTGGCCTCGCCAGCGTACTTCTTGTCTTGCGGCGCCGCGCCGATCGAGCAGAACTGATAGATGCGGTTATCGCGACCGATGGTCGTGCGGCCTTCGATCACGCAATGCGGACCGATGGTGGTGCCAGCGCCGATGCGAACGTGGGCGCGAACGATGCTGTACGCGTCGACGCTGACCGCGTCATCGAGCGCAGCGCCCGGCTCGATGATCGCCGTGGGGTGAATGCTGGCCATGACCCTGCGCTCGCGAAAGCTCAGTCGACCCGGCGCATCGTGCACATCAGGTCAGCCTCGACCACAACCGCATCGCCGACCTTCGCGAAGGCGTTGAACTTGACGACCCCGGCGCGGCTGCGTTCGAGCCTGGCGTGCAGCATCAACTGGTCACCGGGTTCGACGGGGCGCTTGAAACGCGCGTTGTCGATGCCGACGAAATAGAAAACGGTTTTGTCGTCGGGCCGCACGTCGATGTTGTCGAACGCAAGAATTGCCGCAGCCTGAGCGAGAGCCTCCAGCATCATCACGCCTGGCATCACCGGGCGGCCCGGAAAGTGGCCGGTAAAAAACGGCTCGTTCATCGTGACGTTTTTAAGTGCCAGGATGCGCTCGCCCTTCTCAAGTTCGAGCACTCGGTCGACGAGCAGAAAAGGGTAGCGATGCGGCAAGCGCTTGAGGATTTCGTGGATGTCCATGCTCATGCTTTGCCCGTCTCGTTCTTGTGTGCGGCTGCCTTTTCGAGGGCTTTGACTCGCTCGCGCAGCTTATGAAGATTGCGCAGAACGGCGGCGTTCTTTTCCCAGGATGCATTGTCATCGATGGGAAACACACCGGTGTAGTGGCCGGCGCGTTTGATCGAGTGACTGACCAGCGTGCCACCGCCGATGAAGGTGTGATCGGGAATCTCGAGGTGACCGGCGATCATCGCCGCGCCGCCAATGCTGACGTGGCGGCCAATCACTGCGCTGCCGGCGATGCCAACGCATCCAGCGATCGCGGTGTGGTCACCGATGTGAACGTTGTGGCCGATCTGGATGAGGTTGTCGAGCTTGACGCCATCGCCGATCACGGTGTCCGCGAGCGCCCCGCGATCGATGCAGGTGTTGGCACCAATGTCGACATCGTTGCCTATCGTCACTGCGCCGAGCTGTTCGATCTTTTCCCAGCGGTCTTCGTTCGGTGCGAAGCCGAAGCCGTCGGCCCCGATGACGACGCCCGAGTGCACAACCCCGCGAGCACCGATCACGCAACCCGCATTGAAGGTCACACGCGCGGCGAAGCGTGTGTCTTTGCCGATGCGCGCACCTCGGCCGACGAAGCACTGCGCACCGATCACGGCGCCCTCACCAACGTCCGCATCGGCATCGATGACCGCCAGCGCGCCTACGCGCGCGCTGCCAGCAATGTGCGCCGAAGCATCGACGACCGCGCTGGGGTGGATGCCGGGCACCACTGCAATGCGAATCCGCGCCGCCCACCACTGCGTCAGCTTCGCGTAGTAAAGATAGGGGTCGTTGGCAACGATGGTGGCGCCGCGTTGCTCGGCCTCAGCGCGAAACGCCGGTGCGACGATCACGCAACCCGCCTCGCACTGCGCAAGGGCCGAGCGAAATTTGGGATTGGCGAGAAACGTTATGGTCGAGGGCGTCGCGCCTTCGATCGCGCCGATCTTGTCGATCTCGATGGCGGCAAGCACTGTCGCGTCACCGACCAGTTCGCCACCGAGCACGGCCACCACCTCACGCAGCGAGACCACCATTCGCCCGGCCACTCCAGCTTACTTGCCGCCTTGCGCGTTCAATGCCTTGACGACCTTGTCGGTAATGTCGATGCGGCCGCTCGCGAAAATGACGACATCGCCTTGCAGAATCAGATCGTACTTTTCGGTCTCATAAATCGATTTGACGACCTTGTTGGCACGCTCGACGACCGAGGCCAACTCTTCGTTGCGCCGCTGGTTGAGGTCTTCCTGGAACTCGCGACGCTTGCGCTGCAACTCCCGATCTTGTTCAACCAGATCGCGTTGCCGACGATTTCGTTCAGCCTCGGCGAGCGTTGGAGCGTCTTTGTCGAGCTTGTCGGCGGCGACTTTCAGCTTGTTGGCAGCGTCTTCGCCTTCTTTCTGCCGCTTGGAAAATTCAGCTTCGAGCCGGGTCTGGGCGGCTTTGGCAACGGTTGCTTCGCGGAGCACGCGATCGCTGTTGACGAATCCGATCTTCATCTCCTGGGCCTGAGCCACACCCGCGCAGACCACCATCAGCAGCGCGAGCAAAGCAGGCCTGGAAACGCCGGCGTTCAACAAGTAGCTTTTCATTAGAACGCTGTCCCGATCTGGAATTGAAGTCGTTGAATTCTATCTGTTGGCTGCTTCCGGATCGGCGTGCCGTAGCTGAGCTTGAGCGGGCCGACCAGGGACACCCAGGTCAAACCGATACCGGCCGAGGCACGCAAACTCGACGCGGTGATTTTGTCGTTTTCACCCCAGACGTTGCCGGCGTCGACATAAGTGAACCAGCGCAAGGTGCGGTCGTTGCCGGTGCCGGGAATCGGCAGGTACAACTCGCTGTTGAAACTGATTTTCTTGGTGCCGCCAATGTAGGCGCCCGTTACGTCGACTGGGCCGAGCGAGTTTTGGTCGAAACCGCGCACGCTGCCCAGGCCGCCGCCGTAAAAGTTCTTGAAGATCGGATATGGCCGGCCACCGAGTCCCTTGCCCCAGGCGGCGTCTGCGTTGAAGCCGAAGGTAAAGCGCTTGCCGAGCGGAATGTACTGTTGGAACTTGGCGTTGGTGCGCAGGTACTTCGCGTCCCCGACCAAACCCCAATCGAAATTGAGGCTGGTGAGCCGGCCTGCCGTCGGGACCAACGCACTGTCGCGGCTGTCTCGCGACCAACCAATCGTCAGCGGCACAGAACTGCTGGAGGTGCCGAACTCGGTGACGTAATTGCGGTAATTGACCGGCAGGTTCGAACCTTCAATCTTGGTTTGCTCGTAACCCAGCCCGAAGAAAACCGTGTCGTATTCACTGAACGGCACCCCGAACCGGATCGATGCGCCGGGGGTCACCAACTTGTACTCCTCGCCCTGGCTATTGATCGGCCTTTGAGTGCGATAGAAAACATCGATGTAGCGCGAGATGCCGTCCACGGTGAAATAGGGATCGACAGTGCTCACGACCAAGGTGCGGCTGAACTTGCTCGTGTTGAGCTCGATGCCCAGGTAGTTGCCCGAACCGAACACGTTTTCTTGTTTGATAGAACCCGACAGCGAGAGCTTGTCTGCCGAAGAGAAGCCGGCGCCAATTTGCAGGTTGCCCGTCTGCTTCTCTTTGATAGTGACGGTCAGGTCGACTTGGTCAGCGGTGCCAGGCACCTCATTCGTGTCGACGTTGACTTCACTAAAGAAGCCAAGCCGGTCGACCCGGTCGCGCGACAGCTTAATTTTGCGGCCGTCGTACCAGCTCGACTCGAACTGGCGAAACTCGCGACGCACCACCTCATCGCGGGTCTTGGTGTTGCCGGCCACATTGATGCGACGGATGTAAACGCGGCGCGCCGAGTCAGCCGTGATAGTCAGCGCAACCGTGCCGGCTGCGCGATCAATCTCGGGTCGCGCCTCGACCTTGGCGAATGCATAACCGAAGGTGCCGAAGCGGTCACTCATCGCACGCGTTGTTTGAGTCACGGACTCGGCGCGATAAGGCTCACCGGGTTTGATCGCCACCAAGGTCTTGAAGTCGGCTTCTTTGCCGAGGTAGTCACCCTCAAGCTTGACGCCAGTCACCGTGTAAGGCTGGCCTTCTTTGACGTTGACCGTGACGGTAATGTCTTGCTTGTCAGGCGAGATCGCGACCTGGGTCGATTCGACGACGAATTCGAGGTAGCCGCGGTCGAGGTAATAGGCGCGCAGTGTTTCGAGGTCGGCATCGAGCTTCGCGCGTGAGTAGCGATCGGCCTTGGTGTAGAAGTTGAGCCAGCCTCCATCATTGAGATCGAACAGGCCCTTCAGCGTGCCCTCCGAGAACGCCTTGTTGCCGACGATGCGAATCTCGCTAATCTTGGCGGCCGCGCCTTCGGTGATCGTGAAGCTGAGGTTGACGCGGTTGCGCTCCTGCGGCGTCACCGTGGTCACGACCTCGGCACCGTAGAGGCTGCGTGTCAGGTACTGGCGCTTCAACTCCTGTTCGGCGCGATCAGCAAGAGCCTTGTCGAACGGCTGACCGTCGCTGATTCCGAAATCGCGCAGGGACTTGGTGAGTTGGTCTTTGTCGAATTCTTTAAGGCCAACGAAATCGATGTTGGCGATGACCGGGCGCTCTTCGACGATGACGACGACCACGTTGCCGTCAATGTCGATGCGCACATCCTTGTAAAGGCCGGTCGCGAACAGCGCGCGCAATGCCGCCGCGCCCTTCTCGTCGCTGTAAGTCTCGCCCACCCGAAACGGTAGGGAAGCGAACACGGTGCCAGCATCGCTTCGTTGGAGACCTTCGACGCGTATGTCTTTGACCGGGAACGGCTCGACCGCCCACGCCGAACCGGCATGAAGTGCAGCGGCTAACGAGATCGAAATGAGGGAGGGGCGAAAGCCGATAGTTCGGGTGGTGGGAAGCATGCGGTCGGTCATTGCAGGCCCAGGATGCGGGCCACATCGTTGTAAAGAGCCAGTGACATCATCATGAGCATGATGGCCACCCCGCCACGCTGCAGCCGATCCAGCCACAACTCGGAGACCGGCTTGCCTGTCACACCCTCAAAAAGATAATACATCAGGTGCCCACCGTCGAGCACCGGCAACGGCAGCAGGTTGAGCACGCCGAGACCGATGCTTACGACGGCCATCACGCCAAGGTAGTACACCGCGCCAAGCCGCATCGATTGCCCAGCAACATCAGCGATGGTGATGGGCCCGCTGAGGTTTTTCAATGAGGCCTGACCGATGATCATCTTGCCCAGCATCTTCAGCGTGAGTGTCGACATCTGCCAGGTTTGCGACGCGGCGTTGGTCAATCCTTCTATCGGGCCGTAGCGCACGTTGACGATCTCGGGTGGCTGACCCGGGTCGACGCCGATGCGGCCGATCTGCTTGGCGCCCTCACCCACCGGGTTCGGCGTAACCGAGATGTCGAGCGACTGGCCAGCGCGTTCGACGCGCCACTGCATGGTCTGCGCAATGCCGTTGTGGACCGCCTCGCGAATCGCGTCGCGTACAGCCAACGCATCGGCCATCGCGATTCCATCGATGGCCAGCACGCGATCGCCGCTGCGCAGGCCCGCGCGCGCGCCAGCTTCGCCGGCTTTGATTTCACCGAGCACTGGCTCGCGAAAGGGGTAGCCCAGGCCGATGCGCTGCATCATGCTTGGATCGACCTCGGTACTGCCGAGCGACTGCAAAGCGAGCGAGACCGTGCGGCGCGCATGACCCGCACGGTCAGTCACCGTCAGCTGCAACGGCTGGCCGCGCACGACAGCCTGGGTCACCTCCCAACGCAGATCGGTCATCGAGCGCAACTCGTGCCACTCGGTCCCATCAGCCGACCATTCGCGCACCCAGTCACCGCTGCGAAGCCCCGCCTTGTCTGCCAGGCTGCCGGCCACCGGCGAGCCCATCACCGCTTTGGCTTCGTCGACACCGATCCAATTCGTGGCGGCGTAGAGCACCACCGCCAACAATAAATTAGCGACCGGCCCCGCGGCGACGACCGCCACGCGCTGTGACAGCGGCTTGCGGTTGAAAGCCCGGCTCAATTCGTTGGGCGCAACCGGCGCCTCACGCTCGTCGAGCATCTTCACGTAGCCGCCCAGCGGCAGCAGACACAGCACGAACTCGGTGCTGTCGGGCGAAGCCTGACGCCGCCACAGCACACGGCCGAAGCCCACTGAAAAGCGGAGCACCTTGACCCCGCACGCCACCGCGACCCGGTAATGGCCGTACTCGTGAACGACGACCAGCACACCGATCATCAACAAGAAGGCGGGAATACTAGAAAGCAAATTCATGATTTCAAAGTTCTCACGAAGCGGCTCGAATGCAGGCGCGCCTGTTGGTCGATCTCGAGCAATGCCTCGAGCGAATCGCATCCGCTCGAACGCAACTCGACGCCGTCGAGCGCGTGCGCAATGACGCTCTGAATCTGATCGAAACGGATGGTTCCAGTGAGAAATGCGGCGACTGCCGTTTCGTTGGCGGCGTTGAGCACGGTGGTGCTTCCCTCGGGGCCGCGCAAGGTCTCCCACGCAAGTGCCAAGCCGGGGTAACGCTGGTGATCCGGCGCCTCGAAGGTCAAGGCCGAAAGCGCGGTGAAATCGAGTTGGCTCGCGCCCGATTCGATGCGCTCAGGAAAGGACAGGCCATACGCGATCGGCACCCGCATGTCGGGCGTGCCGAGCTGCGCGAGCACCGAGTTGTCGCGACACACGACCATCGAATGAACGATTTGCTGCGGGTGGATCACCACGCGAATCTGTTCGGGCACGAGGTCGAACAACCAGCGTGCCTCGATCACTTCGAGCGCCTTGTTCATCATCGTGGCCGAGTCGACCGATATCTTGCGGCCCATGGCGAAGTTGGGGTGGGCGCAGGCTTCGTCGGGCGTGATCCGGGCCATGGTCGACGGGTCGCGCTGTCTGAAAGGGCCGCCCGACGAGGTGAGCAGGATGTGATCAATGCGCCCCGGCCATTGCGCACGTGACTCGGGCAGGCACTGAAAGATCGCCGAGTGCTCGCTGTCGATCGGCAGTAGCGCTGCACCACCCTCGCGTACAGCGGCCATGAACAGAGCGCCGCCGACGACCAACGCCTCTTTGTTGGCGAGCAAGAGCCTTTTGCCGGCGCGCGCCGCGGCCAGACACGGCGCCAGTCCGGCCGCACCGACGATTGACGCCATGACCGAATCGACGTCGGGATGCGCGGCCAGATCACACAACGCTTGCGGCCCGGTAAGCACTTCGGTCGCCACGCCGTTCACCTTCAACAGCGCGCGAAGCGCGCTCGCCGACGCAGAATCGGACAGCGCCGCAAAACGGGGCCGCCACTGCGCGCATAGTTTGAAGAGCTCATCGGCGCGGCTGTGCGCCGTCAGCGCGAACACCTCGAAGCGATTTTGGTGACGCGATATGACGTCGAGCGTGTTGGCACCCACAGAGCCGGTGGCGCCCAAAATACACACGCGCTGGCGTACTCCAGCCGCCAAATCGCTCATACGGTAAGTACGGCCATGGCGATCGGGAACACCGGCAGCAGCGCGTCTACTCGGTCGAGCACGCCCCCGTGTCCCGGCAACAGCGCACTGCTGTCTTTGGAGCCTGCTGAGCGTTTGACAAGAGACTCGAACAGATCGCCGACCACACTCATCGCGACGAGAGACATCACCACGCTGATCACGCCGACGAAACCGAAACGATTGAAGAGTCGGCTGTAGAGACTGGCCGAATCCACGCGAAATGCGCTATCGAGCCAAAGCCAGAGCGCGGCCAACGTGAGGGCGCCCAACATGCCGCTCCAGACGCCCTCCCAGCTTTTGCCGGGGCTGATTGCCAAGGCCAGCTTTCGTTTGCCAAAGGCGCGGCCACCGAAATACGCCGCAATGTCGGCGGCCCAGACCAAGCAGAAAATCGAGAGGATGAAGTTGACGCCAATGCCCTTGGCGGCGGTGAGCGCAAGCCATGCGGTCCAGAGAAGCACGAGACCCACCAAGCAACGCAGCGCCGCCGGGATCAGCGGCCAAGCCGACGGACCGCCGCGGAGGACGAAGGCACCACCCAGCACCCAGACCAGCGTGGCACCCCACCAGGCGACACGCGGTGGTGCGTCGGTCCAGCCGGCCACGAGCGCAAGCACGCAAACGGCAGCGAGCAACAGGCCGAGCCCTGCCGAGAGCATCCCTGCGCCGTTGAGCCGCCCCCACTCCCAGCCCGCTGCAGCGATCAGGAGCAAAGACAAAATTGCGAACGGCCAAACAGTCGATGCAAATAGCGCTGGCAGCAAGAAGGCAATCAGCACGAGCGCGGTAATGACCCGCTGCTTGAGCATGTCAACTGTTCCCGAGCGAGGTCAGCACAGGCCGATTACTGTCGACAGCACCGAAGCGCCGGTCGCGGCGCGCGTATTCAGCCAGCGCGGCATCGAGTTCGGCATCGCCGAATTCGGGCCACAGGCAGTCACTGAAAAACAGTTCGGAGTACGCGGCCTGCCACAGCAGGAAGTTGCTGATTCGCACCTCGCCGCCGGTGCGAATAAAGAGATCGGGATCGGGTGCGTGGCTGAGCGCCATGTACTTATTGAGTGCAGCTTCGTCGAGTTGCTCGGGTGCAATGCCATCGGCAATTGCTTGCCTGCAGGCTTGAACGATGTCCCAGCGGCCCCCGTAGTTGAAGGCGACCGACAGCGTGATGCGCGTGTTATGACGCGTGCTCTCTTCTGCCTGCTCCCAGGCTTGCCGGAGCTTCTCTGAGACCTGCCCGCGGTCGCCGATGATTTTGATGCGCACGCCCTTGTCTGCCAGCTTGCCCAAATACTTGGCAACCGCCACCAGTACCAGACCCATCAGGCCGGTGACCTCTTCGGTCGGGCGCTTCCAGTTCTCGGAAGAAAACGCAAACACGGTGACGTACTCGATGCCGCGGTCGGCGCAGGTCAGCACAGTGCGGACCAACGCATCGACGCCCTGCTTGTGACCGAAGAAACGGGGCATGAAGCGCCGCTTGGCCCATCGCCCGTTGCCATCCATCACGATGGCGACGTGCCGGGGAACATCGACACGAGCAGCAGGAGCAGGAACAGCGCTCAAGGCTCAGACCGCCATGATCTCGGCTTCTTTGCCGCTCACCAGGCGGTCGATTTCGGCAATCGTGCGGTCGGTGAGCTTTTGCAACTCGTCGAGCGAGCGCCGCTCGTCGTCCTCGCTGACTTCTTTGTCCTTCAGCAGCTTCTTCGCGTGTTCATTGCCATCGCGCCTGAGGTTACGCACCGCCACTTTGGCGTCTTCGCCAGCGTTGCGCACGACCTTGGTAAGTTCTTTTCGGCGCTCTTCATTCAACGCTGGCATCGGCACCCGCAGCAAGTCTCCCTGCGTGGCCGGGTTCAAGCCAAGGTCGGACTCACGGATCGCCTTCTCGATTTTGGCGCCCATGCCTTTTTCCCAAGGTTGAACACTGATCGTGCGCGCATCGAGCAAGCTGACGTTGGCCACCTGGCTGATCGGCACCATCGAACCGTAGTAGTCGACCTGCACCTGGTCCAGGATGCCCGGGTGGGCCCGGCCGGTGCGAATTTTGTGCAACTCGCTTTTGAGTGACTCGATCGAGCGACTCATCTTTTGTTCAGCAGTCTTTTTGATGTCGGCAGTCGTCATGTCAACACTTTCTTCAACGGTCAAACGCAAGCCGCATCAAACACGAACCAACGTGCCTTCGTCTTCGCCCTGAACAACTCGCTTCAACGCGCCCGGCTTCAAGATGCTGAACACTCGGATCGGGAGCTTTTGATCGCGGCACAGTGCGAATGCGGTCGCGTCCAGCACTTGCAAATTCTTGGTGATCGCTTCGTCGAACGTGAGTTCGGCGTATCGTGTCGCGGCTGGGTCCTTCTTGGGATCAGCGGTGTAAACGCCGTCGACCTTGGTGGCCTTCAAAACGATCTGCGCCCCTATCTCGGCACCCCGCAGCGCAGCGGCCGTGTCGGTCGTAAAGAAAGGGTTGCCGGTGCCGGCCGCGAATATCACAACCTTGCCCTCTTCAAGGTACTGCAATGCTTTCGGCCGCACATACGGTTCGACGACTTGCTCGATGCCGATTGCCGACATGACCCGTGCCGTCATGCCTTCTTGTCGCATGGTGTCGGCCAGCGCAAGCGCATTCATCACGGTCGCGAGCATGCCCATGTAGTCCGCCGTTGCGCGGTCCATGCCGACCGAGCCACCGGCCACGCCGCGGAAGATGTTGCCGCCGCCGATCACTACTGCCACTTCGCAGCCCATTTGCGTCACCTCTTGCACCTCGCGCACCATACGGACGATGGTGGCGCGATTGATGCCGTAGGCGTCTTCGCCCATCAGGGCTTCACCAGAGAGTTTCAGCAGAATGCGCTTGTAGGCGGCCATGGATCGAGCTCCCAGCAGTGGTGGTTTTGCGAGTCGGCGCGCGGTTGGCGCAGCCGCTGCGAAGTCTAAGTCTTAAACCTTGGGCCTCGGTGTCGGTAAGTGTCTGCCGACCCAAAGCCTCAACCCGCCGGTACTCAGCCGCCCTTAGCGGCAGCCACTTGAGCCGCGACCTCGGCTGCGAAGTCGTCGACCTTCTTCTCGATGCCTTCGCCAACAACGTAAAGCGTGAAGCCTTTGACCGTGGTTGCCTTCTCCTTCAACATTTGCTCGACAGTCTGCTTATCGTTCTTGACGAAGGTCTGATTGAAGAGGCTGACCTCTTTCAGGAACTTGGCAACCGAACCATCGATGCGCTTGGCAACGATCTCGGCCGACTGCGGCGTCTTGCCCTCGGCCTTGGCCTTCTCGGCGTCTTCAGCGGCTTTTTGCGAGGCGACCGAACGCTCGGTCTCGATCAGCTTGACCGGCACGTCGCTCGATTGCAACGCGACCGGCTTCATCGCCGCAACGTGCATGGCAACGTCTTTCGCGGCCACCTCGTCGCCCTCGAACTCGACCATTACGCCGATCCGCGTGCCGTGCAGATAGCTGGCGAGCTTGGCACCTTCGTAACGCTTGAAGCGGCGAATCGACATGTTCTCGCCGATCGTGCCGATCAATCCTTTCCGAACGTCTTCTAGCGTCGGGCCGTAACCATCTTGGGTGTACGGCAACGCAGCCAGCACGGCCACGTCGGCCGGGTTGTGCTCGACCACCAGGCGCGCGCAGGCATTGGCCATCGCGAGGAACATGTCGTTCTTGGACGTAAAGTCGGTCTCGCAGTTGACTTCGACCAGCGCACCCGCGTGGGCACCCGACGAGAGAACGACCGCTAATGCGGCGACCACGCCTTCAGCAGTGATGCGCGAAGCGGCCTTCCCGGCCTTGCTGCCCAGCTTCACGCGCAGCAACTCTTCAGCGCGCTCCATGTTGCCCTCGGCCTCGGTCAAGGCCTTCTTGCATTCCATCATCGGGGCGTCGGTTTTCGCGCGCAGCTCGCCGACCATGCTTGCGGTGATTGCAGCCATTTGTAAAACTCCTGAATACGATTGGAAGAAAGGGGCCAATGGCCCC
>JAYUWC010000155.1:0-5658 GCA_043753755.1 Rhizobacter sp.
CTGATCAACCCGATCGCGATGGAAGAAGGCCTGCGCTTTGCCATCCGCGAAGGCGGCCGCACCGTCGGCGCCGGGGTCGTGGCCAAGATCATCGAATAAAAAGTTCGGAAGGGGCGTAGCTCAATTGGCAGAGCGCTGGTCTCCAAAACCAGAGGTTGGGGGTTCGATGCCCTCCGCCCCTGCCAGCTAGGCTGGCAGCTACAGCGGCCCGCCAAACCTTGCAAAAGGTCGGCGGGCTTTGCTGCTAAAGACGGCGCGGCTTTTGGGGCTGGCAGCTGTAACGAACCGAATTGAAATTTATGGCGAATCCACCCACCGTCGAAACCGTTTCTACCGGCGCTGACAAAGCCAAGCTCGCGGTTGCGGGGCTGCTGGTCGTTGCCGCGGTTGTGGTCTTTTACGTTCTCGCGAAGCAAGACTTGTGGTTGCGTGTCGCGGCGCTCGCGGTGTTGCTCGCAGCGGCCGTTGCGACCTTTTTTACCTCTGAGCCGGGCAAGCAACTGATTGCGTACGGGCGCGATTCGGTCAAAGAGGTCAAGAAGGTGGTTTGGCCGACGCGCAAAGAAGCGCTGCAGATGACTGCTTACGTGTTTGCGTTCGTGGTGGTAATGGCGCTCTTCTTGTTCCTGACGGATAAGACGCTCGAGTGGTTGCTGTACGACCTGATCCTGGGCTGGAAGCGGTGAAGGACGAAATCTTTATGACCGAAGAAATCAAAACCGACGTTGTGACGCCCGAGACCGCGGCGCCCGCGACCAACAAGCGCTGGTACGTCGTTCACGCCTATTCGGGCATGGAGAAAGCCGTCGAACGCAACTTGCGCGAGCGCATCGATCGGTCGGAGTTGCAGGACAAGTTCGGTCGCATCCTGGTGCCGATGGAAGAAGTCGTCGAGCTCAAGAACGGCAAGAAGTCTGTCTCCGAGCGACGCTTTTTTCCCGGGTATGTGTTGGTCGAGATGGAAATGGGCGACGACAGCTGGCACCTGGTAAAGCACACGAGCAAGGTCACCGGCTTCGTCGGCGGGGCCAAGAACCGGCCTTCGCCGATCTCGGCGGCCGAGGTGCTCAAGATCGTTCACCAGATGCAAGAGGGCGTCGAAAAGCCGCGCCCCAAGGTGCAGTGGGTGGTGGGCGAGTTGGTGCGCATCAAAGAAGGGCCGTTCACCGACTTCAATGGTGCCATCGAAGACGTCAATTACGACAAGTCGAAGGTGCGGGTGGCGGTCACGATCTTCGGGCGCTCGACGCCGGTAGAACTTGATTTCGCGCAGGTTGAAAAGGTTTGATGCCTTGTCGTTGAGGTGAATCGCCGCAAGGCGCTTCGACAGCGACCGTAGCCAGCCCGCGACGAGATGCGGGCACGAGGAGCCAACGGTAGCTCTTACAACAGAGCGAGTCCCTGGCGTTTGACTCAACAACTCATCTGCGCACGCAGATGGGTTGAATCGGAGAAATAGACATGGCAAAGAAAATTGTCGGCTTGATCAAGCTGCAAGTCCCCGCAGGCAAGGCAAATCCGTCGCCGCCGATCGGCCCGGCCCTGGGCCAGCGCGGTCTCAACATCATGGAGTTCTGCAAGGCGTTCAATGCCCAGACTTCGAGCATGGAACCCGGCCTGGTGTTGCCGGTCGTGATTACCGCGTTCGCGGACAAGTCGTTCACGTTCGTGCTGAAGAGCCCGCCTGCGTCGGTGCTCATCAAGAAGATCCTGAAGCTCGACAAAGGCTCGCCGAAGCCGCACGTCGACAAGGTCGGCAAGCTGACCCGGGCCCAGGCTGAAGAAATCGCCAAAACCAAGATCAAAGACCTGACCGGCGCAGACCTCGACGCCGCCGTCCGCACCGTCGCCGGCACCGCCCGCTCGATGGGCATTACCGTGGAAGGAGTTATCTGACATGGCCAAGCTCACCAAGCGCCAAAAGGCGCTCGCCGGCAAGGTCGAGTCGACCAAGCTCTACCCGGTCGACAGCGCTCTGGCAATCGTCAAAGAATGCGCGACCGCCAAGTTCGACGAATCGATCGACGTCGCCGTGCAACTCGGTATCGACGCCAAGAAGTCGGACCAGGTCGTGCGCGGCGCCGTCGTGCTGCCCAACGGCACGGGCAAGACCAAGCGCGTGGCGGTGTTCGCCCAGGGTGCCAAGGCTGACGAAGCCAAGGCGGCTGGCGCCGACATCGTCGGCATGGAAGACCTCGCCGAGCAGATCAAGGCCGGCGTGATGAACTTCGACGTCGTGATCGCTTCGCCCGACACGATGCGCGTCGTCGGCACTCTCGGTCAGATCCTCGGGCCCCGCGGTTTGATGCCGAACCCGAAGGTCGGCACCGTGACGCCCGATGTCGCACAAGCCGTTCGCAACGCGAAGGCCGGCCAGGTGCAGTACCGGGTCGACAAGGCGGGCATCGTGCACGCCACGATCGGTCGCCGCTCGTTCGAATCCGACAAGCTGATCGGCAATTTGCGCGCGCTGATCGAAGCGCTGCACAAATCGAAGCCGGCCTCAAGCAAGGGAATCTATCTGCGCAAGGTTGCGCTGAGCTCGACGATGGGCGTAGGCGCGCGGGTCGACATCGCGTCGATCAACGCCTCGGCTGTCGCCGCATAAATCGAGATCGGGGTTGACGCGAGTCTGGCGTCGACTCGAATGAGTTTGGTGGGCTGCGAAAGCCGCGAGGCGAGCGCAGGCCATCCAAGACCGCTGGTGCGACCTTCGGGTTGCTTAATGGAAGGCCCTCGCGCACGTTGGGGCGTGAAGCCAGCGCAGATGGCGGCTCACCGAAAAGGAACTTCCATGTTCCAGTTCGGTTGTTTCGCTGAAACCTTGGGGTGTTCGGAGCCTGCGCGCAGGCGAACAACACATTTGTGAGGAGCAGACCTTTGAGTCTCAACAAAAGCGAGAAGCAGACCGTGGTGGCGGATGTGGCGGCCCAAGTGGCCCGTTCACAGACGCTCGCGCTGGCTGAATACCGTGGCCTCACCGTGGCTCACCTCGACGTGCTGCGCAAGCAGGCGCGCGAAAAGGGCGTGTATCTTCATGTTTTGAAGAACACGCTCGCTCGTCGCGCCGTTGCCGGCTCGCCGTTCGAGGTGGCCTCGGTGAGCATGGTCGGCCCGTTGATCTATGGTTTTTCCGAAGATGCTGTCGCCGCGGCCAAAGTCCTTTCCGACTTTGCCAAGGGCAACGACAAGCTGATCGTCAAGGGTGGTGCCTACGCAGGCAAGGCTTTGAGCGCCGACGGGGTCAAGGCCCTGGCGTCGATTCCGAGCAAGGAAGTCCTGCTGGCGCAGCTGCTCGGCCTGATGCAGTCGCCCGTCTCGCGCATTGCGCGTGTACTGGCGGCGATCGCCGAGAAACGCGCCGAAAGCGCGCCTGCTGCGCCGGTTGCCGAAGCGCCTGTCGCCGAGGCGCCCGCAGTTGAAGCACCTGCCGCTTGAACGATCACTCTTTGTAACTATCTACTGAACTGGAAATCAAAATGGCATTCGATAAAGACGCATTCCTGACCGCCCTCGACAGCATGTCGGTGATGGACCTGAACGACCTGGTCAAGGCGATCGAAGAGAAGTTCGGCGTGTCGGCCGCAGCGATGGCTGCACCGGCAGGCGCTGGTGGTGGTGGCGCTGCTGCGGCAGTCGTCGAAGAGCAGACCGAATTCACCGTCACGCTGACTGACTTCGGCGCCAACAAGGTGTCGGTCATCAAGGCTGTACGCGAACTGACAGGTCTTGGCCTGAAGGAAGCAAAAGACCTGGTCGACGGCACGCCGAAGCCGGTCAAGGAAGCGGTGTCCAAGGCTGACGCCGAAGCCGCCAAGAAGAAGCTGGAAGACGCCGGCGCAAAGGCCGAGATCAAGTAACTCGGTGCTTTGCACGGGGCTGGGTGCTGTTTTCGGCCCCGGCCCTTTGTGCTTTTTTGGGGTTGCCCCCACGAAAGCACTTGAAAGCACCCTCGCCAACAATTGAGGGTTCTTTCAAGTGATTTCAAAAGCTCTCTGATCCGACTGCAGAGAGCGGGTTTGGTCGGGCCTCGGTGCAACGCCGAGGTTGTCCGCCAGCGGTTGGTAGTGGCCAATCACCGAACTTCGAACCCCCTTCTCATGCAGGAGTGCGGGGTCGTCAGACAGTCGTCGACGGAGGCGAGGCCCGGGCCGGCTGAACCTCCTGACACGGAGTGGGTATCTACACATGGCGCAGCAAACAACCCCCTACAGCTACACCGAGCGCAAGCGAATTCGCAAGAGCTTCGGCAAACGCGAGAGTGTGCTCAACGTTCCCTATCTGCTGACGATGCAGAAGGAGTCTTATGTCGCCTTTCTCCAGAAAGACGTGCCGCCGCAAAAGCGCAAACCCGAAGGGCTTCAAGCCGCTTTTATTTCTGCGTTCCCGATCGTGTCGCACAACGGGTTCGTCGAGATGAAGTTCATCGAATTCAACATGGCCAAGCCAGCGTTTGACACGCGCGAGTGCCAGGTGCGTGGTCTGACGTATGCCGCCGCGGTTCGCGCGAAGCTGCAGATGATCATTTATGACCGCGAGTCGCCGCAGGCGAAGACGGTCAAAGAGATCAAGGAGCAAGAGGTCTACATGGGCGAAGTGCCGCTGATGACCGACTACGGCTCCTTTATCGTCAACGGCACCGAGCGCGTCATCGTGTCTCAGCTGCACCGTTCGCCAGGCGTGTTTTTCGAACATGACAAGGGCAAGACGCATTCCAGCGGCAAGTTGCTGTTCTCGGCGCGGATCATTCCGTACCGTGGCTCCTGGCTCGACTTCGAGTTCGACCCGAAAGACATCCTCTACTTCCGTGTCGACCGCCGCCGCAAGATGCCGGTGACGATCCTGCTGAAGGCGATCGGTCTGAATCCCGAGGCGATCCTTGCTAACTTCTTCGTCTTCGACAACTTCCGCCTGATGGATTCCGGCGCGCAGCTTGAATTCGTTGCCGACCGTCTGCGTGGTGAAGTCGCACGCTTCGATATCACCGACAAGAACGGTGTCGTCGTCGTTGAAAAAGACAAACGCATCACTGCGCGCCACGTGCGCACGATCGAGACCTCCGAGACCAAGTTCATCAGCGTCCCTGAGGATTATTTGATGGGTCGCATGCTGGCCCGCAACGTGGTCGATACCGACACCGGTGAAATTCTGGCCAAGGCGAACGACGAGCTTACCGAAGCGCTGCTGAAGAAGCTGCGCACGGCGGGCATCAAAGAGATCCCGGCGCTGTACACCAATGAACTCGACGAAGGCGCCTATATCTCGCAGACGCTTGCCGCCGACGAGACCGCCGATCAACTCGCTGCGCGTGTTGCGATCTACCGCATGATGCGGCCCGGCGAGCCGCCGACCGAAGACGCGGTCGAGGCGCTCTTTCACCGCCTGTTCTACAGCGCCGATACCTACGACCTGTCGCGCGTCGGGCGCATGAAGTTCAATGCCCGCGTCGGCCGTGATTCGGCCGAAGGCGCGATGACCTTGAGCAATGAAGACCTGCTCGACGTCGTGAAGATCCTGGTCGAACTGCGCAACGGCCGCGGCGAAGTCGACGACATCGACCACCTCGGCAACCGCCGGGTGCGTTGTGTCGGCGAGCTGGCCGAGAACCAGTACCGCTCGGGCCTGGCGCGGATCGAGAAGGCGGTGAAGGAGCGTCTC
>JAYUWC010000156.1:0-17055 GCA_043753755.1 Rhizobacter sp.
CCCGAGCCGAGTTCTTCCATGCTCTGGATCGCCTCGAGCCGCATCGACGCAGCTTTGGTCAGGCCCTCGACATCCGGCACCATCAGGTAGGCATAAGCCTGGTGGTGCGAACGGCCGACGCGCCCGCGCAGCTGATGCAGCTGCGCGAGGCCGAACTTGTCGGCACGGCTCATGACGATCGTGTTGGCGCTCGGCACGTCGATGCCGGTTTCGATGATGGTCGAGCACAGCAACAGGTTGTGGCGCTGCGCGACGAAATCGCGCATCACGCGCTCGAGTTCGCGCTCGGGCATCTGGCCGTGTGCGATTGCGATGCGCGCTTCGGGGATCAGCTCGACCAGCTTGTCGTGGCGCGCCTGAATGGTGTCGACTTCGTTGTGCAAAAAGTAAACCTGGCCGCCGCGTTTCAACTCGCGCAGCACGGCCTCGCGGATGGTGCCGCTGGTCTCGGTGCGCACGAAGGTCTTGATCGCAAGCCGCCGCTGCGGTGCCGTCGCGATCACGCTCAGGTCGCGGAGACCTTCGAGCGCCATGCCGAGGGTGCGCGGAATCGGCGTGGCAGTGAGCGTGAGCACATCAACCTCGGCGCGCATCGACTTGATCGCCTCTTTGTGGCGCACGCCGAAGCGGTGTTCTTCGTCGATCACGAGCAGGCCGAGGCGCTTAAACTTGACCTTGTCGCTGATGAGCGCGTGGGTGCCGATGACGATGTCGACCGTACCGTCGGCCAGGCCCTCGAGCGTGGCCTTCACCTCTTTGGTGGACCGGAACCGCGAGATCTCGGCAACCTTGACCGGCCACTTGCCGAAGCGATCGGCGATGTTCTGGAAGTGCTGTTCGGCGAGCAAGGTGGTGGGCGCAAGAATCGCAACCTGCTTGCCGCCGGTGACCGCGATGAACGCTGCGCGCAACGCAACTTCGGTTTTGCCGAAACCGACATCACCGCAGACCAGCCGGTCCATCGGTTGCGGCGAGACCATGTCCTGGATCACCGCATGGATCGCGGCTTGCTGGTCGGGCGTTTCTTCAAAGCCGAAGCTCGCCGCGAAGGCTTCGTAGTCGTGCGGCGAAAAACGGAACGCGAAGCCCTCGCGCGCGGCGCGACGGGCGTAGAGGTTGAGCAGCTCGGCAGCGGTGTCTCGCACCTGTTCGGCGGCCTTGCGCTTGGCTCTGTCCCACTGCGGCGAGCCCAGGCGGTGCAGCGGCGCTTCGTCGGCGGCCACACCGGTGTAGCGCGCGATCAGGTGCAGCTGCGCAACCGGCACATAGAGCGTGGCCTTGTCGGCGTACTCGAGGTGCAAGAACTCGCTCGGGCCATCGCCCAGGTCGATGTTCATGAGGCCGATGTAGCGGCCGATGCCGTGGTTCACGTGCACCACCGGGTCGCCGATCTTGAGTTCGGCGAGGTCTTTGATCAGCGAGTTGACATCGCTGACCTGCTCTTGTTTGCGGCGCCGCCGTGCGGTCGGCGAGGTCGCGAAAAGCTCGGTCTCGGTGATGAACTGGACCTGGATACCGGCGTCGGGTTCGAACCAATAGAAGCCTTGTGCGAGGGGCGCCACCGCAATCGCGAAGGGCTCGCTGCCGGCCTCGAACTCGGCCAGCGTCGCGACACTGGGCGGCTCGATCTTGCTGTCGCGCAGCAGCTCGAGCAGGCTCTGCCGGCGGCCTTCGGTCTCGGCCACGATCAGCAAGCGGGCGTCGGTGGTCGCGACTTGCTGCTTGAGGCGCTGCAGCGGCTCGGGTGCGCCGCGGTCGACGCTCAGGTCGGGCAGGGCGCGCGCCCAGGCGCACTCGTCGTTGCCGCGCAGTGAAAGCTGGACGTGCTGGTTGCAAAGCGCAAAGAACGCTTCGACACCAACGAAAAGTTCTTCGGGCGGCAGGATCGGCCGTTCGCGGTCGGCCGATAAAAACCGATGGCGATCGCGCGTGTCGGCCCAAAACTTTTTCAGCGCCTCGTCGACCTCGCCGTGCAGCGCCACGGCGGTCTCGCTGCCGAGGTAGTCGAATACGGTGGCGGTGGTGTCGAAAAAGAGCGGCAGGTAGTACTCGATGCCGCCGCTGGCCAGGCCGGTGCCGATGTCTTTGTAGAGGCGCACTCGAGATGGGTCGCCCTCCATCTTTTCGCGCCAGCGCGCGCGAAAGCGGGTGCGGGCGTCTTCGTCCATCGGGAACTCGCGACCCGGCAGCAACCGCACCTCGGGCACCGGGTAGAGGCTGCGCTGGGTGTCGGGGTCGAAGGTACGGATCGAGTCGACCTCGTCGCCGAACAGGTCGACCCGGTACGGCACCAGCGAGCCCATCGGGAACAGATCGATCAGCCCGCCGCGCACCGCGTACTCGCCCGGCGAGACGACTTGGCTCACGTGGGTGTAGCCGGCAAGTACCAACTGCGCCTTGAGCGCCGCCTCGTTCAGCTTTTCTTTCTGCTTGAAATGGAAGGTGTAGCCGGCCAAAAAGCTGGGCGGCGCCAGACGCGTGAGCGCGGTCGACGCCGGGAGCAGCACCACGTCGACCTCATGCGTTTCGCGCGCCTGCAAGATGCGCCAGAGTGTCGCGAGCCGCTCAGAGATCAAATCTTGGTGCGGCGAGAAGGTGTCGTAGGGCAGGGTCTCCCAGTCGGGGAAGACGGCGATGCGCAGTTCGGGCGCGAAAAACGGCAGTTCGGCCTCGAGCCGTTGGGTGTCGGCGGGCTCGGCGGTGACGATGGCGGTGATCTTCTTCTGCGCGGCTTGGCTTTGGGCAAAGCGGGCCAGCAGCAATGCGTCGGCAGAACCGAGCGGGCGGGGCAGCGTGAAGCGTTTTCCGGGGGCAATCGCGGGCAGTTGCATGAAACCTTGGTCGCAAAAAGCAAAGCGCCCGGCGGGGCCGCAAGCGGGGTCTGCACTTGGGATTTGCCGGGGCGGGAGGGCAGCTGAATTATAGAATTCACGCCCCGATGGCGCACACCTCCACCCCCGACAACCCTGCGCGGCTTTATGCCCTTGTGCCTTGTGCCGGCATCGGCGAGCGCGCCGGTATCGGCGGCCCCAAGCAATACGCGCGGCTCGGCGAGCGCAGCCTGGTGGCGCACACCGTGGCAGCACTCGGCCAGGTCGAGCGCATCGCGTCGGTGTGGGTGGTGGTGAGCCCCGGTGATTCGCAAATTGCCACCCACCTGGCCGGCACTCGGGCGTCGGCGTTCGATTGCGGTGGTGCTACCCGCGCCGACTCGGTGCGTAACGGTCTGGCTGCACTGGTCGATCGCGGTGCGCGCCCACTCGACTGGGTGCTGGTGCACGATGCCGCACGCTGCTTGTTGCGACCCGAGTGGGTCGACGCCTTGATCGATGCCTGCATCGAAGACACCGTCGGCGGCCTTCTGGCGCTGCCAATCGCCGACACGTTGAAGTTCGAACGCGACGGTCGCGCCGCATCGACGATCGACCGCCACGGCAAGTGGCAGGCGCAAACACCGCAAATGTTTCGCATCGGTCTGCTGCAAGAAGCGCTCGCGTTTGCAGGCGCGGCCGTGACCGATGAGGCGAGTGCGGTCGAGGCCCTCGGCCACGCGCCCAAGCTCGTTGCGGGCTCGCTGGAGAACTTCAAGGTCACCTGGCCGGCCGACTTCGACCTGGCAGCGCGCCTGCTGAGAACGAGACATCCATGAATGCACCACGCATCAAACCGCCGCTTTGGCGCATCGGTGAAGGCTGGGACACGCACGCCTTGGTCGAGGGCCGCCGACTGGTGCTCGGCGGGGTCGAAATCCCGCACAGCCACGGCCTGCTCGGGCACTCCGATGCCGATGCGCTGTGCCATGCGATTACCGATGCGCTTTTCGGCGCCGCCGCGATGGGCGACATCGGCTTTCACTTTCCCGACACCGACACGCAGTACAGAAGCGCCGACTCCCTCGCGCTGCTCGCCGAAGCCGCGCGCCGCGTGCGGGCGGCGGGTTGGCTGATCGGCAACGTCGACAGCACGGTGATCGCGCAGGCGCCGAAGATGGCACCGCACATCCTGGTGATGCGCCATTGTGTGGCGGGTGCGCTCGCGGTGGCGGTCGATCAAGTCAGCGTGAAGGCAAAGACTGCTGAGGGCATGGGCCCGGTAGGGCTCGGCCAGGCGATCGAGGCGCGGGCTGTGTGCTTGTTGTGCAAGCCGTGATCGGTGCTTGGTCGGCGCTTGCTCAACGCTTGATCGACAGCCGATGAGCAGTGGCGCTCCGCCGCTTCGGTGCCCGGCTCAAAGCCGTTGCCACAGCAGCAATGCGACCGCGTTGTTCAAGAAGTGCAGCATCAGGCTGCTGCGAAGACCGTCGCGCAGACGAAGGTAGCCGGCCACCGTGCCCATCAGCAACTGCGGCAACACCATTGCTGCGACGAACATTGACCCGCGCGTGCCTGACTAGCTGTAGTTGCCGATGTGTGCCAGGGCAAAAGCCAGCACGTAGCCCCAGTACACCCAGCCGTAGTGCCTGATGAAGCGGCGGCCCGAAGCCATGCGCGCCGCCGGGTTGCGCCAGCGCTGGCATTGCAGCAGGTAGCCTTCGACCAGCGCGCCGGCAAGGGCTGCGGCAGCGACGTTCCACAGGGTGCCGCCCGGGCTGAATGCGTAGAAGATCAACGCTGGCCCCACGAACGGCGTGTATCCCAGGCGTCGCAAGCCTGCGCGCACGAGCAGCTCTTCGGCCAGCGGCGCGAACAGACTAGCGAGCAGCGCGAACCGAAGCGTCAAGGAGTTGGGCAGCTCTTCGTGGATGCCTGCCCAGCCGGCCATCGGCCCGAGCACCATTGCCGCAATCGTGATGTTGACGACGAGGACGGTAGCGGCGAATCCCACTGGGCGTGCGACCCATGCCAAACCGCCGGCGTGCCGGCGCGGCATGCGTCGGGGTGCCGCGAGAAACTGGCTCAGCGCCCGCCATTCGGCGAGCAGCCCTGCCGTCAAGGCGCCTTCTTCAACCGGATGTGCGCCATCAACCCACCGTCGGGCGCGTTCATCAGCTCGAACGTGCCGCCCATGCGTTGCACCGCTTTGTCGACGATTGCGAGGCCCAAACCCGCGCCGGTGGCCGCGGTGCGCGCGGCATCGCCGCGAAAAAACGGTGTCGTGAGTTGGGCCAGTTTGTTCGGGTCGGCGCCCTGGCCGAAGTCGCGCACGGTCAGGATCACCCACGGCCCGGTGCGCGCATAGCTGACGTGGACGCGTGCGATGCCGGTGTCGTTCGAGCGGCCGTAGCGGCGCGCGTTCTCGAACAGGTTTTGCAGCACGCGGCCGAGCTCGATGTCGTCGGCCATCACTTTGGTATCGATCGCCACGCGCGAAGCGATGCGGATCTGGCTGGTGTCTCTGAACGCCGCCATCTCGCGGTCGACCACGCCGCTCAGGTGCACCGGACTGAGCTTGCTCTCGCCAGGGCGGGCGTAGTCCATGAACTTGTCGATGATCGCGTCGAGCTGGTCGATGTCGAGTGCCATGTTGTGTTTGGCTTCTTCGTCCTGCACGCTCATCTCGGCTTCCAGGCGCAGGCGCGCGAGCGGCGTGCGCAGGTCGTGCGAGATGCCGGCGAGCATCACCGCACGGTCTTGTTCGACTTTGGCCAACTCGCGTGCCATCCGGTTGAAGCCCATGTTGACCTGGCGAATCTCGCTGGTCAGCGTGTTCTCGTCGAGCCGCGAATCGAACTCGCCTTCGCGGATGCGGCTCGCGGCAAAGCTCAGTTCTTTGAGCGGTTGGTTGATGAGCCGCGCGATCGCCGCCGAGCCGAGCACGGTCGCGAGCAGTGCCATGCTGACCCAGAGCACCAGCGTGCTCCAGAGGATGGGGCTGGGGCGGGTCGGGTCCACCTGCAGCCAGAACGGGTCTTTCTCGATCAAAAAGCCGACCCAGAACCCCTGGTTGCCATTGACGCTGCTGGCCACCAGCGTGTCGGAGCCGAGTTCGCTGCGAAGCTGATGGCCGATCGCGCGCGAGACGCGGTCGACTTCATACGGCTCCCACTTGTCACCGGGCTCACGCGGCGCGAGCTTGAGCGACTCCTGATTCGAGATGCCCTTGATGAGCGCGACGCGGTTGATGCCGTCACTCGATTGCAGTGCGGCGCGGGCGAGCTTCACCAAACTCGCGATCTGCTGCGCCTGCTGGGTGGCGCGCGGCTCGAACTCGAGCGCGCGGAAGGTCTGCGTCCAGGCGAAGACGCCGCTCACCAGCAACAGCGCGATCAACACAAAGGTGCGCCAGAAAAGGCTCAGGGCAACTTTCTTGGGTTTCATTCGAGGTGCAGGCTAGCAGACAAAAAACGGCTCCCGAAGGAGCCGTGTTGCCGGTCGGTCAACTCGTGCCGTCCGGCACGAAGACGTAGCCGACACCCCAGACGGTCTGGATGTAGCGCGGCTGGGCTGGGTCGGGCTCGATCATCTTGCGCAGGCGCGAGATCTGCACGTCGAGGCTGCGGTCGAATGGCTCGAACTCACGGCCGCGCGCGAGCTGCGCGAGTTTGTCTCGGCTCAGCGGCTGGCGCGGGTGGCGCACCAGCGCCTTCAACATCGAGAACTCGCCGGTGGTGAGGGCAATCTGTTCACCTTCTTTCGACAACCGGCGCAGTGCAAGGTCGAACTCGAACGGGCCGAAGGTCACGGTCTGCGCCTCGAGTGCCGGGGCACCCGGGGCTTCGAGCGTGGGCCTGCGTCGCAGCACGGCGTGGATCCGGGCGAGCAGCTCACGCGGGTTGAAGGGCTTGGGCAAGTAGTCGTCGGCACCGACCTCGAGACCGACGATGCGGTCGACGTCTTCGACCTTCGCGGTCAACATGATGATGGGCGTCACGTCGTTCGCAGCTCGCAGGCGGCGGCAGATCGAGAGGCCGTCTTCGCCGGGCAGCATCAGGTCGAGCACGATCAGATGCACCGTCTCGCGCGTTAGCAACCGGTTGAGCGCCTTCGCGTCTTCGGCCAACAGCACCTCGAAGCCTTCTTGAGTCAGGTAGCGGCGCAACAGATCGCGGATGCGGGCGTCGTCGTCGACCACGACGATGCGGTCGGGGCGCGGGTTGGTGGTTGGCGTCATGGGGAGGTCGCTCCTTATTTGTAACAGCGAGGATTCTGGGCGTGAAAACACTGCGTTTTCGGCAGGTCTGACCAGCTGTTACAACTGAGCCTGTTGGCGGTTTGACCCCGCTTTCAGGGTGCAAAACGTATAACGGTGGGCAGGCATGCTGCCGGCCGGCGCAAGTCCGACAACTACTTTTCAAGGAACTCGATGATGTCGCTCAGCTACCTGTCTCCGGCTTCGGCCGCCCTCGCATTCGCGCTGACCGTGCCTTTGGCTTTTGCCGCCGAAACGACGCCGCCTCAAGCCGTGGTCAGCCTCACCAGCAGCGCCACGCTCGAGGTCACCAAAGACCTTTTGAGCGTGACCTTCAGCACCACCCGCGAAGGCGCCGACGCAGCGACCGTGCAATCGCAGCTGAGGCAAGCGCTCGAAGCGGCACTCACCGAAGCACGCAAGGCCGCCAGGCCGGGGCAGGTCGACGTGCAGACCGGCAACTTCTCGCTCTCGCCGCGCTACACCAACAAGGGCACGATCAACGGCTGGCAGGGCAGCACCGAAATGGTGGTCGAGGGCCGCGACATGCAGGCCATCGGCCAGCTGACCGGGCGAGTCACCACGCTCGCGATCAACCGTGTCGGCTACGGTCTCTCGCGTGAACTGCGCGAGCGCTCCGAAGGTGACGTGGCGGCCCAGGCGATCGCGCGCTACCGCGCCAAGGCGGCCGACTACGCGAAGCAGTTCGGCTACTTGGGCTATGCGCTGCGCGAGGTCAACGTGCAGACCAACGAGCAGCAGCCCGGCCCGCGGCCGATGTTGATGCAGGCTCGCGTCGCCTCAGTGGCGTCCGAAGATGCGCTGCCGGTCGAGCCCGGCAAAGGCAGCGTGACAGTGGTCGTCAACGGCACGGTGCAAATGACCAAGTGACCCGGAGCGCGCCTGCGCTCGCTGCCGGCTTTACGATGACGGCCTCTCGAGCTTCAACCGCATCCAACATGAACGAGCCGCGCCTGAACCACGTGCAGTGCCTGGGCGCCGCCGGCCTGCACCGCATGGCGTACTGGGAGTGGGGCGACGCCGCCAACCCGCGTGTATTGGTTTGCGTGCACGGGCTCTCGCGGCAGGGCCGTGACTTCGATACCTTGGCGCAAGTGATGTGCGCCGACTACCGCGTCGTTTGCCCCGATGTCGTCGGCCGCGGCCGCTCAGATAGGCTGACCGACGCGCGTGGCTACCAGGTCCCGGCCTACGTCACCGACATGGTGACTTTGCTGTCGCGGGTGAATGCCGAGACGGTGCATTGGGTCGGAACCTCGATGGGCGGGCTGATCGGGCTGGGCCTCGCGTCGCTCGAGCGATCCCCGATTTCGCGGCTCGTATTGAACGATGTCGGCCCGACGATCGAATACCAGGCGCTGTTGCGCATCGGCAGCTACCTCGGCCGACCGCTGCGCTGGAAGAGTCTCGATGAGGCCGCCGACTACTTGCAGACGATCTCGGCCGGCTTCGGCCCGCACTCGCGCGCGCAGTGGCTGGCACTGTCGCAACCGATGCTGGTCGCCGACGGCGGCGCGTTCAAGTTGCACTACGACCCGGCCATCGCCGCGCCGTTCAAGGCCGTCACGCCAGAGATCGCAGCCGCAGGCGAGGCGATGGCCTGGGCCGCGTTCGACGCGATTCGCTGCCCGACCTTGCTGCTGCGCGGTGCGGATTCCGATTTGCTCAGCCGCTCGACAGCGCAGGCCATGACCGCGCGCGGCCCGAAGGCGCGTGTCATCGAGTTCGCGGGCGTGGGCCATGCGCCGACGTTGGTTGCAACGGATCAGATCGACGCGGTGCGCGCATTTTTGTTAGAAGCCGAAGCGCCAACATGAAGACCAGCGTGCTCGGTGCACGCGTCGATGCCGCGCCCATCGTTCAACTGCTCGACGAACACCCTGACGCCGCGGCGGAGACCGCGCAGCTGGTTCGTGCGCGCGCCTTCGCCGAGCCGCTGCTCAGTGGTCAGGCACTCGACACCTTCGAAGACGCGCTAGCGCACGCCGACGCGGTTGCGCAAATTTTGCAGGGCATCGGCGCAGCGCCGACGATGCGTGCCGCGGCCTACCTTGTCTACGCCGGCGACTACCTCAGCAAGCCCGAAGAGGTTATCGCCAAGGCGTTCGGCCCTTCGCATGCGAGCCTGGTCGCGGGCACGCGCAAGCTGGTGCAACTGCAGCGGGCTGCGCGCGAGGCCGAGCTGGGCGTCGAGGCCCGCGCGCAGCAGACCGAGCGTGTTCGCAAGATGTTGCTCGCGTTCTCGCGCGATCTTCGGGTGGTGCTGCTGCGCTTGGCCTCGAGGCTGCAAACGCTGCGTTTTTTCGCGGCGAGCAAGCGGCCGTGCCCGACCTCGCTGGCGGCCGAGTCGCTGCAGGTTTTCGCGCCGCTCGCGAATCGGCTCGGCATCTGGCAGATCAAGTGGGAGCTCGAAGATCTGGCGTTCCGCTTCTTGCATCCGGAGTCCTACCAGCAGGTGGCCAGCTTGCTCGATGAGCGGCGCGTCGAACGCGAGGCGCGGGTCGAAGACTTCCGCAACGGGCTCGCCGACGACTTGCGCGCGCGCGGGCTGAAGGCCGAAGTGCAGGGCCGGCCGAAACACCTTTACAGCATCTGGAAAAAGATGCAGGGCAAGCAGCTCGACTTTGCGCAGGTGTTCGATGTACGCGCGGTGCGGGTGATCGTGCCCGATGTCGCCAGTTGCTACGCGGTGCTGGGC
Organism: Rhizobacter sp.; assembly: GCA_043753755.1. Classification (GTDB taxonomy): domain Bacteria; phylum Pseudomonadota; class Gammaproteobacteria; order Burkholderiales; family Burkholderiaceae_C; genus LMDS01. Next base: position 9,788 of record JAYUWC010000156.1, read on the forward strand.
CGGGTGCACGAACTCTATCGACCGGTGACGGGCGAGTTCGATGACTACATCGAACGCCCCAAGCCCAACGGCTACCAGTCGTTGCACACCGTCGTTCAAGATGCCGACGGCCGCGCGGTCGAAGTGCAGATCCGCACCCACGCGATGCACGAGCATGCCGAGAATGGTGTGGCCGCGCACTGGGCTTACAAAGATGCAGGCTCCAAGGGCTACGCTGGCATCAGCGCCGAGGCCGGTCAGCAGGAGCGTATCGCCGAAGCGCGCAGGTCGGTGCTTCGGCAACTGCTGGCCTGGGAGCGCGATACGGTCGGTGCAATTGCCGTTCATGGCAGCGTCGAATCGCCACCGGACGGGCGCATCTACGTTTTCACACCGGCAGCAGCCGTGGTCGAGTTGCCGCGCAACGCGACGCCGGTCGACTTCGCCTACTCGCTGCACACCGACCTCGGGCACCGCTGCCGTGGCGCGCGCGTCGACGGTGCGATGGTGCCGCTCAACACCGCTCTCGCGAGTGGTCAGACGGTCGACGTGATCACGGCCAAAGAAGGCGGCCCCTCGCTCGACTGGCTCAACACCGAGTTGGGCTATTTGAAGAGTTCACGCGCCAAGGCCAAGGTGCGCGCCTGGTTCAACGCGTTGGCGCAGAAAGAGACGATCGCCCGCGGGCGCGAGGCCGTCGAAAAGCTGTTGCAGCGCGAAGGCAAGACCTCGATGAAGCTCGACGACCTGGCGGCGCAGCTCGGGTTTCGCGGGGCCGATGCGCTATTCGAAGTCGTCGGCAAGGACGAATTCTCGCTGCGCAACATCGAGACCCTGCTGCGGCCCGCCGAGCCGCTGCCGTCGCCGGATGATTTGATCGCGCTGCGCCGCAGCGAGGTCACACCGCCCAAGGGTGGGGTACTGGTGGTGGGTGTGGAATCGCTGCTGACGAGCCTGGCGCGTTGCTGTCGCCCGGCGCCACCGGACGCGATCGGCGGCTATGTGACCCGCGGTAGCGGCGTCGCGGTGCACCGCGCGAGGTGCTCTAACTTCAGGCAAATGGCCTTACGAACGCCAGAGCGCACGATCGCAGTCGCCTGGGGTGCGCCGCGGGGCGACAAAGCGGCGCTGTACCCGGTCGACGTGATGGTCGAAGCGGCCGACCGGCAAGGCTTGCTGCGCGACATCACCGAGTTGTTCGCAAAGGAGAAGATGAACGTCACCGGCGTCAAAACGCAATCCGTCAAAGACACCAGCGGAGGCACTGCCTGGATGACTTTTACGATCGAAGTCGCAGACGCGGCGCGCGTCGCGCATGTGCTCGGCTTGGTCGGCCGCATCGCCGGTATCCGCTCGGTACGACGCAAATAGGCTGTGGTACATTTTTGGGCTTCGGGCGATTAGCTCAGTGGTAGAGCGCCTCCTTGACGTGGAGGATGTCGGGAGTTCGACCCTCTCATCGCCCACCAGTCACACGTCAATTCGAACAAAGCTTGCCCCGCGAGGGGCAGGCTTTTTTTGTTCAAGGAGCCGCATGGAGCTGACCCCGCACCGACGGGCGTTGATTGCGAATCACACCAGCGAAACCCGACGCCTGATGCTCGACTGCGCCTTCGAATTGAACGACCTGGTGCGTTTTGCGATCTCGGCTTCTAAGGGCAAGGGTCACAAGGTTTACTACCCAATGGACCCGGTCGACGAGTCGATTCGCGACTGGCGCGCGCTCTCGCGAAAGCTGGCGCAGTTGACGGCAGATGTCGAGCGCCATGTCGCCGTGTTAGGGGTGCGGCCGTTCGATCCCGAGCAACCCGCGGGCGCTGACGCGGGTGCCGGTGTGCCTCTTCCGTGACGCAAACGAAAACCGGCGCTTGGTGGTGCCCGTTTTTTGAGATCGGGTGGAAAACTGCTAACCCTCGAGCAACTTCGTCCCGGTAATTTCGGCGGCTGCGAAAGCGGTGTCGAATCCGCTGTCGACCCAGCGCCGGCCGTGTGCGAATGCCTGGTGCGCGGCGACCGTGGGATTGGTGAATGGCGGAGTCGGCACAGTCAGCGGAATTTCGAGGCTGACCGACTCGCTCGTGTCATGAATCACGAGACGCGGCGCAAAAGCGTTCTCGCCAATGCGTTCGGGTGAGCACTGCAACTCAAAACCGCGGTATTGGGCGAAGTAGGTGGGTTCCATGACTGCGTTTCTCCGGCTTAGCGGTGCTCCGTGGGCGTCGGGTCGCATCGGAGATTTCCTATGGCATTTTGCACCGGGCGCCGGTTGACGCCTAGCCCACGAGTAAGGGGCACGATTTGCATGGCGCACGCATGCAGCGCAACGAGACCCACATCGTAGGTGGCCTCTGACAGTTGAATCGGGCCTCGCTGACGGCAGAGCCCCAAGCCGCTGCATAGCATCGCAGCATGCAAATTTCTGCGCGATTCCTGTTGATCCTCGACGACGCCCGCCGAGTGTTGTTGTTCGACGGCGAACAACAGTTGCTCGGTGAAGTCATCGAAGAAGACGGCTTCATTCTCGATGGGCTGCTGCGCACTGCCAGGGAGTGGCCCATGAAGCGCGACCAGATGCTCAGTGCGGTCGTGCCTGCACCTGCTGCCCATGCGTTGGTTCGTGTTTACGAGTTGCACTGAGCGATGCCGGGTCCCCGCACACTGTGGAAAGGGGCGATCAGCTTCGGGCTGGTGCACATCCCGGTCAGCCTGCACACCGCCACGGCCGAGCACGGCATCGATTTCGACTGGCTCGACAAACGCAGCATGGACCCCGTAGGCTACAAACGCGTCAACAAGAAAACCGGCAAAGAGATCACGAAAGAACACATCGTCAAAGGTGTCGCCGTCGAGGACGGCCACTATGTGGTCTTGACGGATGAGGAGATCGCTGCGGCCTATCCGAGGTCGACGCAGTCGATCGATATCGAGGCTTTCGTCGCGGCAAGTGACATTCCTTTTGTGTACCTTGACCGGCCGTATTACCTGGCGCCGATCGGCAAGGGCGCGAAGGTTTACGCGCTACTGCGCGAGACGCTGTTGAAGACCGAGCGCATCGGCTTGGCGCGTGTCGTGATCCAGACGCGCCAGCACCTCGCGGCGCTGGTACCGGTCGGTCCGGCGCTCGTGCTGAACCTCCTGCGTTGGGGGGCTGACATCAAGCCCTGGAGTGATCTGAACCTGCCTGCCGAAGGCACCAAGGCGGCAGGCTTGACCGACGCCGAGATGAAGATGGCGGCGCAACTCGTTGGCGATATGAGCCGGCCATTCGAGCCGGGTGACTACCGCGACTCATTTTCGGAGCAGGTCAAAGCCTTGATTTGCCGGAAGGTCGAGGCCGGAGAAACCGAAACCGTGGTGCAGCCGGAAGCAGCTGAACCGGCGTTGAAGTCGGCCGATATCATCGACTTGACGGAGTTGCTGAAGCAGAGTTTGAAGGGCAACAAACCGCCCGCCCCACCTGCGCCTGCCAAGAAGCGCCGCGCGAGTTAGCGCACGATGGCGACTGGCCACGCTCCGCTCGCCGAGTACGAACGAAAGCGAGACTTCGCGCTCACCTCGGAGCCGCGGGGGTCGCCGGTCACCGCTGGCCACAGCTTGTCTTTCGTCATTCAGAAGCACGCGGCACGTAGCCTTCACTATGACTTTCGACTCGAATTCGATGGCACCCTCAAAAGCTGGGCGGTGCCAAAAGGCCCGAGCCTCGACCCAGAAGTCAAACGAATGGCGGTGCAGGTGGAAGACCACCCGCTGTCGTATGCCGATTTCGAGGGCACGATTCCGCCCAAGCAATACGGCGCAGGAACCGTAACCCTCTGGGACCGCGGCACGTGGTCGGCGGTCGGGGACGCGCAGGCGGGGTTTCGCGAGGGCCATTTCAAGTTCGATCTCGCAGGCGTCAAGCTGCGGGGTCGGTGGGCCTTGGTACGGATGAAACCGCGAGCGGCCGAGCGCCAACCGGTTTGGTTGTTGATGAAAGAGCGGGATGCCGAAGCCCGCAAGGCCGGTGAGTTCGATGTGCTCGTTGCGCAACCCGACGGCGTGTCGAAGTTGCGCCCGAAACCCAGCGCGACCAAGCCCCCGCGCCCGGCCGCGTTGCCCGTCAAGTTGGCGCCTCAACTCGCCACGTTGGTCGACCACATCCCCGCCGGCAGCGACTGGCAATACGAGATCAAGTTCGACGGCTACCGGCTGTTGACCCGCATCGACGGCGCATCGGTGCGCTGCTTCACACGCAACGGACATGACTGGTCCGAAAAGCTGCCGGCGCTGGTCAAGTCGCTGGGTGCGTTGAAGCTTGCACCTTGTTGGCTAGACGGCGAGTTGGTCGCCTTGAACGACGACGGCATACCCGACTTCCAGGCTTTGCAAAACGCGTTTGAAAAATTCCAGACGCGTGCGCTGACCTACTTCGTTTTCGACCTTCCGTATCACGACGGCCTCGATCTGCGCGGCGAGCCGCTGAGCGTGCGCCGCGCACTGTTGCAACGATTGATCGCGCAAGGCGGCAAGCCGGCGAGCGTTCGCTTCAGCGATGCCTTTGACGGCGACCCGGCCAGCCTGTTGGCGTCTGCACGCGCCGCAGGGCTCGAGGGCTTGATCGGCAAACGGCTGGGGTCGACCTACCGTTCGGCGCGCTCGACGGATTGGGTCAAGCTCAAGACCGGTCATCGGCAAGAGTTCGTGATCGGCGGCTACACCGACCCGAAAGGCTCGCGCTCGGGCATCGGCTCACTGCTGCTCGGCGTGCACGGCCCGCACGGCCAGCTACGCTACGCCGGTAACGTCGGTAGCGGGTTCGACGAGCGCATGCTCGCCTCTATTCGGCATCAGCTGAAGGCTATTGCTGCGAACCGCAGCCCGTTCGTCGATGCGCCGGCAAAGGTGGGGGCTCGCAAGGACTCGATACCGCGTTGGGTCGAGCCCGAGCTGCTGGCCGAAGTGTCGTTCGCGCAGTGGACCGCGACCGGCCGCGTGAGACACGCGGTGTTCCATGGCCTGCGCCGCGACAAACCGGCGCGGCAGATCGTCATGGACGAACCCTCAGGCGAGGTCTCGATGCCACGTCGCAAGCCAGCGCCCACCGCCAGCCGCATTACCCATGCCGAGCGCGTCATCGACGTGACCAGTGGCGTGACCAAGGGCGAACTCGCCGAGCATTTCGAGCGGGTTGGCAAATTCCTGCTCACACATCTCAAAGCCAGGCCGGTTGCGCTCGTGCGGGCGCCGCAGGGTGTCAGCGGCCCACAGTTTTTTCAGAAGCACGCCGATGACCACGCACTTGCCGGTATCGAGCAGCTAGATGCCGCGCTCGACCCGGGACACGCGCCGCTGTTGGTCGTCGCATCGGCCGCGGGTCTGGTCTCGGCCGCGCAGATGAATGTGGTCGAGCTTCACACCTGGAACATGGTCACGCGCACGATGCCTCGCCCTGACCGCATGGTGTTCGATCTCGACCCGGGCGAGGGTGTCGACTGGCCTGCAGTACGTGAGGCGGCACAGCTGGTTCGTGGTTTCCTCGACGAGCTGAGTTTGAAGTCGCTGCTCAAGACGAGTGGCGGCAAGGGCTTGCACGTGGTGGTGCCGCTGGCGCCGCGCGATGCCTGGCAGACGGTGCGTGCGATGTCGCAAGCCATCGTCGAACACATGGCCGCCGTGTTGCCACAACGATTCGTTGCCAAGAGCGGACCGCGCAACCGGGTCGGCAAGATCTACATCGACTACCTGCGCAACGGCTGGGGCGCGACCACCGCTGCAGCGTGGTCGGCGCGGGCGCGGCCCGGGCTGGGCGTCTCGGTGCCGATCGCATGGAGCGAGTTGCCGCAGGTCACCGGTGGCGCGCACTGGACCGTGCGCACCGTGGCAGCTCGTCTGAGCGTTGGCAACGAACCTTGGGCGGAGGCGGCGACACGTCAAACGTTGATTCGCGCTGCCAAAGCGCTGTCGTTCGAATTGCCGAAAGGCCGTCACCCCATTGCCAAAGGCAGCGACTTGTGAAGGCGGTGACGGCTTCCGACAGGTCGCTTGCGCAAGAGCCTGCAACTGTCACGCCACGGGGGCTTGTTTATGTCAACGACGAGGCGCCGGGCATTGCGCGCGTTCGCCGCGGCAACGGCTTTGCCTATCGTCGGCCCGACGGCAAGCCGCTGCGCGATGCGGACGAACTCGCGCGCATCCGGCAGCTCGCGATCCCGCCGGCGTATCAGCAGGTGTGGATCTGCACCCGGGCCGACGGCCACCTGCAAGCCACCGGTCGAGATGCGCGGGGTCGCAAGCAATACCGTTATCACGCTTTGTGGCGCAGCGCGCGCGACGAGACCAAGTTCGACCGGATGCTCGACTTCGGCGCGGCACTGCCGCGCATTCGCTCGCAAGTGAAGCGCGATCTGGCAGCGCCGGTCGGCCAACGGGTCGAACGCGACACGGTGCTTGCCGCCCTCGTACGGCTGCTCGACACGACGCTGGTGCGGGTCGGCAACGACGAGTACGCGCGCAGCAACGGCTCGTTCGGCCTGACCACCTTGCGCAGCCACCATGTGACAGTGCGCGGCAGCGAACTCGCACTGCGCTTTCGTGGCAAGAGCGGCGTGATGCACGATGTTTCGCTCGAAGATGCACGCGTGGCTCGGGTCGTGAAGCGGTGTCAGTCATTGCGCGGGCAGGAGCTGTTTCAGTGCCTCGACGCAGCCGGCGAGACGCGCGCGCTCGGCTCTGGCGATGTCAACGACTACATGCGCGACGCGAGTGGTGGCGAGTTCACCGCCAAAGACTTTCGAACCTGGCACGCAAGCGTGTTGGCACTGCAGCTTTGGTGCGAGTTGGATCCCGCCAAGGCCGGGCAGCCGACGCTTGCCGGCGCCAAACGGCTGCTGAGTGAAGTTGCGGCTCGGCTCGGCAACACGGTGGCGGTGTGTCGCAAGGCCTATGTGCACCCATGTGTGCTGGCGCTGCTCGCCGGCGAGACGGTGGTCACACCGACAGCGGCGACGACGCGTCGGGCCGGTCTGTCGCCGGCTGAGCGTGGCCTCATCGCGTTTCTCAAAACCCGCGGGTAAGCCCCGTGGCCGGGCTTCGTCGGCTTCGGTTCAAGCGCCCTAAACCGCACTAGACTTTGCTGACCGCTTGGTCGACTTTGTTGTTCCAAAGTGGGCCGCAAAGGGGCCAATGTGTTGGGGAGACGCGCATGTCAGAACCGCTGGTGATCAGCACACAAGTCGGCGCGGTGGCGACGCTGACCTTGAATCGCCCCCAATCGCTCAACGCTTTCACCGGCGAGATGCACCTCGCGTTGG
>JAYUWC010000157.1:0-16960 GCA_043753755.1 Rhizobacter sp.
CGGGGTCGTGGTCGAAGCGCACATAGGTGCCGTTGTAACTGAGGTCGGTCAGCTGAAAGGTGCCGCCGTGCCAGACGATTCGGGCGTGCGAGCGCGACACGCGCGTATCGTCGATGATATATGTCGCTTGCGGGCTGCGACCCAAAATCAGCGGCAGGCTGGTGCCCGCATAGACATGGTTCTGGTCCAGCCATACCAGCCGGATGCCTTCGGGTTCGGCCACTGGCGATGCAAAGTCGCCGAATGCCGTGGCGGCCGAATCGCCCACACGACGCGTCGCCTCGAGCAAGTACACGTGGACTGGCTCGACGCGGCCGCGTAACTGCATTCGGTCGAGGCTGCGAAATCGCGATTGCTGTGACGTTGCCAGCCCGTCGATCACATTCGCGGTGACCAGCGTTTCGTTGTCGCCTGCGTGGTCGATTAAACGCGCCGCAACGTTGACGGCGTCACCGAAGACGTCACCCGACATTTCGATGACTTCACCGTGCGCCAGGCCGCACTGCAACTTGAGCGGCACGATGCGCGCATGAATCGACAACGCGCCATCTCCCGGGGCGCCGATTCGCTCGAGCGAATCGTGCATGTCATCGGCCGCCGCCACGCCAGTTTCAGGCGACTCGAACATTGCCATCAGCCCGTCGCCCAGCGTTTTGACAACGCGGCCGGTGTGGTGCTCGACGATACGTGCCAACAGCGCGATGCTCTGAGTCACAACCGCTGTCGCGTCGGCATTGCCGAGCGTCTCGTACATCGACGTGCTGCCACGCAAATCGGCGAACAGCACCGTGCGTTCGACGATCTCGGTCATGCGGGGTGCGAGGCGCCTGTCATGCTAAGAGTTTATCGCGACGCGCTCGCCTGAGCAGCCCGAACGGCGCCGCGAGCACGCCAGGAAACAACGGCCCCGCGAGGTGCTCGGGGCCGGGAAGTCACAGCGTATCGAGGTAGGTGCGAAGCTTGTCAGAGCGGCTGGGGTGCTTGAGCTTGCGAATCGCCTTAGCTTCGATCTGACGGATCCGCTCACGCGTCACGTCGAACTGCTTGCCCACCTCTTCGAGCGTGTGATCGGTCGACATCTCGATGCCGAAGCGCATGCGCAGCACCTTGGCCTCGCGAGGCGTGAGCGAGTCCAAGATGTCTTTCACCACATCTCGCAAGCCCGCCTGCATCGCCGCTTCGATCGGTGCGGTGTTGTTGGTGTCTTCGATGAAGTCGCCAAGGTGCGAATCGTCGTCGTCGCCGATCGGCGTCTCCATCGAGATCGGCTCTTTCGCGATCTTCATGATCTTGCGAATCTTGTCTTCTGGAATCTCCATCTTCTCGGCCAACGTTGGTGCGTCGGGTTCGAAACCGAACTCCTGCAAGTGCTGGCGGCTCAGGCGGTTCATCTTGTTAATCGTCTCGATCATGTGCACCGGGATGCGGATCGTGCGCGCCTGATCGGCAATCGATCGGGTAATTGCCTGGCGGATCCACCACGTCGCGTAGGTCGAAAATTTGTAGCCGCGACGGTATTCGAACTTGTCCACCGCCTTCATCAAGCCGATGTTGCCCTCTTGAATCAAGTCGAGAAACTGCAGACCGCGATTGGTGTACTTTTTGGCGATCGAAATCACAAGGCGCAGGTTGGCCTCGATCATCTCTTTCTTCGCATCGCGCGAGGCCTTTTCGCCTTCGTTCATGCGCTTGTTGATCCGCTTCAAATCGTCGAGCGGCACCACGGCCTTGGCTTGCTGGTCCGTCAGCTTCTTCTGCAGCTCTTGAACCGGCGGCAGGTTGCGCGCGAGGATCACGCTGTAGGGCTTGTTAGCCGCTGCTTCCTTTTCGGCCCATTTCAGGTTGAGCAGATTGGCCGGGAAGTGCTTGATGAAGTAGTCCTGCGGCATGCCGCATTTGTCGACCAGGATTTTGCGCAGTTCACGCTCGTAGCGGCGTACGTCGTCGACCTGCGAGCGCAAGATGCCGCAGAGCTTTTCGATGGTCTTGACCGTAAAGCGAATTGTCATCAGCTCGGCGCTGATTGCCTGCTGCGCCTTGTTGTAGGCGGGCGACTGGTAGCCCTCTTTCTCGAACGCCTTGCGCATCTTGTCGAAGTTGATCCGCAGCGCTTCGAATTTGACGAGCGCCGAGACCTTCAACTCTTCGAGCTTCTTGGTCAGCGCTTTGCTGCCGCCCTGGCCGTCGTCGTCGTCTTCTTCGTCGAAGAAGTCGACGTCTTCCTCGGCCACGTAGTCGTCGGCTTCGTCTACAGAGACAAAACCGTCGACGGCTTCCGAGATCTTCATGTCGCCCGAGCCGATTTTGTCGGCATAGCTGAGGATCTCGGCGATCGTGGTCGGTGACGCACTGATCGCGTACATCATGGCCTGCAGACCGCCCTCGATGCGCTTGGCGATTTCAATCTCGCCCTCGCGCGTCAGCAGCTCGACCGTGCCCATCTCGCGCATGTACATGCGCACCGGGTCGGTGGTGCGGCCGAATTCGGAGTCGACGGTCGAGAGCGCGGCCTCGGCAGCCTCTTCGGCTTCTTCCTCGGTCGCAGTGGTGGTGCCACCTCCGGCAATCAGCAGCGTCGCCGCGTCGGGCGCCTGTTCGTAAACCGCGATGCCCATGTCATTGAGCATCGAAACGATCGCCTCGAGGATTTCGTTGTCGACAAGCTTCTCGGGCAGGTGGTCATTGATCTCCTGGTGGGTCAGGAATCCACGCGTCTTGCCCATCTTGATGAGGGTCTTGAGCTCCTGGCGTCGCTTGGTTGCTTCTTCTTCGGTCAGCGCGGTTTCTTCGAGACCGAACTCGCGCATCAATGCGCGTTCTTTTGCTCGCGAGACCTTCATCCGAAGCGGTTTGGCCTTGACCTTGGTTTCGTCAGTCGCCGCCTCGACCTCGGGCTCACCTTCGAGGTCGGACTCGAGATCGGACAGATCAACGTCGTTGTCGTCGGACTTCTTGGCCTTGTCGTCGCTCTTGGCCGGCTTCCGAGCCGCCTTGCCTGTGACCGCCGCGCTCTCGACCACCCTCACCGCCGCTTTCGCTGCAGGCTTGGCCGCCTTCTTGGTCAGCTCATTTGCCTTCGACTTGGCGGCCGTCTTGGTGGCGGGCGCAGCCTTGGAGTCCGGTGCGGGGGCAGTCTTTTTCGCGGTCATGGAAATCCTCGGATATTGGTGGGCTCACGCGCTGGCGCCACTGATCTACGAGTTGCGCGCAGAGGCGCGCAATTCAAGTCAATCATGTGCGGAAGAAATTCGGCCCGGTTGCAAGCAGACATGCAGGCAGACAAGCGGGGGGCAAACATTTTCCGGGGATTCGCCAAAGTGCTCTTTCACTTGAGCTCTGGCGTATTCCGAAAGGCAGCCCTTGCGGGAAAGTTTGGCCCGAAACTCCCAAAGGGGACCCTTGTTCAAAGGGTGGCCGGAGCCCGGAGGTGCTGCTGTTGCTCTTGTCACTCTGACGTCAGCGGAGGATTATAACGTTCAACGTGCCGAAATCGAGTTGCGACTAGGCTTTGAGGCTCTTTCGCTGCGTCATCAGTTCGCGACTGCGGGTGAGTGTGTCCGGCGTTTGAGCCTCAAGATCGAAGAGCAACTTAAGTTCCTCGTCGACTGCGTTCAGCCGAAGTTTGCCCACCACCAGCGACAGCTCATGACCGATGTCGGCGTCAGGTTCGGGGTCGTGAAAATCGCCGATCCGTGCCAGCACCGCCCGGCCCGTGTTGTCGAGCTCGGCACGCGTGCGCAACTCGCCCAGCAGCGCAGCCGGCCCGAGAGGGCCATGCTCGTGCACGCAGCGTTCGATACAACCGAAGAAGGCGTCGTAGGGAGCGGGTTGGGCGGCCAGCAAGTCGTGGGTCTCGCCGTCTACCGCAGTCCAGAGTTCGCTTCGGTGCAACAGCAACCAGATGGCGCGGTCGAGCAGATTGGCGGCACCTTTGCTGACGCGATTGATGCGGCGCGTGACCGGCGGCCGCTCTGTCTGACCCCGTGCAATGGGCCGAATGTTGACTTGGCCCCACTGACGCAGCAACTGCTCGGCATCGTCGCGTGCCGCGGTCGCGATGTCGGCGATGAGTTGGCGCTTTAACGTGCCGTCGGGTAGGGCACTCCAGAGCGGCTTCGCGTTCGCGAGCATGTGGGCGCGGCCCTCAGCCGTTTTGAGGTCGCAGGCCTCGCAGGCGGCTTCGATGAGCTGGCGCGACAAGGGCACGGCCTGCGCCACGCAGGACTCGAACGCGGCCGCGCCGTGGTCGCGCACATACGAATCAGGGTCATGCTCGGTCGGCAAGAACAAGAAACGAATCGTGCGGGTGTCGGTCGCGTGCGGAAGGCTGGCCTCAAGCGCGCGACCCGCTGCGCGCCGACCCGCCTTGTCGCCATCGAAACTGAAGACCACCGATTCGGTAAACCGGAACAGTTTCTGGAGGTGGTCAGCAGTGCATGCGGTGCCAAGGGTGGCCACCGCGTTGGCGAAGCCGGACTGAGCCAGCGCAACCACGTCCATGTAGCCCTCGACCACCAGCGCGTAGCCGCGTTGTCGTATCGCTGCCCGACCTTCGAACAAACCGTAGAGTTCGCGCCCTTTGCTAAACACCGGCGTTTCGGGCGAGTTGAGATACTTTGGCTCGCCTCTATCGAGCACCCGGCCGCCGAAGCCGATTACATCGCCTTGCACCGAGCGAATCGGGAACATGATTCGGTCGCGAAAACGGTCGTAGCGTTTGGCTGACGACGCCACTCGGACGCCGGGTCCATCGGCCGCCCCCCCGAGGGCATGCGAGGCGGCTTGGGGCGACCCAGCACCCGACCCATCCGACGTGTCGTCTTCTGCAGCCTTCGCGATGACCATGCCGCTTTCCTCGAGCAGCGGGTCGTCGTAGCTCGGAAAGACACTTGCCAAGCTGCGCCAGCCGTCTGGCGCGTAGCCCAGGCCAAACTGCGCGGCAATCTCGCCACTGAGGCCGCGACCTTTCAAGTAGTCGACTGCTCGCGGGTTCGCCTTCAAGTGCTTGCGGTAGGCATCTGCCGCTTTGGCAAGCACCTCGGTTAATGTGGAGCGACGCTGTTTCTGCGTGGCGGCGTGCTCACGTTCGGCCGGTGACAAATCTTCTTCAGGCACCTGCAGCCCGACTTGCTGCGATAGATCCTTGACCGCATCGATGAAAGTCATGCCGCTGAACTCTGTCAAGAAACGAATCGCATCGCCGTTCGCGCCGCAACCGAAGCAGTGATAGAACTGTTTGCTCGGGCTGACCGTGAAGCTCGGTGACTTCTCGGCATGAAAGGGGCAGAGCCCGCTCAGGTTGACGCCACCTTTCTTCAACTGCACATGTCGCCCGACTACTTCGGCGATGTCGACCCGCGACAACAAATCTTGGATGAAGGTTGGCGGAATCACCGTCTGAGTCTAACTTCGCACGAAGTTCATCGGTCGGCGCGATCGTCCCGCCATGCTGGCGCATTAGACTGAGCGGCGCCATCCGCCGTGAACCGGCGGCGATGACACCGGGTCTGAAATTCCCGCTCGCCGACTGATCGTCGGCATCAGGAAGCGAGCGGCCCGTCCGTGGCCCATTAGCCCTCCGGGAGGCCCGTGATGTTTCTGGATCGATTGCCTGCGCTCGTCGTGCGTGTCGGCATGGCGCTGCTCTTGACGCTGTTCGCTGGGGTGCCCGAATCGGCTCAATCACAGCCGACGCCCTCTGTTTCGGCATCTGCTGCGGCGGGCGATTTCACGGCAAGCGAGCGTGCGCAGCGAGACACCGACAAGGTCTTTAAATGGATCCTGATTCACTCTGACAAGCCGCGAAAGCTGGCGCCCGTACGGGAAGAAAAGCCCGTTGTCGTGGCTCCGGTTCGGCCGAAACCGGCAGCAACTCGCAATGCCGATGCTGCCGCGTCCGCAGCCCGCGGCGCTGCGCCGAGCGCGTCGCCCAAAGCGCTCGTCGCAGGTGTCGCAAAGGCGCCGACTGCAAATGCAGCCGCGTCCGGGAACAAGGACGCATTAGCACCCGCGGGTGCCGAATCGGCCGCAGCCACCCCGGTCGTCAACTCGGTCGGTGGCAGCCCCGAGCGTGCAACGGTTGCCACTGCAGCAGAGGGCGAGCCAGACGCCGACGAACCGCTGATTGCGGTGCTGCGGGCCGATCCGCGGTTCCCGCCCAGCCTGATGCGCACCTTGCGCACGGGTCGGGTTCAGGTCCGATTCACTGTGGTTCCCGACGGCAGCGTCAGCCAGCGGACAGTCGTCGCCAGCAGTAACGTCCGACTGAACGAGGATGCTTTAGCCGCGGTGGCCAAGTGGCGGTTCAAGCCGTTGCGCCGGGCAAAAGAAGCGGTGGTCGAGGTCGGCTTCGATCTCGACTGACCAGCGAACGCTGCCGGCTGCCGGCGCTTAAGCTGACGCAAATGTCTCGCTGATGGCTTCCATGCCCCGGTAAGCCCTCACCCAATCGAATACTGCTTCGGCTGGCATCGCCGCGGCGATGCCGTTGCCTTGGCCAACATCGCAGCCGCTGGCGATCAGGCGTCGCGCCTGCGCTTGCGTCTCGACGCCCTCAGCCACGACCGAGCAACCGAAGGTCTGCGACAAGCCGATCACCCCTTCGACGATGGCGAGGTCTTGGCGGTCTTCGAGCATGTTGATCACAAACGAGCGGTCGATCTTCAGCATGTCGATAGGCAGGCGCTTGAGGTAGGTGAACGTGGAATAGCCGGTACCGAAGTCGTCGAGCGCGAACCGCACGCCGAGCGCGCGGCATTCTTCCATCAGCTCGCAGGTGTAGTCGATGTCGGCAAGCGCCGCCGTCTCGAGCACTTCGATGATTAGACGGTGCGCGACCGGCGCCTGCTGGCGGGAGAGCAGGCTGGCAAGGTGCTGCGCGAACAATGGCTCCTGAAGGTGGCGCGCCGAGATGTTGATGCTGACGGTGATGTCCACCCCCTGGCGCAGCCAGCGGGCGAGCTGGTCGATGCCATGCTGCAGCACCCAATTGCCAACGCTGATGCTCAGGCCGGTATTCTCGATCAACGGCAAAAACTGCGCTGGCGCGATCAGACCCTGCTCGGGGTGTTTCCAGCGCAGCAGCGCCTCGACGCCGAGTACCTTGCCGCTTCGCATGTCGACCTTGGGCTGGTAGTGCAAACGAAATTCATCGGCATCGAGCGCCTCTTGCACGCGGCCGAGCGCAACAAAACGGGCTTCGGCCCGGCGATCATGCTCGGCATCGAAGAACAGGTAGCCGTTTCGGCCGGCCTGCTTGGCGCCGTACATGGCGTGGTCGGCATGGCGCAGCAGGGTTTCTGCGTCGGCGCCATCGAGCGGGAAGACCGTTGCGCCGATGCTGGCCGTGACCGTCACCGGCCCGTCGACAAGACCGAGTGCGTACGGCTGCGACACCTGGCTCAGAACGCGTTCGACGGCATGCCGACTTTCCTCGAGCGTGGCGGTTCGAAGCAGCAGCACGAACTCGTCGCCGCCGATCCGCGCGACCACGTCGTCACCGCCCGCCCAAGACCGCAGGCTGCGGCGCATGCGGCCGGCCAGATCGAGTAGCAGTCGGTCGCCGGCCTCATGGCCGAAGCGGTCGTTGACCGGCTTGAAATGATCGAGGTCGAGGTAGCAGACCGTCAGCAGCGAACCTTCTCGGCGGCTGGTCTGCAACGCCGACTGCAACATCTGCGCAAGCCTGACCCGGTTAGGGAGACGGGTCAATTCGTCGAAATGCGCCTGACGTTGGAGCTGCTCGAACTGGGCGCGAGCATGGGTCGCGTCGGCGATGGCCAACACGTGGTTGCGCACGCTGGCGTCGGGGTTGCGCACTGCAGTCACGCTCAGTTGCAAGACGCAAGGTTCACCGTTGCGGCGGTGGTGGCGCAATTCGCCGCGCCAAGTGCCGGCGAGCGAAAGCCCGTCGCGCATCGCCTCCAATCGCGCCGCGTGCTCAAGGGTGGCGCCTTGGGGGTCCAAGAGCGCTGGCACTGCACCCAACAACTCGTCTCGGTCGTAGCCGGTAATTTCGGTGAAGGCCGGGTTCGACTCGATCACCCGGTGCTGCGGGTCGGTGATCAACAGGCCTTCGTGCAAATGCTGAAACACGCTCTCCGAGAGCGCACGGCCTTCGCGGGCGGCTTGCACGTCGCTGATGTCGCGCGCAGTCGTGAGAACGCGCAGCGGCTCGCCCGCATCGCCGCGCTCGGCCACCAGCGCGTGCAATTCGAACAAGCACCAACCGCCATCTTGTCGCCGCATCCGGCACTCGACGCGGCAGTTCGGCGTGCCGTCGGCGCGCAAGGTCTCGAAAGCCCGCTGAACATCGGCGACATCGTCTGGATGAACCAGCGACCAGAATGCCTCCAACGAGTCGCCGAATGTCTGAGATTTGTGGCCAAGGAGGGCGAGCCAGCGAGGTGAAAACTCGATGCGGCCCAGCCGCAGATCCCACTCGCCTATGCCGATCTGCGAGGCGTCGAGTGCGAGATGCCAGCGTCGCTCGTTGGCGGCAAGTTCACCTGTCAATGCGGTGGTCAGCAGCGGCATGGCGAGCAGGCTGCACACATAGCCGACCAACAGCGCCACGCCTTGGCTGCGATCTGCCGTCTGGAAAGGGCCGAGCCCATGGACGGTCGCGAATACGGTTCCGGCAGTCAGCAGCAGCGCGGCAGAGGAAGCCGGAAAAAGGCCTCGCCTCGCTGCCAGCGCGCATAGCAACAGATGCGGCACGAAGAAGAGGGGCGACTGCACAAGAAGCTCGCTGCTTGCAAACGCCGAAGCCAGCGCGGCAGTGCCGAGCGTGCCGAGCACCAGCACCGCGGTCTCAAGTGCGCGCCAGCCGGCGAAGGCTCGGCGGACCGCCGAGCGGGACAAGGTGAGCAACGGAATGCCGACCACCAGCGCGCCCATCGCGTCGCCCAACCACCAAAAGAACCAGGCGGTCGGCGCTTCACCCCACGGCACGCTGTGGTTGGCAGCGAGCCAGAAGGTGCCGTTGCTGGCAGTGATCAGCATTGCCGCAGCCACGCCGAAAGCACCAAAGAGCCACAGGTCGCGACGCCGGTCGAGCTCGGTATGCAGGCCCTCTCGTTGAAGTATCCAAGCGCCCAGCATTGGGCCGATCGTGTTACCGCAGGCAATCGGCAGGGCCATCCAGAAAGGCATGCCGACCGACAAACCTACTGCGAGCGAGGCCGAGCAGACGCCGGGCCACACGTTGGGACCGAAGCGCAGCAGCGCGGCGAGTGCAATGCCTGCGGGGGGCCAGATCAGGGTGACGTAAGCGTCGAACTGCGGCGTGGACAGGCCGATTCTGCCGGTCGCGAAGTAGGCGCAAGCCAGCAACGCGATGCGCGTCCACCATGCTCGCGTGCCAACTGGGGACGTTAGGGAACCGGCGAGCGAGAGACTTCGGAAATCAGGCACAGCAGCATGCTTAAAAGTGTGCGCGACTGTAGGAGATCGTTGCAGGAGCGTCATCCCGCATTCGAGAGGGCATTCACGCCCAACAAAAAGCCACCGACTGAGGTGGCTTTCACGATCAGTACACCGCGCAATTGAGACTCAAACTGCAAAGTCGCTCAGTTTGCTGCCCGAAGCCAAGGCCGCCTTCAACCATTTGGGTTGCAAGCCGCGGCCGCTCCAGGCGTCGCCGGTGGCGGTGTTGCGATACTTTGCCGCGACCTTGCCGCCCTTGCCAGCACGTGAACCGCCACTTTTGCCGGTTTTCTTTATCGCGAGATCGGCGGTGGTCAAACCGTATTGCGACATCAGGTCTGTAACCTTGGCAATCGCATCGCTGCGGTCTTGACTGCGGGTGCGTTCGATCTCGCGCTCAAGCGCTTCTTTTTGGGCAATGAGTTCCTGCAACGACGGCATGTAGATTTCCTTGGGTTGAATCTGAAAAACCGCCGGCATTATATTCAGCTAAAACCCGAATATTCAAGCCGCCGAAGGTGGTACGTACCCTGCAGGCTGCTCGGCGCCGGTTCCAAAAAAGAAATTTTCCATTTGGCGAGCCAGATATTGGCGTGCCCGTTGATCGGCGAGATTCAGGCGGTTTTCGTTCACCAGCATGGTTTGATGCTTCATCCACATTTGCCAAGCCTCCTTGCTGACTTGGTTGTAGATTTTTTTGCCCAGCTCACCAGGATAAGGCGAGTAATCCAGCCCTTCGGCCTCTTTTTTTAAATGAATGCATTGCACCAAGCGCGCCATCATGTGTCTCCTTAAAAAAATCGCAGAGCGGTCAAAGGTTCAACCGAGTTTCTTGACAAGAACCTGCGAGCGCCGGTCCCAGTTGTATTTACGTTTGCGCGCTTCGGGTAGCCAATCAGGATCGACCTGCGCAAAGCCGCGTTTGATAAACCAGTGCATGGTGCGGGTCGTCAACACGAAAATGCTGTCGAGACCCATAGCGCGAGCGCGCTGTTCGACACGCTTCAAAATGCGTTCGCCATCGCCCTGGCTTTGCACCTGCGGCGAGACCGTAAGCGCCGCCATCTCGGCGGTGCGAGCCTCGGGGTAGGGATACAGCGCCGCGCAGCCGAAGATGACACCGTCGTGCTCGATCACCGTGTAGTGGCCGATGTCGCGTTCGATCTCGGTGCGGCTGCGCTTGACCAGCGTGCCGTCTTGCTCGAACGGCTCGATCAACTGCAGCACGCCGCCAATGTCGTCAGAAGTGGCCTCGCGCAGGCTCTCGAGCTTCTCGTCGACCACCATCGTGCCGATGCCGTCGTGGGTAAAGACCTCCATCAGCAAGGCCCCGTCGGTCGCGAACGGAAGAATGTGGCTGCGCTCAACGCCGCCGCGGCAGGCGCGCACGCAATGTTGGAGGTAGAAGGCGGGGTCGGTCGGCTGTGTTGGCCGAGGCAGCGCCGCAAGCAGTTTCACGGCGTCGGCGAGTGCGAGTTCGGTGTCGATCGGGCTTTCGGCGTCGGCCAGGTTTTCGTGGATGCCGGCGATTTCGGTGATGAAAAGCAACTTGTCGGCCTGCAGTGCCATGGCGGTGCTGGTGGCCACGTCTTCCATCGTCAAGTTGAAGGCTTCGCCGGTGGGCGAGAAGCCGAAGGGCGACAGCAACACCATCGCACCGATGTCGATTGCACGCCGAATTGCTGCACCGTCGACCTTGCGCACCACGCCGCTGTGAATGAAGTCGACGCCGTCGACGATGCCGACCGGCCGCGCAGTCAAAAAATTACCCGAGACCACACGAACGATTGCGTTCGCCATCGGCGTGTTCGGCAGCCCTTGCGAGAACGCTGCCTCGATCTCGAAGCGCAATTGGCCCGCGGCTTCTTGTGCCGAGTCGAGCGCGACCGCATCGGTGATGCGCAAGCCGTGGCTGTAGCGCGCGGCGTGGCCCTTGGAGCGCAGCTGTTCGTTGACCTGTGGCCGAAAGCCGTGCACGAGCACCAGCTTGATGCCCATCGCATGAAGGATCGCCAAGTCTTGTGCGAACGAATTGAGCTTGCCCGCAGCGATCAGCTCACCCGTGATAGCAACGACAAAAGTCTTGCCGTGATAGGCATGAATGTGCGGCGCGACGGCACGAAACCAGGGGACGAAGGTGTGGGGGAAAACCAGGCTCACAGCGGGTTGCATTCCAAAATAGGGAAGGGCCGGGACGACGTTCGCAATTCTTGCACGCACCTCTTGTGCTGATCGCCCGTGTTCACGTCTGGTGCGCACTTCGCTCGAGCACCGAACGCCTCCATTTTCAGCTCGTGCCTTGCGTCGTCCTTGGCAGCCGGGCAGGTCAGGCCGAAGGCCAAGCGAGAGGATGCGTGCCTGGCGGCATCGAAGGCCGCGACCACCTCGCCGGCGTGGACGAAAAAATCGCCGCATGTCGCGTCGCCGTGAGTTGGCCGAAGCCGCTCGCGCGCGTCTCCGTCAAGCCGGAAAAGTCCGCCGGGGCGGCGCCGAAACCGTCCTCGATTCGCCCCAGCGCGCGCAGCCATTGCGCGGTTCGGGCGAGCGACACGCGCACCTGCCAACTGCCGCCTTCGCGCTGCTGGCGGAGCAGCGCAGCCTCAGTACCAAAAGCAATCAAAAAGCCGGTAGCCATGTCGAGCAGTTGCACTGGCAGCGCCTTTGGTGTGTCGACCCCCGCTGCCTCGGCTTCGGCCGAATTGAAGCCGGTGGCGCTTTGCACTAACGAGTCGAAGCCCCGCCGGCCGCCCCACGGGCCTTCGCTGCCATAAGCCGATAGCGAGACGCTAACGATGCCCGGTCGCAGCGCAGCCAGTATTTCGGGGCCGAAGCCGAGCGCTTCGATGCCGCCTGGCCGATACCCTTCGATGAAGACGTGGGCGTCACGCACGAGTGCGCGCATCGCATCGCGCCCGGCCATTTCACGAAGATCGACTAACGCCGACAACTTCCCGCGGCCGGTGTCGGCGATGGCGTCGATGTTGGGCAGGTGTGGCGCGTTGACCAGCATCACGTCGGCGCCGTAAGCCGCCAACGTGCGGCCGCCGACCGGGCCAGCGAGGATGCGGGTCAGCTCGATCACGCGCAGCCCGGCAAGCGGCCGTGCGGCAAGAGGCAACGCCGGCCATGCGAGAGGCGCGGCATCGCCGATGCGCTCGATGGCAACCAGCGGCTGGGCGGCCACCGCGGCGCGCTGCGGGTGCCGGTCCCATGCCTCAAAGCTGCGCAACGCGGCGACAACGAGACCGGCCTCTGCGGCAGCCTGCTCGAAGTCGAGCGCGCACCGGTGTGCGAGCGCCGCTGCTACCGCGCTGCGTACGGTGTCGGAGCCGATCGGCAAACCCAGCAAACGGAGCAAGCCGTCGCGGTGGTGCGCAAAGTTGGTGTGCAGGCGAAGCCAGCCATCGCTGCCGCGGTACAGGCCCGCGAGCTTGTCCCACGGTTCGGGCGTTATGCCGTCGATGGCAAAGCGACCTGCGCATTCGAGCGCGGCGTGACGCATGTCGACAGCCACTTGCTGGCGCAGGCCGTTTCGCGTGCAGCCAACCTCGGCAGCGGCGAGGGCAGCCGCGGCTATCGAGGCCTGCGCGGCCGTGCCGATCGCGAACGACGAAGGCAGCGCCGGCTCGCCGCCAGTGAGCGTCACATGCTCGAGCGCCGCGGCCGGAAGGCCTGCCGCGTGCCAGATCCGAGCGAGCGCATGGGCCATGTCGCGGATGGCTGGCAGCGTGGCTACTCGACTTCGCGGCACACCGGCGATCAGTGCCCGCCGCCGCCCAGGTAGGCAGCCTTCACGGCCGGGTCGTCGCGCAGTTGGGCAGCAGGGCCGTGAACCGAAATGCGTCCGTTCTCGAGCACGTAGCCGTAATCGGCCACGGCCAAGGCTGCAGCGGCGAACTGCTCGACCAACAGCATCGTCACGCCCTCGCCCTTCAGCCGTTCGATGATCTTGAACACCTCGGCGACCAGGATGGGCGCCAGGCCCATCGACGGTTCATCGAGCAGCACGACCTCGGGGTTGAGCATGACAGCGCGGGCCATCGCGAGCATCTGCTGCTCACCGCCCGAGAGCGTGCCGGCGAGTTGCTCACGGCGCTCTTTGAGCCGCGGGAACAGTTCGAGTGCGCGTTCGAGGTCGCCTTTCACGTCGCCCTTCGGCCGGCTTCCGGTGAGCCGCGGGAAGGCGCCGAGAATCAGGTTGTCGGTGACGGTCATCGTCGCGAATACGCGCCGTCCTTCGGGCGAATGGGCGAGGCCGAGTTTGGCGATGTGATACGACTCGAGGCCTTCGATGCGCTTGCCGTTGAGGCTGATTTCGCCGGCGGTAGGCGCGATCATTCCTGAGATGGCGCGCATGGTCGTGGTCTTGCCGGCACCGTTCGAGCCGATCAAGGTCACGACCTTTCCTTTGGGAACCTCGATCGAGATGCCGTGCAGCACTTGCACCTTGCCGTAGCCGGCGACGAGTTGGTTGATGGTGAGCATGTCGTCGTTCCCCCTTTATGCCACGGTGCCGCCGAGGTAGGCCTCGATCACCTTCTCGTCCGCTTGCACTGCAGCGGGCACGCCCTCGGCGATCTTCTGGCCGAAGTCGAGCACCGAGACGGTGTCGCACATGCTCATCACCACATCCATGTGGTGCTCGATCAGGATCACGGTAATGCCGTGGTCGCGAATTTTTCGAATGAAGCTGATGAGTTCTTTGATGTCTGGCGCGGTCAAGCCGGCGGCGGGCTCGTCGAGCAGCAAGAGCTGCGGGTCGAGCGCCAGCGCGCGCGCGATCTCGAGCAGGCGCTGCTTTCCGTAAGGCAGGTTGCGCGCTTCCTCGAAGGCAAGGTCGGCGAGGCCGACGAATTGCAGCAAGCCCATCGCGCGATCGGTTGCCGCCTGCCCCTCGCGAAGGTAGCGCGGTGTGTGCAGCGCCACGTCGAACAAGTTGCTCGCGAACGTGTGGTGCAGGCCCACCTGGACGTTTTGCAGCGCGGTCATTTCGCCGAAAAGCTGCACGTTTTGAAAGGTTCTTGCGATGCCCGAGAGCGCGATGTCTGACGAGGTTCGACCCACCACGCTGGTGCCGCCGAATTCGATCGCGCCAGCGGTAGGAACGTAGATGCCGGTGAGCACATTCATCATCGTGCTCTTGCCCGAACCGTTGGGTCCGATCAGGCCGTGGATGGTGCCGCGCTTGATGCTGAGGTCGACGTTGTTGAGTGCCTTCAGTCCGCCGAACTGCATCAGCACGCCCTTGGCGCTCAAGATCTCACCGCCAGCGCCGGTCCGGCTCGCGTTCGAGACGGCGTCAGCGCCTTTGAGCGGGGCGCCGGCCACCTGCGCGTCGGGCGTTTGCCGCTTCAAGTTAAGTGCGTTGCGCACGAAGCCGACGATGCCGTCTTGCAGGTAGTAGACGACGAACAGCATGATCACGCCGAAGATCGAGAGCCGCCAGTCGGTCATGGTCTTGAGCCAGAATGAAAGCCCGGCGAGTGCGATGCTGCCGACCACCGGAATGACCATCTGCTTCGGCGTGAGCCGACCGCGCTGGATGCCGACCACGGCCGTGAGCACGACCAGCACCGCGAGCCCGACCGACACGTACCGGAACATCTCGACGTCGTCGAGCAGCTTCGGTAGCAGCACGATGATCGCCGCGCCCAGCATCGAGCCGATGCGACTTTTGCGCCCGCCCATGATCACCGCGAGCAAGAAGAGCACGGTCAGCTCGAAGTTGTACGAGTTGGGCGAGATGTACTGCTCGGAGTACGCGTACAAACTGCCCGCCAGCCCTGCGAAGCCGGCGCTGATGACGAATGCATAGACCTTGTAGCGGTAGACCGAAACGCCCATGCAGTCCGAGGCGACCGGGCTGCCGCGCAGCGCCTCGAACGCGCGCCCCAAGTGCGAGCGCAGGATGCGGTGCACGACGATCAGCGCCAGCACCATCAGCACCGCAACCAGCCAGTAGTACTCGCGGTCGTCGAGCACGTGGCCGAACAGAGCCGGTTTCTGCAGCTTGATGCCGAGCGGGCCCTCGGTCAGGAAGCTCATCTCGTTGATGAGAATCTGGATGATCGTGCCGAAGGCGAGCGTGACCATCGCAAGATAAGGCCCCGAGACGCGCAATGCCGGCAGCGCCAGCAGCGCGCCGAAGCCGGCGGTGATCAGCACTGCTGCCGGCAGCGTGATCCAGAGCGGGGCGGCGAGCTTCATCACCAACACACCGGCGGTGTAGGCGCCGATGCCGAAAAGCCCGGCGTGGCCGAGCGAAACCTGCCCGGTGTAGCCGACCACGATGTCCAGCCCGAAAAGCACGATCGCGTAGATCATGATCGTTTCGAGCAGGTGGATGTAGTACGGGTTGGTGATGCCCAGCGGGAACAGCAGCAGGGCTGCGATGCCGGCGATCGAGAGAAAAAGGTGGGAGCGTTTCATGTCGTTCTCGGCCTCAGACCTTCTTGATCGCGCGCTTGCCGAACAGGCCTTGCGGTCGGACCGCCAGCACGATCAACAACAGCACCAGGCCGGGCACGTCTTTGTAGCCGGTGCTGAGATAGAAGCCGGTGGTGGTTTCGGCGATGCCCAGGATGATGCCGCCGACGATGATGCCCATGCCGCTCGTCAAGCCGCCGATGATCGCGACCGCGAATGCCTTCAACCCGAGCACTGCGCCCATGGTGGCACCGGTAAGAGTCAGCGGCGCGATCAGCACTCCCGCGAAGCCGGCGGTCAGCGACGAAAGCGCGTACGAGAAGGTGATGACCAGGCCGGTGTTGATGCCCATCAACTTGGCAGCGTCGCGGTCGTTGAACGTTGCGACCACGGCCTTGCCGTAGATCGTCTTGCGGTTGAAAAATTCGACCGCCAGCATCATCAGCACCGCGCCGACAACGACCAGGATCTCCATCGGCAACACGTTGGCGCCGAGAAACTTGAGCGGCAACTCGGGCAGCGGCGACGGGAACCTCAAGTCGTCGCGGCCCCACACGTTTTCAGCCACGTTCTTGAAGATGATGCCCAGCGCGATGGTCGACATGATCCAGCCGAACTCGCTCTTGATCTTGATCGCCGGCCGCACGCCGATGCGCTCGACCACCGCGCCCTGAAAAGCCCCGAACAAGCACACCAGCGGGATCATCAACCAGTAGTTGACGCCAAGGCCGACAAGCGTCAGTCCGACCAGCGCGCCCAGCATCAGCGCATCGCCCTGGCCGAAGTTCAAGGTGTCGGAGGTAGCAAACGTCAGCTGGTAGCCGAAGGCGATCACTGCGTAGATCATGCCCAGCGCGATGCCGGAGAAAATCAGTTGGGTCAGGATTTGCATGGTGGGCTCGGTGGCAGATAAACGAAAAGCGCCGCTGCGGTATCGCAGCGGCGCCCTGCGGCTCAGGCGCCTTACTTCTTCATGCGCACTTCGGAGGCCTTTTTCTGGTCTTCGGCATAGGCGTAGACAACCCTGCCGGCCTTGACCTCACCGAACACCGGAATGTTGGCGGTGATCGCCTCGTGGTCGGTCTTGGAGAACGGCTTGTTGTAGGTC
>JAYUWC010000158.1:0-16933 GCA_043753755.1 Rhizobacter sp.
CCCCCGGTTTCGAGGGGTGAACGACGCAACGTGACAACCGGCCGTGCGCTTTGAACGGAATCGGCGAGTGGTGTTATCCGCCGCTCAGAACTGCATGAAGGTCACGCCCGCGCCGATGCTGGTCCGGCGAAAGTTGTAGTCGGTGAGCGTCTCGCCGTGGCCGCTGAAGCCCTGCACGAACCAGCGCAGGCCGTTCGGTTGGTCTTTGAAGATCGGGTATGTCCACTCGAGTTGAACCGCGCCGTACGTGTCGGTCTTGAGCGTGCTGCGGTAGAGCAGCGACGCGGTCTGCAGGCCGTGCGACCAGGTCAGTTGAAACTCGGCCCGGCCGCGGTAGGCGACCAGATCGGGGTTGTTGTCGGTCTCTGGCGATTCGCCCAGGCGCTTGTTGATTCGTGCGGTCAGCGACCAATCGCCGCGTTCGATGCCGGCGCCGAAGTAGTAGCGGTTCCAGCTGCGCGAGAGCGGGTCGGACTGGCCGTTCGACTGATGCGCCAGCCCCATCTGCGTGTAGCGCCACTGCCAGCCGAACGGCAGCGCCTGCCAACGCTTGGCGGTCGGCACAACGTAGGTCAACTCGGGCTGGTAGTCGGTGTTGCGAAACGGTTTCGAATCAGTGCCGTTATAGATCTGCCACATCGCTTGCTGCGTGAATGCGGCCCAGATGTCGCTGCCCGCGAGACCGACGTCTTGCGCGAGCTTGGTCCGCAGCGAGAGCTGAAACTTGGCCTCTTCGCGCCGGTAATCGGGCTGCTGCACGGCCGCCTGCGTCGGTGATTGCGGCGCGCGGTTGATGCGGTTCGTGAAGTGGATCGGCAGCACGTAGTTGGGCTGGTAGCCGACGAAGTTGAAGATGCCGCGCTTGTCGGCGGCGTCGAGTTCCCAGTACTTCGAGAGCAAGCCACTGGGCTGCGCGGCGGCCATCGCTGTATCGGCGAGTGGCGCGTCTTTCGGGGCGAGTTTGCTGGTGACCGGCACCGCCGTGAGCCCGCACGGAGCCGGCTGTTGCGCGGTGGGCTCGGGCGCGGCAACGGCACGGCCGGCGAGCTTGTCGTAGCAGACCAGGCGGTCCGAAGGTGCGCCGATCGCGGCGCAATGCTCTAACG
Organism: Rhizobacter sp.; assembly: GCA_043753755.1. GTDB lineage: Bacteria > Pseudomonadota > Gammaproteobacteria > Burkholderiales > Burkholderiaceae_C > LMDS01. The sequence goes on from JAYUWC010000158.1 coordinate 1,107, forward strand.
TCGCTGCCTTCTCGGTTTGGGCCTCGGCGGGTGCCGGTAGCGTGGCGATGAGTGCGCAGACCAGCAGGCTGCAAGACGGGCTTCGAGCCGCGGCAAGGCGTCGGTGATGCATGGAGATTGCTGTAGAAAGAAAGGCGCTGAGGGTAGGGCGCGAGATGTCCAGATCGGCTGGCTGCGGCGGGCTGTGCGCCGGCCGAGCGGCCACGGGTGCTTCAAGCGACGGCTTGTCGTTCAGCGCTCCGGTGCCGGCTCGCGCGTGCCGCGCAAGGTCTGGCCGCTCTGCTCGAGTGTGAGCGCCGGTGCCGGGTCGCCCTTATCGAACGCGATCTCGATCGGCGTGATCTTGGCGAAGAAGCGGCGCGGCGCGCTGGCGAACAACACGAACGGCCCCTGCCCGGTGGCCCGAGAGCCTGTGAACAAATCCTGCACACCCGCTCGTGCGCCCCAGACGGCGCCGCTCGTCGTTGCAAATGCTCGCCATAGCCATAGCCATAGCCAGAGCTATGGCTGTGCTTTGCGCCTAGATCGACACCGCCTGGAGCGCCCGCTCGGGCGCGCCGGATTCATTCACAGGCTCTGGGCCCAGAGCGCGTCATCGCGCAGGCTCACGGTGAGTTTGAACTCCGGTGTGAAAGCGTAGACGCCCGCCAGCGGCGCGAGTTGCTCGGCGGTCTGTGCGATCTCGGTCAGACGCAGCGGTTTGAGGTCGCGCAGCGGCAGGCTTTCGTCGAGCAGGTGCAGCGTGAGGTCGTCGACCTCGATCGCCGCGTTCGATAGCACGGCGGTAGCGCGCTGGCGAGACGGGTCGAGCCAGAGCGAACTCGAAAATCCGAAGGTGCCGCCGTCATGGTTCAAAAGGGCGCGGCCTTTGAGCGAGACGCGCTTCCAGGCCAGGCCCTGGGCTATTTTTTCTGACGGCCCCGGCCCCGGCCCCGGCCCCGGCGCGTGCTCGCGCAAGGCGAGCGCGAAGGCTTCGCGCAGCGGCGTGTCGCGCACCCCGAGCGCGGCTTGCGCATAGCGCGCGAGCATCGCGCCGGTCATCACCAGCCCGCCGGCGCCGGCCAGCACGTCGAAGTGCCAAGGCGGTACCGGCACTCGCCCGGCATCGTGGCCACCCGGCAGGCGGTCGAAGTTGCGGCCGGGCAGGGCGAGGTAAGCATCGGTGAGGCCCAGTGGCTGCAGCGCGCGCGACATGAGGGCGCGTGGGTAGTCGCTGCCCATCGCGCGGCCGAGCGCATAGCCCATCAGCCCGAACCCGAGGTTGGAGTATTCATAGCGCGCACCGCGTTCGACACTGGGTGCAAAGCTGCGCACAAACGCCAGCAGTTGCGGCTCGCCGTAGTCGTTGTACGGGTCGTTTGGCTCAGCGGGCAGCAAGTTGCCCGGCAAACGCGGCAGGCCCGAGCGCTGGGTAGCCAGATCGACCCAGCGGATGGGTGCGCCGGCCGCGTCGCGCAGCCTCGAACCTTGGGGCAGTGCGGCCTCGACCGGGTCGATGAGCGCGAACAGCCCGCGCACCACCGCGTCGGCCAGCAGCAGCGCGGTGAAGGTCTTGGTGATCGAGCCGATCTCGAACAGCGCGTCGTCGCGCAAGGCCTCGGGCGCGTCGACATGGGCCAGGCCCTGCACGTTGACATCGACCCGTTCGCCCTGTACCTGCACCGCCACCAAACCGACACCGCGGTCTTGATTTCGTGCCCGCAGCAGCGCCTCGGTGGGCGCGGTCTCGAGTGCACCCACGGCGCTCGGCCAGCCCAGTGCCACCGCGGCGCCGGCAGGCGCGAGCTTGAGCAGCGTGCGGCGCTGGCGGCTGGCGTGTTCGTGTTCGTGTTCGTGTTCGTGTGGGGATGCGGGTGCAGGTGCAGGTGCAGGTGCAGGTGCAGAAGGCTTCATCGCGGCAGGCTCGCATCGGTTGTCCAAGAGGCCGTTTTAACTGACGTGAGCCGCACAATAATCGGCCGATGAGCCTGCCGTCACCCCACACCGACCCGCGCGGATTCTTGCGTGCGCTCTTCGAGGCCGCCGTCGCGCAGGCCGTGCCCGGCACGGGCATCGCGGCCTTCTTGCCGCCACCGCCGAAGGGTCGCACGTTGGTGCTGGGCGCGGGCAAGGCCGGCGGCGCGATGGCGGCGGCGGTCGACGCGGTGTGGCCGAAAGCCGCAACCCTGAGCGGCCTGGTCGTGACCCGCTACGACTACGTGCCGCCGGCCTACAAGGCGCAGCCCGGTCGCATCGAAGTGGTCGAGGCGGCGCACCCGGTGCCCGACGCGGCCGGCCGCCGTGGCGCCGGTCGCATCGCCGAGTTGACGCGCGGTCTCACGGCCGATGACTTGGTGCTGTGCCTGATCTCGGGCGGCGCCTCGGCGCTGCTGGCGATGCCGGCCGAAGGCGTCACGCTCGACGAGAAGCAGGCGGTGAACAAGGCCTTGCTGCGCAGCGGCGCGGCCATCGACGAGATGAACTGCGTGCGCAAACACCTCTCGGCGATCAAGGGTGGCCGGCTCGCGGCGATGTGCGCGCCGGCGCGCGTGGTCACGCTGCTGGTCAGCGATGTGCCTGGCGATGCGCCCGAGGTGATCGGCAGCGGCCCCACCGTGCCCGACCCGTCGACCTGCGCCGATGCGCTGCGGGTGATCGCGCGCTACGGCATCGCGCTCTCGGCGGCCGCGCGGGCGGGTCTCGAGAGCGGCGCGTTCGAAACACCGAAACCCGGCGCAGCCTTCGCTGCCAACGAGGTGCGGCTGATCGCCACGCCGCTGCAGTCTCTGATGGCCGCTGCCGCGTTGGCGCGCCAGGCGGGCATCGGCGTGCATGTGCTGAGCGACGAGATGGAGGGCGAGTCGCGCGAGGTGGGCAAGGTGCACGCCGCACTCGCGCGGCACGTGGCGCGACACGGCGCGCCGTTCGCGAAGCCGTGCGTGATCTTGTCGGGCGGCGAGACCACGGTGACCCTCAAAACGCGAGCCGCTGGTTCTGACTGGCCGCCCGGCCTGGGCGGCCGCGCGACCGAGTTCTTGCTCGGCTGCGCGATCGCGCTGCAGGGCGAGCCCGGAGTGCACGTGCTCGCCGGTGACACCGACGGCATCGACGGCAGCTGCGACAACGCGGGCGCCTTCGCCACCCCGAGCACACTGGTGCGTGCGCGAGCCGCTGGCATCGAGGCGCAGGCGCACCTCGATCACAACGATGCGTTTCGATTTTTCGACGCGCTCGGCGACCTGCTGGTGCCCGGGCCGACCTTCACCAACGTCAACGACTTCCGGGCGCTGCTGATCGTTTGACCGGGTTTTCGGCGGTTTTTTGGGCGCTGTCGTGTGATCCAAGGCACAGTCGGCCGCAATGCAGCCAGCAAAGACCATCACGATGACCCTTCTCTCGCTCGAACACAGCAAGCTCGTCTACCGTGCCGACTTCGCTTTCTACGGCGCCACGGTGCTCGGACTCATGGCCTCGTTGGCCCTGGGCCGGCCCATCGCCGAGTGGCCGGCGCTGGCGGGTCTGGCACTTCTCGGCACCGCCGGTTGGACCTTGATCGAATACGCCATGCACCGTTTCGTGCTTCACGGCCTGCCGCCCTTCAAAACCTGGCACGCGCTGCACCACCAGCGGCCGACTGCGTTGATCGCCAGCCCCACGCTTTTCAGCGCGAGCCTGATCGCCGTCTTGTTCGTCTTGCCCGCTTGGTTGCTGACCGACGTGTGGGACGCCGCCGCACTCACCCTCGGCCTGCTGATCGGCTACCTCGGCTACACGATCACCCATCACGCCACCCACCACTGGCACTTCGAGAGTGCCTGGCTCAAGCGCCGCAAACGCGCGCACGCGCTGCACCACCACCTGGCCGCGCCCGCCCATTTCGGCGTGACCACGGTGTTCTGGGACCGCCTCTTCGGCAGCGTGCCGCAGCGCTGATCGAGTCGACACACGCACGGCGTCGGCGTTGCGCCGGTGCAGGTGTGGATGCAGATGCAGGTGCAGGTACAGCTGCTGCCGGCCCGCGCCGCCGACGTCAGAAAGACGCGCCGCACACGACAATCACGGCCCCGTCATGCGCCAACGCGAGCGAGCCCCATGTTCCACACCCTCAGGTTCAGCGTGTTGATCCGCACCGCGGCCGCACTCGCGCTGATGGCGCTCACCGCCTGCTCGTCGCTGCCGACGCTCACACCTGCGCCGCCTGTCACCGAAGCGGTCCCGTTGAGCACGTCGACCACGCTGGGCCGCATCGCCCAGGGCTCGCAACCGTCACCCGAACTTTCAGGGTTCAGGTTGTTGCCGCTCGGCCTCTTCTCGCTCGACACCCGTGTGCAGCTGGCGCGCCGCGCCGAGGTTTCGCTCGACGTTCAGTACTACCACTTCGAGACCGACGAAACCGGCCGCTGGCTGCTGCGCGCGCTGCGCGACGCGGCCCAGCGCGGCGTGCGCGTGCGGCTCCTGATCGACGACCTCTATACCGGCGGCCAAGACCCCTACTGGCTCGCCTTCGCCGCCCATCCCAATGTCGACGTTCGGCTTTTCAACCCGTTCTGCTGCGCACGTGATCGCGGGCAGGGCGGCCGGTTTCTGGCCTCGATAAACGAATGGTCGCGGGTCAACCACCGCATGCACAACAAGCTCTTCATCGCCGATGGCGCGATGGCCGTGATCGGCGGGCGCAACGTCGCCAACGAGTACTACTTGCGCGGCATGAACGAAAACTTCGTCGACGTCGATGCGTTCGCGGTCGGCTGGATCATCCCGCCGCTGCAATTTCAATTCGACCGCTACTGGAACAGCGGCTCGGTCTACCCGCTCGACGCCATCGCCAAGACCGATCTCGGTGCCGATGAATTGCGCGCCCGCTTCGAGGCCGCTACCGGCCCGGCCACGACGCCCCCGCCCGAGGCCTTGCCGAGCACCGACATCCTCGGCTACGGCCCGATCTCAGACGACCTCGACGGCGGCCGCCTCGGCCTGATCTGGGGCGAGGCCTTCGGCTTTGCCGACCACCCCGACAAACCCTTCGACGGAACAGTCGGCGGCGAGCCGCTCGACACCAGCGTCACCTACAACCTGTTCGAAGTGATTCGCAAAGCGAACAAAGAAGTGGTGCTGTCGTCGCCGTATTTCGTGCCGGGCGAGTTGAGCTTGCAGATGTTGCGCGAGCTGCGATCGCGCAACGTGTCGGTCGCGGTGATGACCAACTCGCTCGCCTCGACCGACGAGCCCATCGTGCACATCGGCTACGCGGCACACCGCGAAGAGCTGCTGAAGATGGGGGTCGAGCTCTACGAACTCAGCTCGTCACGTGTCAAGAGCAATGTGCGGCCGTTCTTGTTCGGCAAGTCACTCGGCCGTCTGCACGCCAAGCTCGCCGTGATCGACCGCGAAAGCCTCTTCATCGGTTCGATGAACCTCGACCCGCGCTCGGCCAGCATCAACACCGAGCTGGGTGTTGTCGTCAAGAGCCCGCAACTCGCCAGAGAGCTGCTGCGCGTGATCGACATCGACCGCATCTTCAGCGCCTACCGCGTGCGGCTCAAAGGCAACGGCAGCGGTCTCGAGTGGGTCAGCATCGACGGCGAGCGTGAGATGGTGCTGACCGAAGAGCCCGACTCAACGCCCTGGCTGCGCATCAAGTTGTGGCTGCTCTCGCCGTTCGTTCCGGTTGAGCAGTTGTAGGGTGGCCGCGTTCGCGCGACCCGCTCCGGCGCGGCGAGCTACTCGCCGACCAACTGCACCGCGTCGACTGTCTTGTAGCCGCCGGCTACGTTGTTGGCGAAGGTGAGGCGAACCTTGTCTACTTTAGCCGCGGTCTTTGCGAAGCTGCGCACGAACCAAGTGCGGCTGCCGCGCTCTTCTCGCCTGTCGTCGTTCACGCCCGACCAGACCGTGCTCCACGTGCCGTCGCTAGCCCGCAGTTCGAGCTTGCTGATGGCGGACGCGTTGTCGCCGATGACGGCTCGAACGTCTGTCGCGCTGACCGGTTTGGAGAAGGCCAGCTCCAGCGTGTCGAAGCCGATGTCTTGGTGGTTGTTGGTCCAAGTTTTGCCGTCGACCGGGCCCGTAGTGTTCGCGGCCACACTGGAGTCGCTCGGGGTCTTGCCTTTTTCATCGCCGAAAGTCGAACTGGCGTTGGCCGAGGCCGCCCACTGCGCCTTGGGGTCGTTGATGTATTTGTCTTCCATCGTCGCGTAGTCGAGCTTGGCCTGCTTCTCGGCCCGCTCGCGATCGGCGGCGGTGGGTTCGGCTGGGGGCGCTGGGGCAGGCGCTGGCGCTGTCGTGGGCGGTGGCGGTGCCGCAGCAACCTCAGCTGGATTCTTCTCGCCACAGGCGGCGACAAGGGTGCAACTGAGCGCAAGAACGACGAGCAGCGATCGGGTCATGGCTGCGACGGGGTTGGAGGTGGAGCCGCGATGCTAAGGGTGCAAGCCTCATGGCTGCCCGCAGCGTCGCCCTTCCTGGAATTAAAACCTCGGCACCACGCACGCCACGCCACGGGATCCGAGTGTGCTGAATGCCGCATCCGTGTGGGGTCGGCTCCGCGCCGGCAACAGCTTTCGACGACGAGTCGAGAGGGCGCCCAATGTTTGGCGGGTGAATGGGCCGCTGCGGCCTCATCCTTCACGTCGCAGCAAGACAGTCTCACTCGTGCCGCGCAACCCGAACGAGCGATGTTCGGCGCTCTTCACGAATCCAGTTTCGCAAAGGTTCCGGCGCTGCCACGACACCTAAAAAACTGGAGGATAGTTTCGTGAGCATCGGATCTGAATTCAAGGAGTTCATCTCGAAGGGCAACGTGATGGATCTCGCCGTCGGCGTGATCATCGGCGCGGCCTTCAACAGGATCCTCGACTCGCTGGTCAAAGATCTCATCATGCCGATCGTCGGCAAATTTTTGGCGGCCTCGACTTCTCCAACTTCCTCGTGAAGTTGGCCAACCCGCCTGCAGACTGCAAAGACGCGATGACCTATGCCGATCTCACCGAGGCCGGTGTACCGCTGCTGACTTACGGTAACTTCATCACCGTGGAGATCAACTTCGTCATCCTCGTGTCCGTCATTTTCATGACGGTGCGTCAGGTCAACAAATTGAAGAATGCCGGGCTCGCTGCCCCGGCGCCGGCCACGCCTGAGGACGTGGTGTTGCTGCGCCAGATTCGCGACTCGCTCGCCAAGCGCTGATCGTTGCAGGCCGGCGCCTTCTCGCGACGACCTGTGTGTTGTTCACTCCCATTCGAATTCAGACGTATCAATCCATGAAGCAAGATTTGTTTCCCCCGCGCCTGCGCGGCTCTTTCGGCTATCGCCGTTTGCGCGGCGCATGCTGAAGACAAGACCGACAGCCAATGGCGCGGCACCGGTGCCGTCACCCTCTAGGCGACTTCGGGCAACACCTCGACCTCGGCCCCGTTGCTCGGCGTCGATGCCTGATGCGCAACCGCCGACGACAACATCAGTGTCGGTGTGTCGATCAACTAAGCCCGCGCGTGCATTGACCGCGTGCGGAAGACCACCGACAACAAGTGGGGCCTCGGTGGCCAGTGCGACTACAACCTCACGCCGCAGTTCTTCGCCTTCGGCTAGCTCGATCTCGAGGGCGACAAGGTGATCGACCTGAGCCGCCGCGTCGCGCTCGCCGGCGGCCTCGTCGACAAGCTGGTCAACATGTCCCACAACACCTTCACGCTCTACGGCGGCCTCGGCTACATGACCGACAAATACGGCGGCGCGCAGACCATCGGCGACAAAAAAGACACCACGTTCTCGCGCGTCTCGGTCTATGGTGCCAAGGAATCGACCCACAAGCTCTCGGCGACCACCGCGTTCAAGCAGCGGCTCGATGTGTTCCTCGGCATCAGCGGCGACAACTCGGTGCTCGCCAAGTTCGCAGTCAGCCTGAGCGTGGCGATGAATTCGACGCTGAGCTTGAGCGTCGGCCTGAGCGATTCGTTCAACAGCAAGCCCGGTGGGGGTTTGAAGAAGAACGACATCGGGATCTTCACCGGCGTAGACGTCAAGCTTGGAGCCCTTTGAGCGCAGGGTCGGGCAGGGCGCTCGACGACGACGACAGCTTCCGCACCGCAAGCAACTGCGCCACTACCGAGGCGGCGATCACCGCGGGCTCTTTGCCTTCGATACCGGCCAACCCGATCGGGCAGGTCATGCGTGCGATGCGTTCGGCGTCGACGCCGCGGGCCTCTAACGTGTGAACGAAGCGGGCGCGCTTGGTCTTTGAGCCGATCAAGCCGAAGAACGCGAAGTCGCCTCGCTTCAAGATGGCTTCGGTCAGGCGCAGATCGAGGTCGTGGCGGTGGGTCAGCACGAGGAAGAACGCACCGGGTGGCGCCTCGCGAACTTCGGCCTCGACCGCATCGACACAGACACGGCGGATCTGCGCGGGCCACTCGCCGCCGTGCTCGAAAAATGTCGCCGGGAATTCGTCTTCACGTTCGTCGATCCAGTTGACCGAGACATCGAGCGGCTCGAGTGCCCGTGCGATCGCGCGGCCGACATGGCCGGCGCCGAACAACTGCAGATGAAAGCGTGGCGATGCTGCCGGCCAGCGCGCAACCGTTTCGGCATCGAGTGCTGTGAAGCCCAGCGTCACCGCGCCGCCGCAGCACTGCCCGAGCGCCGGGCCGAGGGGGTAGTGCGCGGTGTGCGCGGCGAGCTCGTGAGTTCGCAGCATCTCGCGTGCGTGGGCGATCGCCTGCAGCTCGAGGTGGCCGCCGCCGACCGTGCCGATGCTCGCGGTCAGCCCGACCAGCATGCGGGTGCCTACCTCGCGCGGCACCGAGCCGCGCGCATCGACGACCTCGACCACGATGGCCGCATCGCCGGTCGCCGGCCAGTCGCATGCGGCAAGGCGGGTGCTTCGGTCCATGTTCACAGGCTCTCAGCCACCCCGCACTGCACCGCACCGATCGCGCGCAGGATGCGTTCGGGCGTGGCCGGCGCGTCGAGCTTCGGATCGACCCGGTGCCCGCCGCAGGCCGAGACCGCATCGCGGATCGCGAAGAACACCGAAAACGGCAGCAGCAGCGGCGGCTCGCCGACCGCCTTGCTGCGGTGGATGCTGTCGTGCGGGTTGTCGCCTTCGAACAGCGCCACGTTGAAGATGGCAGGGCAGTCGTTCGCGGTCGGAATCTTGTAGGTGCTGGGCGCGTGGGTCATCAGCTTGCCGGCGTTTTTCGAGCCGTCGGCCGGATGCCAGACGAGTTCTTCCATCGTCAGCCACCCCATGCCTTGAATGAACGCGCCTTCGATCTGGCCGATGTCGAGGGCCGGGTTCAGCGAGCGGCCCACGTCGTGCAGGATGTCGGCGCGCAGCAGCTTCCATTCGCCGGTCAGCGTGTCGACGGCGACCTCGCTCACCGCCGCGCCGTAAGCAAAATAGAAAAACGGGTTGCCGGTCATCGTCTCGCGATTCCAGCTCAGGCCGGGCGTGGCGTAGAAGCCGTCGGACCACAGTTGCATGCGCTCGAAATAGGCCGCAGCGATCACGTCGGTGAACGATTCGTACCCGCCCGCAAAGCTCACACGGTCGTTTGCGAAATGCACATCGCCCGTATCGACGCCGTGTCGTGCCGCCACGCTTTCCGCCAAGCGCGTGCGAATCTGCCGCGCTGCATCTTGCGCAGCCTTGCCGTTCAGGTCGGCACCGGTCGAGGCGGCGGTGGCCGAGGTGTTGGCGACCTTTTGCGTGTCGGTCGCCGTGACTTTGACCCGCGCTAGGCCGACGCCCAACTCATGCGCCACCACTTGCGCAACCTTCGTGTTCAAGCCCTGGCCCATCTCGGTGCCGCCGTGGTTGACCAGGATCGAGCCATCACCGTAGACATGCACCAGCGCGCCAGCCTGGTTCAGGTGCTTAACGTTGAAGGAGATGCCGAACTTGAGTGGCGTCAGCGCGATGCCGCGCTTGAGCACCGGGCTGGTCGCGTTGAAGGCCGCGACGGCCGCGCGGCGCTCACGGTAGTCGCTCGTCACCTCGAGCTCGGCGACCAGTGGGTGAACGATGTTGTCGGTGACGACCTGGCCGTAAGGCGTGACGTTGTCAGCACCGACGCCGTAGAAGTTGGCGCGCCGCACGTCGAGCGGGTCGTGCCCCAAGGTGCGCGCGATGGTGTCGATGATGTTCTCGATCGCGATCGCGCCCTGTGGCCCGCCGAAGCCGCGAAATGCGGTGTTGCTTTGCGTGTCGGTGCGGGCGCAAAAGCCGTGCATCGACACGTCGGGCAGCCAGTAGGCGTTGTCGAAGTGGCAGAGCGCGCGCGTCATCACCGGACCCGAAAGATCGGCCGAGTGGCCGGCGCGCGAGACCATCGTGATCTCGACGCCGAGCACGCGGCCCGCATCGTCGAAGCCGGCCTCGTACTCGTACCAGAAGCAGTGGCGCCGGCCGGTGATGAGAAAGTCGTCGTCGCGGTCGAGCCGCAGCTTGACCGGGCGCTTGAGCTGGGCCGCGGCAATGGCCGCCACGCAGGCGAACAGCGCCGACTGCGACTCCTTGCCGCCGAAGCCGCCGCCCATGCGCCGGCACTCGACCCGCACCGCGTGTGAAGCCAGGCCGAGCGCGCGCGCAATCAGGTGCTGCATCTCGCTCGGGTGCTGGGTCGAGCAATGAACGTGCAGGCCGCCACCCTCTGTGGGCAAGGCGTAGCTGATCTGGCCTTCGAGGTAAAACTGTTCTTGGCCGCCGACCTCGAACCTGCCCTCGAGACGATGCGGCGCGGCGGCGATGGCAGCTTGCGCCGCGCCACGTGCGAGGTGCATCGGCGGCAACACGTGACGGCCGAGCGCATGGGCCGCTTGCGGTGTCAGCACCGGCACGGCCGCTTCGATCGTCATCGCCTCGGCGGCGCGTGCTGCGGTGCGGCGGGCGATGTCACGCGTCTCGGCGATCACCGCGAAGACCGGCTGGCCGAGATGCCGAATGACACCCCACGACCCGCCGTCGGCTTGCGCCTCGATCGCGCAGAGGATGGGGTCGTCGTGCACCAGGGGCCCGCACTCGTTGGCGCCGGGAATGTCGGCGGCCGAGAGCACCGCCACCACACCCGGCAGCGCGCGCAACCGGGCCAGGTCGAGCGCGAGCAACTTGCCGCTGGCGACCGGCGCGAGACCGAGGGCGCAGTGCAAGGTGCCGGCCAGCTCGGGCATGTCGTCGATGTAGGTCGCCTCGCCAGCCACGTGCAACGCCGCCGACTCGTGCGGGTGACTGATGCCGACACGCGCGCCTGAAGCCTCGCATTGCGACTCGGTTTCACGCAGGTGAAGCGGTGCGTCGATCGGCTTGTTCACTGCAGGCCCTCGGTTGCCGCGACCGGGCCGGTGACGTGCGCTCTCCGCGCGAACACGCTGGTCTCATCGGCCGACAAAGGTGTGTCGACGCGGGTCTCGAGCCACAAGCGCTGCAGCAGGTTTTGCGCAACCTGCAGCCGATACGCCGCACTCGCGCGCAGGTCGGAGAGCGGCGCGAACTCGGCCGCCAACGTGGCCTGCGCGGCGTTGACGGTCGCCTGCGTCCACGGCTGATCCAGGATGGCCGACTCGGTCGCCACGGCGCGTTTGACGGTCGCGGCCAAGCCACCGTAGGCAAGCCGAACGGCCTTGACGATGCCCGCCTCGATCTCGATCGAGAAGCCCCCACACAGCGCCGAGATGTCGCAGTCGAAGCGCTTGCTGATCTTGTAGGCACGCACCTGCCGCGATGTGACCGCGAGCGGCAGGACGATGGCCTGCACGAACTCGCCGGGCGCCATCTGGTTGCTCATGTAGCCGAGGTAGAACTGATCGAGCGACACGCGCCGCACGATCTCGCCGCGGCGCAGTTCGAGCCGTGCATCGAGCGCCATCAGCACCGGCGCCGAGTCGCCGATCGGCGAGCCGTTGGCGAGGTTGCCGCCCATCGTGCCGGTGTGGCGGATCGACTTCGACGCGAACCGCAGCCACACATCGGCAAGCCCCGCGAAGCGCGCCGCGAGTGCAGCCCACGCGGTCTCGAGCGAGGCACCGGCGCCGATCCGCAACTCGCCCTCGACGACCTCGATGCGCTTCATCGCTGCGACCCGGCCGACATAGACGATGTCGCCGAGCGGACGAAACTGCTTGTTGACCCAGAGGCCGATGTCGGTCGAGCCGGCCAGCAGTCGGGCCGCTGGCTTCGCCTCGCACAAGCGCGCCAATGCGCCGATCGTGGTCGGCGCGTAGAAGCGGTCGGGTGTGGCAGCGCTGGCGTAAACGAAGGTGTGGTCACGGCGCAAGCGTTGCAACGCAGCCAGCGCCGGCGCCGTGTCGAACTCGGCCGCGGGCAGCTTGAACATGCGCTCACCGGCGTCGAGAATCGGCCGGTAGCCGGTGCAGCGGCAGAGGTTGCCCGAGAGGTCGTCGGCGATCTGCTGGCGCGAGGCCAGGGTGCCGGCAGCGCGGTGCTGCTCTCGGGTCGCCCAGAGCGACATAACGAACCCGGGCGTGCAGAAGCCGCACTGCGACCCATGGCACTCGACCATCGCTTGTTGCACCGGGTGCAACGCGCCGGCGCTCATCGCCTTCAGGTCTTCGACCGTGAACAGCGCGCGGCCATCGAGCGTGGGCAAGAACTGCAGGCAGGCGTTGGCGGTGGTGAGCCGCAGGCCGCGCACAGCGAGCGGGTCGCCCGGCTCGGCGACATCACCGATCACCACGGTGCAGGCGCCGCAGTCGCCTTCGTTGCAGCCTTCTTTGGTGCCGGTGCAGCGGGCGTCTTCGCGCAACCAGTCGAGCACGCTGCGGGTCGGCGCAACGCCCGAGACCTCGACCACCGCGCCGCGGTGGAAAAAGCGGATCGGCTGCGTGGTGGCGTCGGGCAGATCGGATATGGCAGCGGTCATTTGCGGAACTTAGCCGGTTCTGGGACTCAAGGATATGCAAACAGCGCAATATTGCCTATCATTTTGAGCACATGCCAAAAGCACCCGACGCCGACAAGATCGAGCTCCGTCTCATCCGGGTGCTGCAGACTTTGATCACCGAACAAAGCGTTTCGCGCGCCGCCGTGCGGCTGGGCAGCACCCAGCCAGCGGTGAGCGCCCAGCTCAAGCGGCTGCGCGCGCTCACCGGCGACCCGCTTTTGGTGCGCGCCGGCAACCGCATGGCACCCACCGAGATCGCGCTGCACCTGCTCGAGCCGGCCACCCGGCTCTTGCAAGATGCGGACCGACTCTTCAGCCCGCGGGCCCACCAGCGTGCTTTCGAGCCGCTGGCGAGCGGCACCACCTTTCGCATCGCCGCGAGCGACTACCTCGACCCGCTGTTCTTGCCGCAACTGGTCGCGCACCTGAAGCGCGCCGCACCCAGCGTGCGCCTCGAGTTGTTGCCGCTGTCGAGCGCGTTCGATGTGCGGCGCAGCCTGGCCGCCGGTGAGGTCGACCTGGTCATCGGCAACTGGCTCAAGCCGCCGGAAGAGTTGCACCTCGGTCGTCTGCTGACCGACGAGGTGGTGTGCCTGGTTGCCGATGCGCACCCGGTGGCGCGGCTGGCGCCCACACGCGGCTGGTCGGCCGAGCGCTATCTCGCCTGCGAGCACGTGGCGCCTGCGCCCCTGCACGCGGGCCCGATCGGCGGTGCGCCCGGCGTGATCGACGAGCACCTCGCCGCACGCGGCATGCGCCGCGAAGTGATGGTGCAGAGCGCGCACTTCGGGTTGATCCCGCTGATGGTCGCGCAAAGCCTGCTGGTGCTCACCACCGGGCGGCTGTTTTGCTCGCGCTACGTGGCCAGCCTGCCGGTGCGCATCGTGCGCTGCCCGGTGCCGTTTCCGCCCCTCAACTACTACCAGCTCTGGCATGACCTGAGCCACGCCTCGGCGGCGGGGCGCTGGTTGCGCGAGCAGGTGCGCGAGGTGGCGCGCGGGCTCACGTCGCTCGGTCCGAGAAGCACCGCAACACAGGAAGCAGCATGAGCGACACCGCAGCCGCCACCCGCATCGCCCTGCGCGGCGACCTGCTCGATTTCACCGCCGAGCCGGCGTGGGAACAGGTCGACTCAACCGCGGTGCGCTTTCGGCCCGACCATTGGTTGTTGATCGAAAACGGTCGCATCCATGTGGTTCAGCAAACCGAGCCCGATTCGAGCTGGCAGAAGCAAGACCACCGCGGTCACCTGATCCTGCCCGGCTTCATCGACACCCACGTGCACATGCCGCAGATCGACGTGATCGCGAGCTACGGCACCGAGCTGCTCGATTGGCTCGAGACCCACACCTTCCCGGCCGAAGCGCGCTTCGTCGATGCGGCGCACGCGCGTGCCGGCGCCACGCTTTTCGTCGACGCGCTGCTGGCGCACGGCACCACCGCTGCGGTGGTGTTCGCGACCACGCACCCGGTCTCGGTCGAGGCATTGTTCGAAGCGGCGCAAAAGCATGGCATGCGGCTGGTTACCGGCAAGGTGCTGCAAGACCGCCACTCGCCCGATGCGCTGCGCGACGATGTGGTGCAGGCCGAGCGCGACTGCACCGATTTGATTCGAAGATGGCACGGCCGAGACCGCCTCGCCTATGCAGTCACCGTGCGCTTCGCGCCCACCAGCTCGCCCGAACAACTCGCGATGGCCGGCGCGCTGTGCGCCGCCGACACCAGCCTGTATCTGCAGACCCACGTGGCCGAGAACGGGGTCGAGGTCGAATGGGTGCGAAATCTTTTTCCGGAAGCGCGCAGCTACCTCGATGTCTATGCCCGCGCCGGCTTGCTGCACGCGCGCAGCGTGCTGGCGCACGGCATTTGGCTCGACGAGACCGACCGCGCCGCGCTGCACGCGAGCGGTGCACAGATCGCGCACAGCCCGTCGTCGAACCTGTTTCTCGGCAGCGGCCTGTTCGACTGGCGAAGCACCTGCACAGCAGGCGCGGCCGTGAGCCTCGCGACCGACGTGGGTGGCGGCACCAGCCTGTCGATGGTCCGCACGATGGCCGAGGCCTACAAGGTGCAAGCCCTGCGCGGCGAACGCCTGACCGCCTGGGTGGCGCTGCACGCCGCCACGCGCGGCGCGGCCGAGGCGCTGCAGCTCGGCCACGAGATCGGCGTGCTCGAGCCCGGCCGCATCGCCGACGTGTGCGTCTGGGCATGGTCGACCGAGCCGGTCGCGGCCCGCCGGATGGCCGTGGCGCGAACCTTGCACGAGCGCCTCTTCGCGTGGATGACTCTGGCCGACGACCGCAACCTGATCGAAGCACGCGTGGCCGGCACGGTGCGGTTTGCGCGCGGCATGCGCGCCGCAGAGCCCGCGTGATTGAAGCTTCAAACATGCTCTGCCTCGAACTCATTCAACTCAACAAGCAGTACCCGGCAGTCAAGGCCGTCGATGCGGTCGACCTGCGTGTTGCGCCCGGCGAGATTCATGCCGTGCTCGGCGAAAACGGCGCCGGCAAGTCGACGCTGATGAAGATGATCTTCGGCGCGGTGCGGCCCGATTCGGGCACGATCAAATGGTGCGGAGAGCCGGTCGATATCCGCAGCCCGCAAGAGGCGCGCGCGCTGGGCATCAGCATGGTGTTTCAGCACTTCAGTCTGTTTGACACCATCACCGTGGCCGAGAACGTCTGGCTCGGTCTGAACAAGCGTCTGAGTCTGCCTGAAGTCACGCACAGCATCACCACCAAGGCGTCTGAATACGGGCTCGACATCGACCCCAGCCGGCCGGTGCACACCTTGAGTGTGGGCCAAATGCAGCGGGTGGAAATCATCCGTGCCCTGCTGACCAATCCGCAACTGTTGATTCTGGATGAGCCGACCTCGGTGCTGACGCCGCAGGCCGTGCAGAAGCTGTTTGTCGTGTTAAAGAAGCTGGCCAGCGAGGGCTGCAGCATT
>JAYUWC010000159.1:0-5583 GCA_043753755.1 Rhizobacter sp.
CACCTCGACCGCGACGCTGAGCTTCACGATCACCGGCGGCAACGACGCGCCGACAGCCGTTGCCGATACCGCCGCTGCGACCGAAGACGTGACCCTCACTGCATCTGCCGCCACCGGCGTGCTGAGCAACGACACCGACCCCGACACCGGAGACACCAAGACCGTCTCGGCTGTCTCGTTCGGCGCCACTGCGGGGACGGTCGGCTCCGGCCTCGCCGGCACCTACGGAACGCTGACTCTCAACGCCGACGGCAGCTACGCGTACCTCGCCAACAAGGCACCCGCCCAAGCGCTGGGCGCCGGGCAAACGGCCACCGAACAGTTCAGCTACACGATGCGGGACGCCGCAGGCGTCACATCGAGCACCACAGTGACCTTCACCATCACCGGAACCAACGATGCGCCGGTGGCCGTGGCCGACACCGCCGCCGCCACCGAAGACATAACCCTGACCCGCACCGCCGCCACCGGCGTTCTCATCAACGACACCGATGTCGACACCGGCGACACCAAGACGGTCTCCGCCATCTCGTTCGGCGCGACCGCGGGCACAGTCGGTTCGGCACTTGCCGCCACCTACGGCACGCTGACGCTCAACGCCGACGGCAGCTACTCGTACCTCGCCAACCGGGCTGCAGCCCAGGCGCTCGGCGTCGGGCAAACGGCCACCGAGCAATTTACCTACACAACGCGTGATACCGCAGGTGCCACCTCGAGCACGACGCTCACTTTCTCCATCACCGGCACCAACGACGCGCCGGTTGCCGTGGCCGACACCGCTGCTGCATTTGAAGACGTCGCGCTGACCCGCACCGCCGCCACCGGCGTACTCGCCAACGACACCGATGTCGACTTCGGCGACACCAAGACCGTGACCGCGGTCGGCTTCGGCGCCACTGCAGGCACCGTCGGCTCGGGCGTCGTCGGCACCTACGGCACCCTCACGCTCAACGCCGACGGCAGCTACAGCTACCTTGCCGACCGGTCGGCGGCGCAGGGCCTGGCCGCGGGCCAGACCGCGACCGAAGTCTTCAGCTACACGATGCGCGACAACGCAGGTGCCACCTCGAGCACGACGCTGACTTTCACGATCACCGGCACCAACGACGCGCCGGTCGTCGGCACGGCAAGCGCACGCTTATCGGAAGAGGGCCTGGCGGGAGCCAACCCGGACACCACAGGGGCGAGCGACACAACGAATTCGACGACGGCCAGCGGCACCATTGCAGTGTCGGACGTCGACAACGCTTCGTTGTCCGTGACGCTGGGTGCACCAGCAACCGCATTGACCTCCGGCGGCACGGCCATCACGTGGGCGACGAGCAACGTCGGCCATACGCTGATCGGCTCCGCTGACGGCAAGACCATCGTCACCGCCACGATCGACGACAGCGGCAACTACACACTGACGCTATCGGGCCCGGTCGACCATCCCGACGCAAGCGCCGAAGACGTCAAGTCCTTCGGCATCGCGGTCAACGTGTCGGACGGCAGTGTCAGCTCAAGCGGCACACTGACTGTCGGCATCGAAGACGACAGCCCGGTCATCGGCACACCGGCCGGTGCCATCCTCTACAACGGCGCAAGCGCGGTGGCCACTGGCGACCTGCACCTGAACATAGGCGCCGATTCAGGAACTGCAGCCAAGGTCGTGTTCGCCGGCACCAGCGTGGACGCAAGCGGTTTCATCACCGCCAACCGCGTCGATCTGACCGGCGCCGTCGTGAGCAGCGGCTACCTGACCTACTTGGGCAGCAAGCTGCACTACGTGGCCGGTGCCGACGGTTCGCTGACTGCCGCCGACAACAGCAATACTGCCGTTTTCACCGTCACGGGCGATGCTGCAAGCAGCCGCTACACAGTCAGCATGATGCGCACGCTCGACCCGGTAGAGGTGACCACTGCCGCCTTCGGCAGCGTCGGCGCGGGCAATAACGGCACCTATGCGTTCTCCGACGGCACCAACACCTTTGACCTTTCTGCCACCGGCTATGCCGCGAACGGCAGCCTGTCGACGGTCAACACCAATAACGTCGTCTTCGGGGTCGCCAATAACTTCATCGACAGCGGCGAAAGGCTCGTGTTTGCGATCAACGCCCACGGTTCAGGCAACCCGTCGCAGGTCACAGGAATCAGCATCACAGCGCAAGGGTTCGGCAGCGGCGAGAGTCTGACCTGGTCAGGCTACGATTCGGCACACAACCTGGTTGGCCAGGGCACCGTCGCGGGAACCGGCAACAGCAGTACCAACGACGTTGTCGTGAACCTGACCTCCTCCAACTTCACCGGCGGCGCCTTCTCGTCGATCGAGTTTGGCGCAGGGGGCTTGAACAGCAACTACAAGCTGGCCCTCAACTCGATCGTCGGCAACAGCGAGACGCTGAACCAGGTGACCGGCATCGCCGTGCGTGGCACCGACGTCGACGGCGATTCGAGCGCGTTACAACCATTGGCCCTGAGCTTCAATGCCAACACAACGCTGACCGGTACGACGGTCGAAGATGCCATCGGCGGGGGACGTCTAAACGAAGTCCTCAACGGCGGTGGCGGCAACGACATTCTTTATGGCGGCGCCGGTAACGACACATTGACCGGAGGCGCAGGTGCCGACGTATTTGCTTGGCGCCTGGCCGACAAAGGCACGGCCGGCACGCCAGCGGTCGACACGATCACCGACTTCAACACGGCCAACCGGGCCGCGGGTGGCGATCTGCTCGACCTCCGCGACCTGCTGACCGGCGAGAACTCGACCAACCTGGAACGCTTCCTGGACTTCGACACCCTATCGACGCCAGGCAGCACCACGATCCACGTGAGTACCTCGGGCGCGTTCCTGACTGGCAGCGCGTGGACTGTGGGGCAGGCGGCCAACGAAGATCAACGCATCGTGCTGCAAGGCGTGGATGTGCGGTCGGCGTCGTTCGGCCTGACGGCCGGGTCGACCGACAACGAGATCATTCAGCAGCTGTTGCAGCGCGGCAAGTTGGTGACCGACGGGCCTTGACCGCAGGCTGCGGCATTTCGATGAACAAGGGCTGCTCGGCAGCCCTCGCGTCGATCGACCTCAGACCGCAGGCATGGCCACGCACGGGCCGGTCAGGCCATCGACACCCAAATCGCGCAGCACCTGTGCATCAGCCGCATCGGCCACGCCTTCGACGATGACTTGCAGCGACAGGCTGTGCAGCATGGTGACCAGCCCGCGCGCGTAGCCGGCGCGGCCGGGGTCGAGCGCGACACCCGCGCCGATCGCCGCGTCGAGCTTGACGTAATCGAGCCCGGCCTCGAACAAGCGCTCGATGCGGCTGAGCCGCTCGCCCGCGTGCTCCAGGCCGATGCGCGCACCGCTCGCACGCACCTGACGCGCGAGTTCACGAACCAGGTCGAAGTGCTCGGCGGCGGCCGACTCATGCACCTCGAGCCAG
The DNA here is from genome assembly GCA_043753755.1 of Rhizobacter sp. Classification (GTDB taxonomy): domain Bacteria; phylum Pseudomonadota; class Gammaproteobacteria; order Burkholderiales; family Burkholderiaceae_C; genus LMDS01. Next base: position 3,426 of record JAYUWC010000159.1, read on the forward strand.
ATCGCTCGAGCCGCCCGTGGCGCGGCGTCGAGCTGCTTGCACAGGCGGGCCGAGAAGCCGCTGTCGAGCAGCGAAGCAGGCGAGAGGTTGACGCCGCGCGGCTGGCCGTCTCGCAGTGTCGCGGCCAGCGCCAGCGCCAGTGCGCGTTCGTCGACGTCGCAGGTCAGGCGGGTTCGGGTCGCGAGCGGCAACCAGTGCGCTGCCACCTCGAACGGCCCCTCGGGCTCGAGCCGCAGGCGCAGCGGGCACTCGAGGTGCAGCAACGCGCCCGCCCGGTCGACAACCGGGAAGCTGCCAAGCTGCGCGCGCCCGTCGACCAGCGCCGCGATCAGACGGTCGTGCCAGCCGCGCTCGCCCTCGCGGGCCCAGGCCGCGCCACCCTCTCCTGCTGTCTCGACCGCGGGGGCGCCGGCAGCTTCAGCCCGCGCGAGGGCCAGATCGGCGGCGGCCAGTGCGGCCGCGAGCGTCGTACCGCGGCCGAGTTCGACTCCGCCTGCGGCGACGGTCACGGCCACATCCATCGTCGCCAGCGCCGCGCGCATCCGTTCAACGATCGCCTGCGCATTGGCGAGCGCCACGCCGCCCTCGGGCAAGGCGAGCGCAAAGTCGGCGCCGTTGAGCCGGCCGGCGAAAGCGCCGGCCGACAGGTCGGCTTGATCGCGCAACACGTCGCCGAGTTCGCCGATCAGCCGGTCGGTCAGCGCGTGGCCCAACATGCGGTTGACTTCGGCCAGCCGCAGCACCCGCAGCAACACGAGGCCGCTGCGAGCGGGGCCGTCTTCGCGCTGCAGCGCAGCGCCGAGTTGCGCCATGAAATGGGCGCGGTTAGAGAGACCGCTGACCGCATCACCGGTCGCCTGACGACGCAGGCTCTCGACCTGCGCGGCCTGCCCTTCGAACACCACCCGCAGCCGCGCGACCATCGAATTCATCGCGCGGGTGAGCCGACGCAGCTCGGGCACCTTCGGCTCGGCGACCGTCAAGTACTCGCCGCGTTGCAGCGAGGCCGCTTGCTCGACTGTCTCGTTCAAGGGCCGGCGAATGCGGCCGACCCCGAACCACGCGAGCAGCCCGGCCACCAGGCCAACCCCGCCCAGCGCAGCGGCGGCACGAACGCTGCCGCGCCAAAGTTGGTCGTGTGCATAGGCAGATTGACTGACCACCTCGATCGCGCCCAGCGCGCGCCAGCCATCGGAAACCTGCGCCCGCCCCGGCACTGGCGCGATCGGCAGCAACGCCACGAACCACCCCGGCGCGTGCAGCGGCGCGCTCGCGGCCTCGCGCTCGAACAGCACGGTGCCGTCGACCGCGATGAAGCGAATTCGGCGGTAGAAACCGGTGTCGAACTGCGCCGTGGTCACCAGCTCCATCAACTCGCGTTGGCCCTTTTGTTGCGAGAGCACCTGGGCCAGCGCGGTGGCGTTGTCGCTGTTTTTCAGGCGCAGTTGGGTTTGCAGCGTGTCGAGCGCCGAGACGATGTTGACGCTGACGCTGGCCGCAAAGGCGAGCAGCAATGTGGCCAGCAGCAGCAACCAGATCTGACGGATCAGCGACATGGGCATCTCACCGGGTTGTCGTTCATTGGAACCCTTCCGCGCGTGCTTTCAAGAGCACCTCGCGCCACTTCGAGAGCCGTGCCACCGGGTCGCCCGCGCTTTGCGCACCGACGCCTTGCCACAGGCCCTCGCCATTGAAACTGAACACCGGCTCGAGATCGGGCCGGCGCGAGGCCGGCCTGATGTCACCGATCAGGTTGTCGAGAATCAGCGGCTCGGCCGCTGGCGCCGGATAGTAGGCCAGCACCATGTGCGCGAGTACCTCGCCGCCCGGCCCTCCAATCGTGGCCCGAACGTAGACCAGGCGCAGGCGCGCCACCGGCACGCCGGCAACGAGCAGGCTGAAGTACTTGCCGATCACATAGTCTTCGCAGTCACCGCGACCCTTGCCCAGCATCTCGAGCGGGCTCGCCCAGTAATCCGCCCGGCCCCAGACCTCGCTGTCGGATGCGAACACGATGCGCCGGTTGAAGAACTGGTTGACCGCGGCGAGCTTGTTCGCCTCGTCGAGACCTGGCAGGCTGCCGAGCACACCTTGCAACGCTCGGGCACCGACCAGCGCTTGCGGGCTTTGCGCCTGGGCGGCGCGCAACATGGGCTCG
>JAYUWC010000160.1:0-5507 GCA_043753755.1 Rhizobacter sp.
CCAGGTGCTGAACTTCTCGCTGTAGCGGCGGCGGTTGTTCTTCCACATGAAGTCGTAGACGCAGTTGTGGAAGTAATAGAACTCGAGGTGCTTGAACTCCGATTTGGCGGCGCTGAATATTTCTTCGACTCGGTGGATGTGTTCGTCCATCGTGCCGCCCACATCCATCAGCAGCAGCACCTTCACTCTGTTGTGGCGCTCGGGGACCATCTTGATGTCGAGCCAGCCGGCGTTGGCAGCGGTGCTCTTGATGGTGTCGTCGAGGTCGAGTTCTTCGGCACTGCCCTCGCGCGCGAAGCGACGCAGGCGACGCAGTGCGACCTTGATGTTGCGGGTGCCGAGCTCGAGCGTGTCGTCGTAGTCTTTGAACTGGCGTTGGTCCCAGACTTTCACGGCGCTCTTGTTGCGGCTTTTGTCTTGCCCGATGCGAATGCCCTGCGGGTTGTAGCCGTAGGCGCCGAACGGGCTGGTGCCGCCGGTGCCGATCATTTTGTTGCCGCCTTCGTGGCGTTCTTTTTGCTCTTCGAAACGCTTCTTCAACGTTTCCATCAGTTCGTCCCAGCCCATCTTCTCGATCGCGGCTTTTTCTTCGGCGCTGAGTTCGAGTTCGAGCTTTTTCTGCAGCCAGGCTAGCGGCACTTCTTGCGTGAAGTCGGTCAACATTTCGACGCCCTTGAAGTAGGCGGCGAACGCGCGGTCGAACTTGTCGAAGTTGGCTTCGTCTTTCACGAGCGAGGTGCGGGCGAGGTAGTAGAACTCGTCGATGCTGCCCGCTATCACGCCCTTCTGAATCGCCTCGAGCAGCATCAGGTACTCCTTCACCGAGACCTTCAGTTTCGCGGCGCGCAGCGTGAAGAAGAAGTTGATCAGCATGGTGGCCGGCTCGTGAGGGGCGATGGCGATGCGAAGGCGGGAGCCGCGATTGTGACGTTTCGAAATCCGGCCTGCTGGCGGGCCGACATTGCTCGAGAGCGACATATTTCTGACACGCGCGCTGACCATACTTCGACGCCATCGCGAGGCCTGGCCCGCATCAACCAGGAGATGGTCGAATGGGTCGCCCCAATCAAGTCAAGCCGCGCCCGACGGGCTCGAGCCGGCGTTCGTTCTTCAAGCAATCGGGCTCGGCTGCGATGGCGCTTGCCGCGCTGCCGGCATTGCCCCTCACCAGCCTGGCCGCGAGCGGCGCACTGTTTCAGCATGGGGTGGCGAGCGGCGATCCACTGGCCGATCGGGTGATCCTCTGGACTCGCGTCACGCCCAGCGGCAAGCCGGCTGTGGTGATCGTCGACGTGGTGGTGGCGCTCGACGCGGCCTTTACGCAGGTCGTTTACCGCGCGCGCACCAAGACCCACCCGGGCCGCGACTACACGCTCAAATTCGACGCCGCACCGCTGCTGCCGAACACCACCTACTTCTACCGCTTCGTGGCCGAAGGTCAGACCTCGCCGATCGGTCGCACCAAGACACTGCCGCTCGGCCAGGCCACCCGTTTGCGCATGGCGGTGGTGAGTTGTTCCAACTTCGCCTCTGGCTACTTCAATGCCTACCGCCGCATTGCCGAGCGGGCCGATCTCGACCTGGTGATGCACCTGGGCGACTACCTCTACGAATACGGCACTGGCCAATACGGCAACGTGCGCGCTTGCGAGCCGGCGAACGAAATCGTCACGCTGACCGACTACCGCACTCGCCACGCGCAATACAAGCGCGACGCCGATTCGCAGGAGATGCACCGCCAGCACCCGCTGATCGCGATCTGGGACGACCACGAAACCGCCAACAACTCGTGGGTCGGCGGCGCCGAAAACCACCAGCCCGCTGCCGAAGGCGCATGGCCGGCCCGTGTGGCGGCGGCTCTGCAGGCCTACTACGAGTGGATGCCTGTACGCATCGTCGATGTGACCCAACCGCGCGAAAACTACCGCAGTTACGCCTACGGCAATCTGGTCGATCTGGTCATGCTCGAAGAGCGGTTGGGCGGTCGCTCGGAGCAACTCCCCACCAACATCAACAACGCCAACGGCTATTTCAACCAGAGCGGCGCCTACCTCGACCCGGCGCGCCAATTGCTCGGCGCCACCGAAGAAGCCTGGCTCGTCGACAAGCTGCGAACCTCGACCTCGAAGTGGAAGATGCTGGGCCAGGGCGTCATGTTCGCGCAGCTCAAAGCCGTGGGCGCCGCGAACGCGGCCGGCGGCGGTGTCTACCTCAACTCCGATCAGTGGGACGGCTACCAGCCCGCTCGCGACCGCATTTACGACGTGCTCAAAGGCGACTCTGCGAACGTCGCGGTCGGCAATGTGGTCGTGCTCACCGGCGACATTCACAGCTCGTGGGCCGCCGACCTGTCGCAAGACCCGAACAACCCCAACCCATCGACCGGCGGCTACGACCCGGCGAGCGGCACTGGCTCGCGCGCAGTCGAGTTCGTCGGCACCTCGGTCAGCTCGCCCGGCGTCACCGACCCGACAAGTGCAGTGGCCAACAGCCTCAAGCCGGCCAACCCGCATCTCAAGTACATCAACCTCGATAAGCGCGGCTACATGCTGGTCGATGCAGACACGAGCCGCGTGGTCTGCGAATGGTGGCACCTCGATACGGTGGCCAGTCTCAGCAACATCGAGACCTTTGCGGTCGCTTTCGAAGTGCGTGACGGCACCAATCGCCTCACGCCGTCGGTGCAGACGGCGTCAAAACCGAACCCGCCGCCTCTCGCGCCGGCTTTTTGAATCTGATCGAACCCGGAGTCCACCATGTCGATGCTCAACATTGCCCTGCGCGCATCAGCGCAACTCGCACTCGCCACCGCGGCCTTCGCGGCTCATGCCGAAGAGTTCTCGTTCGGCGGCAACCTCACGCTCAACAGCGATCTGGTCGCCATCGACTTCGGCGTCATCTCGACCGCGGGCCCGGTCAGACTCTGGACCGACTCATGGCAAGGCGGCCTGAATTTCGACCCGAACGCCGCGCTCTGGAAAAAAACCGGCGCCGACTACACACTTGTCGACACGAACGACGACAACGATGCCGTCGGTGTCGGCCAGGGCTTTTTCGACACCGGCTTCAGCTTCGCGTCGCTCGTTCCCGGTGCTTACCGGCTGACGATAGGCGCTTCGCCCAACATGCCGCTGGGCCGCCTGATTTCGCAAGGCTTCGGCTTCGATCCGGCCTACGGCGCCATCGTCGTCGCGCCGATCACCAGCTGGAACCAACCTTCATACGACGCGAACAAGAACGATCAGAAGGGCACGCAATGGCACGTCAATGTGTCCGGCGTGCAGGGCGCGTCGCTGGTGTCCGCGGTGCCCGAGTCGTCGTCGGCGTGGCTGATGGTGCTCGGCCTTGGCGTGTTTGCGCTCGCACGGCTGCGCGTCGCGAGGCGCTGACGGCACGCGCCGCGCCGCGGCTGCCTCAGCGCGGCCTGTCGAGCTGCCAGCGCAGGTGCGCCTCGACGGTCGGCCACTCGGCTGCGACGACGCTGTAGACACAGGTGTCGCGCAGCGTGCCGTTGCCGGCGCGCGAATGGCTGCGCAAGATGCCGTCGAGCTTCGCGCCCAGCCGCTCGATCGCGCGGCGGCTCTGCTGGTTGAAAAAGTGAGTGCGAAATTCGACCGCAATGCAGCCCAGCGCGTCGAACGCGTGGCCGAGCAGCAGCAACTTGCATTCGGTATTGAAGCCGCTGCGCTGCACGCGGGGTGCCGTCCATGTCGAGCCGATCTCGACCCGCTGGTTGACCGCGTCGACGTTCATATAGGTCGTCATGCCGACGATCCGCCCCTCGGCGTCGAAGGTGGTGAACGGCAGCATCGCGCCGCTGGCCTGCAGCGCGAGGCGCCTCGCCATCTCTGCGGCCATGCCGGCCGACGTGGGGATCTGCGTGTACCAAAGCGGCCCGAGTTCGGCAGCGGCCAGGGCAAGCCCATCGTGATGCTCGCTTGCCAGCGGGGCGAGCGCGCAGTGCGTGCCTTGCAGATGAACGGCGGTCGACCACATCGCCATGATCTTCAGCGGTTGTTGCGCTGCATAAAGACCAGCTTTTCGAACAGCGACACGTCTTGTTCGTTCTTCAGCAGCGCACCGACCAGCGGCGGCACCACGACCTTGTCGTCCTTGCTCTGCAGCACCTCGAGCGGGATGTCTTCGGCGAGCAGCAGCTTGAGCCAGTCGAGCAGCTCGCTGGTGCTGGGCTTCTTCTTCAAGCCGGGCAAGTTGCGAACGTCGTAGAAGTTCTTCAGCGCGGCCGAGAGCAGCTCTTTCTTGAGGTTCGGGAAGTGCACCGCGACGATCGCCTGCATCGTCTCGGCATCGGGAAACTTGATGTAATGAAAGAAGCAACGCCGCAGAAAAGCGTCGGGCAGCTCTTTTTCGTTGTTCGAGGTGATGACCACCAATGGGCGGTGCACGGCCTTCACCAACTCGCGCGTCTCGTAAACGTAGAACTCCATCCGGTCGATTTCACGCAAGAGGTCGTTCGGGAATTCGATGTCGGCCTTGTCGATCTCGTCGATCAAAAGCACCACGGGCTGCTCGGCCGTGAAGGCCTGCCAGAGCACGCCCTTGACGATGTAGTTGTGGATGTCTTTGACCTTGGCGTCGCCCAACTGGCTGTCGCGCAGGCGGCTGACCGCGTCGTATTCGTACAGGCCTTGCTGTGCTTTCGTCGTGCTCTTGATGTGCCACTGCATCAGTGGCATGCCGAGCGCCAGTGCCACCTCTTCGGCCAGCATCGTCTTGCCGGTGCCGGGCTCGCCCTTGATGAGCAACGGCCTTTTCAGCGTGGCCGCGGCGTTGACGGCGAGCATCAGGTCGGGCGTGGCGACGTAGTTTTCGGAGCCTTGGAACTTCATGATGAACGCGCGGCAGACCGTGCCGCGGAGGTGGTTTTCAGAGGGCCGATTCAGTATAGGTGCGCCTCTATAATTCTTTATTCCGTTGCACTTTCGCCTGCAGTTAGCTCTGTTATCTGCCCGCCAGAATCATGAAAAACCCCGTTCGTTCGATGATCTGCACGCTGGTCGTCCTGGCCGCCTCAAGCCTGTCAGCCAACGTGGCGGCTCAGGCCGTGAGCGCGCAGACCGCAAGCGCGCAGGCCGGCGAGAAAAAGGCGCAGATGTGCATCGGCTGCCACGGCATTCCCGACTACAAGGCGAGCTTTCCAGAGATCTACCGCGTGCCCAAGATCGCGGGCCAAAACCCCAAGTACATCGTCTCGGCGCTCGCCCAATACAAGAAGGGCGACCGCAAGCACCCGAGCATGCGCGGCATCGCGGCGGCGCTCAGCGAGCAAGACATGGCCGACCTTGCGGCCTTCTACTCGCTCGAGGCCAAGTCCGACCCGGCACCCGCTGCACCGCCCGCCAACGTGCCGGCCGATGTTGCTGCACTGCTTGCGAAAGGCAATTGCAGCTCGTGTCACGGTGCCAATTTCTCGGCCCCGATCGACCCCAGCTATCCCAAGCTCGCGGGTCAGCACGCTGATTACCTTTACGTCGCACTGCGTGAGT
>JAYUWC010000161.1:0-16555 GCA_043753755.1 Rhizobacter sp.
CACGCGGTCGACTGCGCGGTGGCTGCGTTGATTGGTTGCGGCATCGAGGCAGGCTGGGTCAACGCAGGCGGTGACCTGCGCGCGTTCGGCGCGACCGCACTGCCGATCGAGCTGCGCGACGAGCGCGGCGGCGGCACGCGGCCTTTCGCCACGCTGCAGGACGGCGCCTTCGCGACCAGCCACTTCGACCGACTCAGCCGGTCGCAGCTGTTGACCGCAGGCTGGAAGAATGAAACAGCGCCGCGCACCCATGTGAGCGTCGCTGCCGAGCTGTGCCTGTGGGCCGACGCGTTGACCAAGGTCGTGGCACTCAGCGGCGATACTGCGCACCCGTTGCTCACGCGGTATGGCGCGAACGCCTGGTTGCACTGACCACCGAATGCGCTCCCAAGCCCATCACGCGCCGCGTCATGCCCATCGCCTAGTGCGCTGGCAGCGCATCGCGCTCTATGCCAGCGGCGGCTTGCTGCTCGCTACCGGCGCGGTCTGGTTGGCCGTGCACTACAGCCTCGGTGCAGGTTCGGGCGCTTTGCCGCATCGGCTCGAGGCCTGGATGTTGCGTGCCCACGGTCTGGCCGCGTTTGCTGGCCTCTTCGTGCTGGGCGTGCTCGCAGCCGGGCACATTCCGCACGGCTGGAAATTGAGCCACCGCAGGCACTGGGCGGGCCAGCGCAGCACCGGCGCGATGCTCTGCGTGATCGCCGCAGTGCTGGCACTGAGCGGCTATGCGCTTTACTACTTCGCCAGCGAAGCAGTGCGGCCGGCGCTCGGCTGGGCCCATGCGGCCGTTGGCGCCACGATGGCGGTGTTGATCGCGAACCACCGGCGCGGCGCCTGACCGGCAGCGGTTCTCGAGGCCGACGCACTCGCGTCGAGGCCAAAACCAGGGCGGTCCGCATGCGAAACCAAATGAGAGAGAATCTCATTCAGATTTGCAACCCACTCACCGCATCTCGACGACTCGCCGCCCACCTCCGCCATGCTGCTGAACGAACTGCCCGACGGCACCGATGCGACGGTGATGCGCGTTGCTACGAGCTCGGCAGAGGTCGATGCCGTGTCGCTGCGCCGCCTCGCCGAGATCGGCTTCATCCCCGGCGAGCCGGTGCGGCTGCTGCGCCGCGGGCCGGGTGGCCGCGAACCGTTGGCGGTCTTGATCGGCGACACGATGTTCGGCTTGCGTCTGCTCGAGGCGCAGTGCATCGAGGTCGATGTGAACACGCGGCCCGCCGCCTGATCCCGCGCGCGCGAAGCTCATGTCTCAAGCCATCACCGCCACCGTGCCCTGGAGCGTCGCCCTCGTCGGCAACCCGAATTGCGGCAAGACGGCTCTCTTCAATCTGCTCACGGGCGCCCGCCAGAAGGTCGCCAACTACGCCGGCGTGACGGTCGAGCGCAAGGTCGGGTCAGCCAAGCTCGCCAACGGTCAGACCATTTCGGTGATCGACCTGCCCGGTGCCTACAGCCTCACGCCGGCCACACCCGACGAGCAGGTCACGCTCGAGGTGATCGAAGGCAAGCGCCGCGGCGAAGATGCGCCCGACGCGATCGTCGCGGTGGTCGACGCGACCAACCTGCGCATGAACCTGCGGCTGGTGCTCGAACTCAAGCGCCTCGGCCGACCGATGATGGTGGCCCTCAACATGGCCGACATGGCCCGCGCACAGGGCCTAGCCATCGACGTTGCCAAACTCGCCGCCGAGCTGGGTTGCCCGGTCGTCGAAACGGTGGCGGTGCGACACGATGGCCATGCCGCGTTGCTCGCGTTGATGCAGCGCGAGTTCGCATCGCAACAGGCCACACTGAGCCCGGCCACGCCGCCTGCGCCGCCCACGCCGTTCGAGCCGAGTGCTCCGGCCGAGTTGCAGCGCGAAGTGCGGCGCATCCTCGCGATCGTCGAGCCGGGCATCACCACGACCGCGGCCAACGCCAAGCGCTTTCACTACCGACTCGATGCGGTCGTGATGCACCCGGTCTGGGGCCTCGCGATCCTGGCGGCCGTGCTGTTCCTGATCTTTCAGGCGGTGTTTTCGTGGGCCAACTGGCCGATGGACGCGATCAAGGCCGGCATGGCTTGGCTGGGCGCGCAAACCACCGCCCACATGAGCGACGGCCCGCTGCGCTCGTTGCTGGTCGACGGCGTGATCGCGGGCCTGGGCAGCGTCGTCGTCTTCCTGCCGCAGATCCTCATCCTCTTCTTCTTCATCCTGATCCTCGAAGACTCGGGCTACCTGCCGCGCGCCGCCTTTTTGCTCGACAACCTGATGGGCAAGGTGGGGCTTTCGGGGCGCGCGTTCATCCCGCTGCTTTCGAGCTTTGCGTGTGCGATCCCGGGGATCATGGCCACGCGCACCATCGCCAACTGGAAAGACCGGCTTGCGACCATCATGATCGCGCCGCTGATGACCTGCTCGGCGCGTCTGCCGGTGTATGCGCTGTTGATCGGCGCCTTCGTGCCTGACCGCAACGTCGGCCTGTTCAACCTTCGCGGGCTGACCTTGTTCGGTCTGTATGTCGCCGGCGTGGTCTCGGCGATGGCGGTGGCCTGGGTCTTCAAGCGCATCTGGATCAAAAGCCGCTACCAGCCGCTGATGCTCGAGCTGCCGCCCTACCGCATGCCCGGAGCACGCAACCTGGCCTTGGGTTTGTGGGAGCGCGCGCACATCTTTCTCGCCCGGGTAGGCGGCATCATCTTCGCGTTGATGGTGATCTTGTGGTTCTTGTCGAGCTACCCGGCGCCGCCTGTGGGCGCCAGCGGGCCGGCGATTCAGTACAGCGTTGCGGGCTGGCTAGGGCAGGCGCTGCAGCACGTGTTCGCGCCGATCGGGTTCAACTGGCAGATCTCGATCGCGCTGGTACCAGGTCTGGCCGCGCGCGAGGTGGCGGTCGGCGCACTGGGCACGGTGTATTCGATGTCGGCGGCCGGCAACCAAGTCGCCGACGCGCTGTCGCCCGTCATCGCCAAGGGCTGGTCGCTGGCGACCGCGTACTCGCTGCTCGCCTGGTACGTGTTCGCGCCGCAATGCATCTCGACGCTCGCGGTCGTCAAGCGCGAAACCAACTCGTGGCGCTACCCGCTGCTGATGGCGGCGTATCTGTTTGCGCTTGCGTATGCCGCGTCGTTCGTCACCTACCGCGTGACACTGGCATTGACCACCTGAACTTCGGAGACCGATCGTGCAAACGTTGATCGTGACCTTGATCGTTGCCGCATGCAGCGTATATGCCGCGTGGACGCTGATGCCCGCCGCGGCCCGCCGCACTGTCGCCATACGGTTGCTCAAGCTGCCGCTGCCTCGGCTGCTGGCTGCCCGCATGCAACGCGCCGCAACGGCCGCCTCGGGTTGCGGCTGCGATGGCTGCGATCGCGCACCGCTGAAGTCGCAGGCCGCGGCGCCGAAGCCGCAGGTCGTCACCTTTCACCCGCGACCGCGGCGCTGATCGCGGCGCCGCGATCAGGTCTTGGGGGCGAAGCCCATCGCCTTGTCGCCGAGGCCCATCGGCAGCGGAAAGTTGACGGTCTCTTCGACCCCCGGCAAGCTGCGCAGCGTCACCGCGCCCAGCGCACGCAAGCGCGCGATCACCTGCTGAACCAAGATGTCGGGCGCCGACGCGCCCGCAGTCAAACCGACGCTGCGCTTGCCGTCGAACCACGCGGCCTGAAGGTCGTCGGGCGAGTCGACCATGTAGGCCGCGGTGCCCAGACGCTGCGCGAGTTCGCGCAGGCGGTTGCTGTTCGAGCTGGTCGGGCTGCCGACGACGATCACCACGTCGACCGTCGGCGCCAGCACCTTGATCGCGTCTTGCCGGTTCTGCGTGGCGTAGCAAATGTCTTGCTGCTTGGGTTCGCGCACCTGCGGAAAACGGCGCTTCACCGCGGCCAGAATTTGGGCCGCGTCGTCGACCGAAAGTGTGGTCTGGGTGACCACCGCGAGCTTTGCATCGGGGGGGATTTGCACCCGCTGCACGTCGTCGGCGTCTTCGACCAGATGAATGCCTTCGCTGAGCTGGCCCATCGTGCCCTCGACCTCGGGGTGGCCCTTGTGGCCGATCATGATGAACTGATAGCCCTCGCGGTCCAGCTTGGCGACCTCGACATGCACCTTGGTCACCAGCGGGCAGGTCGCGTCGAACACGCTGAAGCCACGCGCCGCCGCCTCCTGGCGCACCGCCTGCGACACGCCGTGTGCGCTGAACACCAGCGTCGCGCCGGGCGGCACGTCGGCAAGGTCTTCGATGAAGATCGCCCCCTTTGCCTTTAGGTCGTTAACGACATAGGTGTTGTGCACGATCTCGTGGCGCACGTAGATGGGCGCGCCGAATTTGGTCAACGCCCGTTCGACGATCTCGATCGCCCGGTCGACCCCGGCGCAAAAGCCACGCGGCTCGGCCAGCACGATCTCGTTGAGCAGCGCGTTCGCGGTCGACTCCATCACAGCACCCCAATCAGTTGCACTTCGAAAGTCACCGGGCGTCCGGCGAGCGGGTGATTGAAGTCGAACACCAGCACTTCGCCGCCGGCTTCGACCTCGCGCACGACACCGGCATACGCGCCCTGCCCGTCGGGCGTGGGGAACTGCACCACGTCGCCGACGCGGTAGGTCTCGTCGGGGTCGCCCAGCTCGTTCATCAGCGAGCGCTTCACGCGCTGCAGCAGCTCGGGGTTGCGTTCACCGAAAGCCTCGCCCGCCGCCAGCTCGAACGACGTGCGCGTGCCTTCGGACAAGCCGATCAGCCGCGCCTCCATCGCCGGTGCGAGCTCGCCGGTGCCCAGCGACAACGTCGCCGGCTTGTCGGCGAAGGTGTTGATGAGGTCGGCTCCATCAGGCCCCGAAAGCCGGTAGTGCAGGGTCAGAAAAGACCCCGATTGGACTTGATTCAAGCGATTTCCTCACACGAGGTGGCGGCGGCGCGCAGGGCGCGCGCATGGAGCCGATAGACTGCCAGAGATTTTACGAGCCGCTGCGAAAGACTCCCTTTCGGCGCGTTTGCCTCGTTCGCCGGGACTCCGACATCGTGCTCAAAGACATCCCCCCCGACGCCCGCCCGCGCGAGAAGCTGCTCGCCAGCGGCGCCGCTGCGCTGGCCGACGCCGAGCTGATCGCGCTGTTGCTGCGCACCGGTTTCAAGGGCACATCGGTGTTGCAGCTCGCACAAAACCTGCTCGATCACTTCGGCGGCATCAACGGCCTGTTGCGCGCGCAGGCCGACGACATGAAGCCGATCAAGGGTCTCGGGCCGGCCAAGCGCGCCGAGCTCGCCGCGGTGGTCGAACTCGCCCGCCGCGCGCTCGCGCAGGAGATGACACAAAAACCGGTGTTCGGCACGCCGGCGTTGGTCAAACAATTTTTGAAGCTGCAGCTCGGTGGCCGCGAGCACGAAGTCTTTGCGGTGATGTTTCTCGACGCGCAGTCGCGCCTCATCAAGCTCGAAGAGATGTTTCGCGGCACGTTGACACAGACCAGCGTCTATCCGCGTGAAGTGGTCAAACGGGCGATCGCGCTGCACGCTTCGGCGGTGATCCTGGCGCACAACCACCCGTCGGGTGCGACCGACCCGTCGAAGGCCGACGAAGCGTTGACCCAGACGCTCACCCAAGCGCTCAAGCTGATCGACGTGCGCGTGCTCGACCACGTGGTCGTGGGCGAAGCCGAAGCGTTCTCGTTCGCCGAGCGCGGCCTGCTGTGAAGGCCCGCACGCTGGCCGAACTCGGCGCGATCAAGAAGGCGCTGCAGCAAGCACAGCGCGCAGCGGCCGAGGCGGCGGCGCGCGAACGCGAACAAGCGGCGCGCGCCGCGCGCGAGCGCAACCTCTTTTCGATCAGCGTCGGCCCGGTGACGCTGCTGCGCGAGACGCCGGTCGCACCCCGGCTCGCACCGCCGCCGGCCGCCGCGCGCCAACGCGAGCGCGACGAGGCGGCGGTGATGCACGAGGCCATCTCCGACGAATTCGATGTCGAGTCGCTGCTCGACACCGACGAGGGCCTCTCGTTTCGCCGACCCGGCATCGGCCCGGAGGTGGTACGCAAGCTGCGGCGCGGGGTCTGGGCGATCCAGGCCCAACTCGACCTGCACGGCCTGCGCCGCGACGACGCGCGCGCGGCACTGACACAGTTCGTCGCCGAGTCGCGCCGCCGCGGCGTGCGCTGCGTGCGCGTGATTCACGGCAAGGGCAACGGGTCACCCGGACGCGAGCCGGTGCTCAAGGGCAAGGTAAAGGGCTGGTTGGTGCAGAAGCAGGAAGTGATCGCCTTCACCCAGGCCCGCGCCAGCGAAGGCGGCAACGGCGCGCTGCTGGTACTGCTCGGGCCGATAAAACTGCAGCGCGTCTCGCGCGTTGGCGTTGGCGTTGGCGTTGGCGTTGGCGTTGGCGTTGGCGTTGGCGTTGGCGCTGGAGTGGCCGACTAGGCGCCGGCGCGGTTGCGCATCCAGTCGGCCGTGCTGAAGAACGACGCCACGAGCTGCTCGGCCAGGGCCGGCTCGACTCGCTGCTCTTGCATCGCTTGCTGCATGCAAGCGAGCCATTGATCGCGTTCGCGGATGCCGATCTGAAACGGTAGGTGGCGGGCGCGGAGCATCGGGTGGCCGAAACGATCGGTGTAGTGCTGCGGCCCGCCGAGCCAACCGCACAAGAACCAGAACAGTTTGTCGCGCGAGCCGTCTAGCGTGGTCGGATGCAACGCGCGCAGTTCGGTGAACGCCGGCTCGAGTGCCATCAGGTCGTAGAAGCGATCGACCAACAGCCGGACCGAAGCTTCACCGCCGATGCGATCGAACGGCGCGGGTGCCGCACCGGCGTCGGTATCGGCGTCGGTATCGGCGTCGGCGTCGGCGTCGGCGTCGGCGTCGGCGTCGGAGTCGGAGTCGGAGTCGGAGTCGGAGTCGGAGTCGGAGTCGGAGTCGGCATTCATGGCGCGAGCTTGGCAGCGATCGTCTCGACTGCCTTGGCCGCCGCCGAGCCCGGCAACAACTCGAGCAGCAAGCGGCGTTTTTGCACCGCCTCGCGCACGGCGGGATCGAGCGGCACTTCGCCGACAAGTTCGAGCACCGGCACGCCGCTGCCCGCGGCGAGCATGGGGGCGACGAACTTGTCGACCACGAGTTGCAGCTGATGCCGAATCGCCTTGCCCTCGCCGACCCGACCCACCTGGTTGACGACGACTTTGATCGCGCGCCGCTGCTGCTGGGTCGCGAGCACCTTGATGGTGGCGTAGGCATCGGTCATCGAGGTCGGCTCAGGCGTGGCGACCACGAACACCTCGTCGGCCAGCGAAACGGCATAGAGCACCACTTCAGAGATACCGGCACCGGTGTCGAGCAGGATCAGGTCGTAGCGAGGCGCCACCGAGTCGATGATCTTCTGCAGCTGCTCTCGCACGTCGGGCGTGAGGCGCGAGTACTCGACCAGCCCCGAGCCGGCGAGCAACACCGAGAAGCCGCCGGGCGCCGGCAGGATCGCGTCTTCGAGGTGAACCTTGCCGGTAAACACATCGTGCAGCGTAATCTTGGGCTGCAGGTTGAGAACGACATCGAGGTTGGCGAGGCCGAGGTCGGCGTCGAGCACCAGCACGCGCTGGCCACGGCGGGCGAGTGCAGCGGCGAGATTGGCCGAGAGAAAGGTCTTGCCGACACCACCCTTGCCGCTCGTGATGGCGATGATGCGAGCTCGTTTGAGGTCCGCATTCGTTGCCGTACTGCTCATTCCAACTCCGTGAACTGCGAGGTGCCGAAGAGCAGACCCTTTTCTTCCGCACTGACCAGTGAAACCGTCAGCTGCTCGAGGCAGGCGCGGTTGCGGCCTTCGGCCTTGGCGCGGTAGAGCTCGCGGTCGGCACGATCGATCCAGAGCGTCGCGCTCGACCTGACCCACTGCGGCGCGAAGGCGCCACCGATGCTGACCGTGACATGCACCTGTTGCCCGGGTGAGATCGCCACCGCCCGGCCCTGCACTTTTTGACGCACTCGCTCGGCAACCGCGCACCCGAACGACGGCGGGCAGTTGGGCAGGATCATCGCGAACTCTTCGCCGCCGAAGCGCGCCACCGTGTCCATCGGGCGTATGCAATCGTGCAGCACCTGGGCGACGCCTTTGAGCACCAGATCGCCGGCCGAATGGCCGTAGGTGTCGTTGACTTTCTTGAAGTGATCGATGTCGATCATCAGCACCAAAGCCGGCTCGCCGGCGCGGGCCACACGGTCGATCTCGCTGGCGAGCGCCAGCTCGAACTGGCGGCGGTTCGCGAGGCCGGTGAGCGGGTCTCGGCTCGAAAGTTCGCACAAGGCATCGAGCACCGCTTGCATCCACACCGCGCGCGAGACGGATTCGCGCTCGGGCAATACGCGGCCCGACTGCTGCAGCAACTGCAACGCAGAGCCGAGCTTCAAGCGTTCGGCCGGGTCAATGGCAGCGGGTTCGTCGGAGGCGTGCACGAGTAGTTAGTGGCGCGGTAAGCGAGGGGTGCGAACGAGTCTAGCAGTGGCCCACCGGGCGCCAGTCGAACGATCTGGACCGGTAAATACGTCGACCATCTTCCGGTGCACGGTCAGCGCGGGGTTGTGCCGATCTGCGCCGCTTCAAACCAAAAACAACGCCTGCAGATCACTCAGAAAGTCGAACCCACGCTCGGTCGGCCAGACGCGAGTGAAGTCGCGTTCGATCAGCCCCTGTCGCTCGGCAGCGTCCAGGCCCGGTGCGAGCGCCGCCAGCGACAGACCGGTGCGCTCGGTGAAACGCGCCAGCTCGAAGCCTTCTTTCAACCGAGTCGCGTTGAGCATGAACTCGAACGGCAACTGCTCGCGTGCGACCTCTTCGTCTTGCGCCAGCGCATGGTCGGCGAGCGCACGGGTCATGTACTGTGCCGGCTCGCGCAGGCGCGTCTGGCGCACGACCCGGTGCGGAAACGACAGCTTGCTGTGCGCGCCCGCGCCGATGCCGAGGTAGTCGCCGAACTGCCAGTAGTTCCAGTTGTGTTCGCAACGATGACCCGGCCGCGCGAAGGCCGAAACTTCGTAGCGCGCCAGTCCCTCGGCCTGGGTGCGCGCAGTGATGAGATCGAGCATGTCGAATGCGGTGTCGTCTTCGGGCAAGCCCTCGGGCGGGTATTTGGCGAAGACCGTGTTCGGCTCCAGCGTCAGGTGGTAGATCGACAGGTGCGGCGGCTCGAGCTCGAGCGCCGTTGCCAGGTCGACCTCGAAGTCAGCGAGCGACTGGCCGGGCAGCGCATACATCAGGTCGATGTTGAAGGTCTCGAACGCAGCGCGCGCCTCGAGCACGGCGGCACGAGCCTGAGCGGCATCGTGCACGCGGCCGAGCGCGACGAGCTTGGCGTCGTCGAAGCTTTGCACGCCGACCGACAACCGCGTCACGCCCGCCGCGCGGTAGCCGTGATAGCGGTCGCGCTCGAAGCTGCCGGGGTTGGCCTCGAGCGTGATCTCGCAGCCCGGCTCGAGCGGCAGCCGCGCGCGAATGTCGGCGATCAAGCGTCCGATCGCCTCGGGCGCGAACAGGCTGGGCGTACCACCCCCGATGAACACGGTGTGCACGCGCCGGCCCCAGATGAACGGGAGCGCAGCTTCGAGATCGGCGTTGAGCGCATCGAGGTAGCGGGGCGCATCGAGGTTGCCGCGCAACTCGTGCGAGTTGAAGTCGCAATACGGGCACTTCTTCAGACACCACGGCAGATGAACATAGAGCGAGAGCGGCGGCAATGCGGCGAGGCTGAGCGTGCCGGGGCGCATGCAGCGGGCGAGACGCTCGGCGACGGGTTCGACGGCGGCCACCTCCGCCGCGGCCGATACGACCTCGGGCCAGCGCCGGGCCGCCCCGAGCGACCCGAGTTCCCCTTGGGGGGCGGGCGCCGAAGGCGACCTTGGGGCCGTCATCTCAGCCAAGGTGCCAAGCCTCGCGCATCAACTGCAGCATCTGCGCCGCAGCGAGCGCACGGTGGCTGTGGGCGTTCTTGACCGCGGCGCTCATTTCGGCGGCTGCGCAACCGAGCGCCGGGATGAACATCAACGGGTCGTAGCCGAAACCGCCCGCGCCGAAGGGCTCGTGTGCGATCTGGCCGAACCAACGCCCGACCGCAATCAGCGGCTCGGGGTCATCGGCCGCGCGCAACGCGACGAGCGTGCTGACGAAGTGAGCGCGGCGGTCGGGCACGCCTTGCAGACGTTGCAGCAGCAACGTGTTGTTGGCCGCGTCCTGCGCGCGGCGCTGCGCCTCGCGGTCATCGCCGTTCGGGTCGATCGGGGCGAAATGCGCCGAGGCCACTCCGGGCGCGCCCACCAGCGCGTCGACACACAAACCCGAATCGTCGGCAATCGCCGCGCAGCCGGTCGCACGTGCGGCGTGCCGCGCCTTGACCAATGCGTTCTCGATGAAAGTGTGAAAGGGCTCGTCGGCTTCGACGACCCCCAGCGCGCCTTGCGCGATCAACTCGACGCCCGCCGGCGCGAGCAGCGCCTGCAGCTCGCTGAGCTTCTTGGCGTTGTTGGACGCAAGCACCAGCCTCATCGAAGCCATGCGCTTAAATGCCGAGCGACTTGCGCTGCGCGACGATCAGCTCGCGAATGCCCATGTCCGCCAAGCCCAGCAATGCGCCCATTTCGTCGCGCGAAAAAGCCGCGCCTTCGGCTGTGCCCTGCACCTCGACGAAGCCGCCGGCACCTGTCATCACCACGTTCATGTCGGTATCGCAGGCTGAGTCTTCGGTGTATTCGAGATCGAGCAGCGGCGTGCCTTCGACGATGCCGACCGAGACCGCGGCGACGAACTCGCGGATCGGCGATGCGTCTGCAGACGACGTCAACTTGCCCTGCGATTGCAGCCAGGTCACCGCGTCGTGCGCGGCGACGAAGGCACCGGTGATCGCCGCGGTGCGGGTGCCGCCGTCGGCCTGGATTACATCGCAATCGAGCGAAATCGTGCGTTCGCCCAGTGCCTTCAGGTCGAACACACAGCGCAACGAGCGGCCGATCAGGCGTTGAATTTCTTGGGTGCGCCCGCTTTGCTTGCCGCGTGCCGCCTCGCGGTCGCTGCGGGTGTGAGTGGCGCGCGGCAGCATGCCGTATTCGGCCGTGACCCAACCCTCGCCCGAGCCGCGTTTGTGCGGCGGCACTTTCTCTTCGACCGACGCGGTGCAAAGCACCTTTGTTGCACCGAACTCGACCAACACCGAGCCCTCGGCATGCTTGGTGTAGTGGCGGGTGATGGTGATGGGGCGGAGCGAATCCGCGGCGCGGTGTTCAGTTCGTTGGAAGTTCATGGCGCGTATTGTCTACGCGCCCCACGCGCCCCACGAACTCAGCTTTTCTTTTGCGACGATCGCCGAATCGCCTCGTTGATCTCGCGTATCGAACGCTCGATTTCGGCATCGTCGAGCTCATCGGGCGCATCGCTGCCCAGCACGCTGGCCTGGATGGTCGATGCGAACACCTCTTCGCCGAGCTGCTGGGTTGAAATGCCGGTGGTGCTGTCGTTGTCTTCGGCCGACTCCCACTCCATCGCGAGCACCGACACGTTGTCGCTCTTCGGGCCGCCGTTGCGGAGCGCCTGCTCGACCAGCTCGGGCACCGCGTCTGAAATAACGTTGTTCGCGAGCTGCTCGGTGATTACCGAATCGTCGACCGTGCCCCACAGACCGTCGGAGCAAAGCAGCAGGCGGTCACCCGCTTGCAGCAACAGCGGGCCGACGGTGTCGATCACCGGCTTGCCGGGGCTGCCGAGGCAGGTGAACAGCACGTTGCGGTTGAAGCGGTCGGGCATGGGCACGACCTGGCTCATCGTCTGCTGCAACTCCGAGTACGAGTGATCGCGGGTGCGGGCGATCAGCTTGTCGCCGCGCACGAGATAGAGCCGCGAATCGCCGCAATGCGCCCAATAGGCCGCATTGCCTTGCAGCAGGCAAGCGACGATCGTCGTGCGCGGCGTGTCGATCAAGGCTTTTTGCGTGGCATAGCGCAACAGCTGGTGATGGCCGGCGATGGTGGCTTCTTGCAAGAAGCGCAGCGGGTCGGCGAGCGTGGGCTTGCAGTCGCGCTGGAACATCGCGGCCAATGTTTGCAAGGCGATCTGTGACGCGACCTCGCCTTCGGGGTGACCGCCCATGCCATCGGCGAGCGCGAACAAGCCCGCGTCTCGCGTGTAGCAATAGCCCATCCGGTCTTCGTTTTTTTCGCGGCCGCCCTTGCGACTCACTTGGTAGACAGAAAAGCGCATGGTCAGGCGTGCCGCCAAGTTGCCCGAAGGAAGGCTTGCGCCCCTTTGGGCGGCGACGAACGAAGTGAGATTCGGGACACCATCGTTACGCCTTGGCGCCCGTGGTCAGATTTTCGAGCTGCAGCTTCAGGCGTTCGCTGAAGCTGAGCTTGGTGTAGCGACGCTCGGTCTCGCGCGAGAGCTCTTTCTGCAACGCGAACACGCTTTGCGGTCGCGACAGCGGGTCGAGCGACATGCACCACTCGGTCACTTCGATCAGGTTGTCGGAGTACACATTGCGAAGACGCGAAAGGCTGAGCGCCAGCCGATCTTTCTCGATGCGCTGCGGTGCGTCGTTCGGCGGATAACCCTGCATGCACGCGTAGATGCAAGCACCGATCGCGTAGATGTCGGTCCAGGGGCCGAGCGTGCCGTCTCTGCGGTACATCTCGGGGGCAGCGAAGCCCGGCGTGTACATCGGGCGGATGAAGTTGCCTTCTTTGCTGAGAACTTCGCGCGCGGCGCCGAAGTCGAGCAGCACGGCCTTGTTTTCGTTGGTGATGAAGATGTTGGCGGGCTTGATGTCGAGGTGCAGCATCTTGTGCTGGTGCACGATGCGCAAGCCGCGCAATATCTCGTCGAACAGGCTGCGAATCGTGCTCTCGCGAAACACCTTGTCGCGTTTGAGATCGCGCGCGGTGACGATGAAATCCTGCAGCGTGTCGCCCTGCAGGTAGTTCATCACCATGTAGACGGTTTCGTTTTCGCGAAAGAAGTTCAGCACCGAGACCACGCTCGGGTGGCTGATCTGTGCGAGCGAGCGGCCCTCTTCGAAAAAGCTCTTCAAGCCGAGCCGATAGAGCGGCTGCTTCTCGGGCTTGACTCGCGGCGTGAGCTCGCCGGGCGAGCGCTCGGCAAGCGACGACGGCAGGTATTCTTTCAGCGCGACAAGGTGCCGATCGGAGTCTTCGCACAAGTACACGACGCCAAACCCGCCGGCCGCGAGTTTCTTGATGACCTGGTAGCCACCCACCACGGTGCCGGACGGCAACGGAGCAGGTTTGGGCTTCGACATAATGCAGTTTTCTCTGGGTAAAAGCTCATGGCAGTCTACAGCATGACCGGCTTCGCAAATGCCACGGCCGGGGCGCTTCACACCCCTGAAAACACGCCGTCTGCCGACAATTTGGCACCCCGCGCGGGTGCTGCTCAAAGCGGCACCGGCGCCAATGTCGGCATCGAGTTGCGATCGGTCAACGGTCGCTTTCTCGACCTCGCCTTTCGCCTGCCCGACGAGTTTCGGTCGCTCGAGCCGGCGCTGCGCGAACTGCTCTCTGCCGCCTTCAAACGCGGCAAGATCGAGTTGCGCCTGAACGCGCGCAGTGAGCAAGACAACCACTGGCCCCAACCCCACCCCGAACAATTGAATCGGCTGCTGCGCCTGCAAGACAGCGTGCAAAGCTGGCTGCCGAAGGCGCAGCCGCTGTCGGTGCACGAGACGCTGCAGTGGTGCAACGGCAGCGCGCCCGCAGAGAAGCTCGACGAAACTGCGCTCGATGCCGCCAAGCGCTGCATCGTCGGCTTGCGTGAAGCGCGTGGGCGCGAAGGCGCACGCTTGGTTGATGTGCTGATGGAGCGCGTCGATCGGCTGCGCGCGCTCGCGCTGCAAGCCGAGCCGCTGGTCCCTGCCGTCGTCAAGCGCCAGCAGCAGCGTTTTCTCGAACGCTGGAGCGAAGCGCTGGCGACCACGGGGGCCGCACAAACCATCTCACACGAAGCGTTGCAAGAGCGCGCGCTCAACGAGGCAGCGGCCTACGCGATTCGCATCGACGTGGCCGAAGAAGTCGCGCGGCTGCGCGCTCACCTTGACGAAATCGCGCGCCTGCTGAAGGCCGGCGGCGAAGTCGGCAAGCGGCTCGACTTTCTGATCCAGGAGCTGCTGCGCGAGGCCAACACTCTGGGCTCGAAAGCCGCGGCGCTGGAACTCACCAACATCTCGGTCGAGATGAAGGTGGCGATCGAGCAGATGCGCGAGCAGGTGCAGAACTTGGAATAGTGCCGCGGCATTTCTTGCAGTCCCACGACCGCGCGGAGCCTTCGGGCCGGTTATTGGTCGAGGGTCGCGAGTGACGCGTAACTTGGGTAGAACGTAAGTCAAGTCCCCGCATGCTGCGCCACTGACCGCCGAGCGAATGGATGAGGCCGTATCGAAGCACCTGCGCGACGAGCACGCGCCAAGCCAGGCGGGCTGCAAGTCAGCTGGCCGATGTTCGGCATCGACACCGACATCCTGATGCGCCTGTGGCTGAACGATGACCCGGCGCAGAACAAGCACATCGTCGCGCTGCTGGCCGCGCATGGCGGCACGCCAGGCTCGTTGCTGGTGATGGATGTCGTCTTGGCCGAAGCAGTCTGAGACGCTGAAGGCGGCCCTCGAACAAGACGAGCAATCTCAGCTGGTCGCGGAGCGCAGCCTGTTCGAGGAGACCGCGTTTGCCTTCAAAGATCGCGAAGCTATTGCGGCGGCCTTGACCCCGTCGGAAACGAGCTCCTGTGGATTCGCCGACTGCCTGGTTGTCACCGAGCGGCTGGCGCCGTACGCCAGCACGAGGCAGTCGCTCAGTGCGTGGCGCCGTGCTTCGAGGGTCATGGTTTGCGCGCTGCAACCCGCATCCCGTCGCGCACGGCGGCGGGCGGATAGGCGATGACCTGCTGGCCCGTGGCGATGCCGCTGCGAATCCAGGCCGCACTGCCGTTGCGTGCGCCCAGGTCTACGACTGTCTGGCGAGCGCGACTGTCATTGGCGACGAAGACCGCAAATTTCGTCGGTGCCTTGACCAGGCCCGTGGTCCCGCGCGCTGTGCCTGCGACACCCACATCGGCGCCAGAGGCGGCAGCGGCGCCGGCTTGAGCCGCGCCGCCCGGCAGCGGAAACACCGCACTCACCGGCACCTGCACCGCCTTTGCTTCGCTCAGCGTGACGATGCGCACGCTGACGCGGTAGCCGTCGCCCAGCGCCTGCCATTCGGCTTGCGGGCTGGTGATATCGATCAACACGCGCATGCGCTGTTCTTCCACGCCGAGCGCCGAGACTTTGGTGAAGGCGGCCGGCTCGACGCTGCGCACGCGCCCTTCCAGCACCACCGGGCCACCCCAACGTTCGATCATCACGCGGCTGCCGGCCTTGGCTGCCAGCGCGTCGGTGGTCAGCAGTTCGGTCACCACTTCCATACGCTGCGTGTCGCCGATTTCGATCAGCGGCGTGCCCAGTGCGACCGCACCCTCGCTGCTTTGCAACACCCGCAACACCCGGCCGGTCGACGGCGCTCGCACGGTGAAGGTGGCTGCGTTGTTGGCCCCGCCCATCCCCGCACCCGACGGCTGTACGGCGCCCAGCGCAGCCCGGGTCTGTTCCAGCTCGTGCCCGGCCATGCGGCGTTCGGCCGCAGCGCCTTCGACTTCGCGTTGCGCCCCCAGAGTGGCCAGGCGATCGGTCTCGACCTTGATCGGCGCAATGAAGCCCTGCCGCACCAGTTGTTCGCTGCGCCGGACTTCGTTCTGCGCCTGATCGAGCGCCACCTGGGCACGTGCGGTGCGCGATTTGGCCCGCGACACGTTGTCTTGCGCGGCTTCGACACGCGCCCGCAGCTCAAGGCGCGTGCGCTCGTCGAGCATGGCGGGCAGCACCGAGCTCAGCACCGCCAGCGGGGTGCCGGCGGCCACTGCATCGCCCTCTTTCAAGGTAATGCGCGCGAGCTTGCCGGCCAGCGGGGCCGACACCACATAGCGGTCGGCCAGGCGCGTCTTGCCGTCCTCATCGACGGTGGTCTCGAACGGCCCCTGCGTCACCGTGGCCAGCTCGACCTCCACCGGGCGCGGCGCAAAGGCCCAGGCCACCGCCAGCGCCAGTGCCAGCGCGGCACCGCCGCCGATCAACCAGGTTTTACGTTGCATGCATCTCTCGCTTTATTGATCGCTTTATTGATCGCTTTATTGGTCGCTTGATTGGTCGCTTCATTGGTCACTTTGTCAGTCTGCGGTTCATTCACGGGTCTTCAGCGCAGCCACCATGTCCAGCTTGTCGATGCGCCTGCGCACCACCAGCGCGCTGGCCGCAGCAGCCACCACGACCACCAGGGCCGACCAGGCATAGGTGGAAGGCTCGATCACCACCGGAAACAAAAACTGGTCAGACGCCACCAGTCGGCTAACGAGCCGCACCACACCGTAGCCCATCGCCATGCCCAGCGGCAGGGCGACAGTGATGCCGATGGCCATTTCGCCCAGCAGCAGGCCCGACACCTCGGCGCGCGTGAAGCCCAGCACACGCAGGCTGGCAAGCTCCCAGGTGCGCTCGGCC
>JAYUWC010000162.1:0-1719 GCA_043753755.1 Rhizobacter sp.
GAGCTCGCAGTTCACCGCGCTGGTCGTGAACCACAGCGGCATCTTCGGCGTGTACTCGTACCGCGAGGTGTTCGAGTTCGACCGTTTCTGGGGCATCGGCACCGGCCGTGCGTTCGCGCTCGGTGCGATGTATGCCGCACACGACAAGGCCAAGACCGCACGTGAGGTCGCCGAGATCGGCGTGCGTGCGGGTTGCGAATTCGACAAGAACTCGAGCGCGCCGTTTCATATTCACACGATCAAGCTGAAAGTTTGAGATGACTGCAATCGACATCAAGGTGCCGGACATCGGCGACTTCAAAGACGTGGCCGTGATCGAGGTGCTGATCAAGGCCGGCGACACGGTCAAGGCCGAGCAGTCGCTGCTGACCGTCGAGAGCGACAAGGCCTCGATGGAGATCCCTTCGTCGCATGCCGGCGTCGTCAAGAGCGTGGCGGTCAAGGTGGGTGACGTAGTCAACCAAGGCTCGGTGATCCTCTCGCTCGAGGTGGATGCGGCGAGCGCTGTTTCATCCGCGATCGCGCCTCCGCCGGGCACGCCGGCACCCGCACCGGAACCGGCACCCGCCGTCGCCGCCGCCAGCGCATCAGGCGTGACGGCCGCGCCGGTGGCGTCCACTTACGCCGGCGGTGCCGATGCCGAATGCGATCTCGTCGTGCTCGGGGCCGGCCCCGGCGGCTACTCGGCTGCGTTTCGTGCGGCCGACCTCGGCATGAAGGTCATATTGGTCGAGCGCTTTGCGGCGCTGGGCGGCGTCTGCCTCAACGTGGGTTGCATCCCCTCCAAGGCGCTGTTGCACGTGGCCGCAGTGATGGACGAGGCCAAGCACTTCGATAGTGTGGGTGTGACCTTCGCCCCACCGACCATCGATCTCGCGAAGCTCAGAACCCACAAAGAAAAGGTCGTTGGCAAGCTGACCGGCGGCTTGGCGGCGATGGCGAAGATGCGCAAGGTCACGGTGCTACAGGGCAGCGCTGCCTTCGTCGGCCCGTACCACCTCGAGGTTGAAATGGCCAAGGGCGGCAAGCAGACCGTCAAGTTCAAGCAGGCCGTCATTGCAGCCGGCTCCGAAGCGGTGAAGCTGCCCTTTTTGCAGACACCGCAACTTCGCGACGACCCCCGCGTCGTCACCAGCACCGGCGCGCTCGAACTGCGGCAAAGCCCGAAGCGCATGCTCGTGATCGGCGGCGGCATTATCGGGCTCGAGATGGGCACGGTCTACTCGACCCTGGGCGCGCGGCTCGACGTGGTCGAAATGCTGGATGGCTTGATGCTGGGGGCCGACCGCGACCTCGTTAAAGTCTGGCAAAAGATGAACGCGCCGCGCTTCGACAACATCATGCTGAAGACCAAGACGGTAGGAGCCGAGGCCACCAAAGACGGCATCCTGGTGAAGTTTGAGTCGGTCGACGGAACAACAGGCCCGATGACCGAGCAACTCTACGACATGGTGCTGCAGGCGGTCGGCCGCGTGCCCAACGGCAAGCGCATCGGTGCCGAGAAAGCGGGGGTTACGGTGACCGACCGCGGCTTCATTCCGGTCGACCTGCAGATGCGCACCAACGTGCCGCACATCTTCGCGATCGGCGACATCGTCGGCCAGCCGATGCTCGCGCACAAAGCGGTGCACGAGGCCCATGTGGCGGCCGAGGTCGCGGCGGGTGACAGCAAGGCCGCGTTCGATGCACGCGTGATCCCGAGCGTGGCTTACACCGACC
>JAYUWC010000163.1:0-5460 GCA_043753755.1 Rhizobacter sp.
TGCAAAGCCTGGGTGTCGATCGTGACGGTGGGTGGCACGATCAATGCTCGAACGTTGTAGAGCGCTTGACGAAACGCTCTCGGGTCGGCCGCCAACTCGGGCGCGTAGCGCAACGCGTGGCGAGCCTGCAGCCATTCCATGACCACGGCGTCGAGCGGTTCGACGATCAGGAGCTCCATGTGCTTCAGGGTGTCACAGGGGCGGTGTCCGACGTGTTTGTCACAGGCGCCGTGCAAGAATCATTCAAACGTATCCAAATCAAAACCGGGGATTGTAAGTAAATGTTAGTCACCAAAGCGATCTTTCCAGTGGCCGGGCTGGGCACGCGATTCTTGCCTGCAACCAAGGCTCAACCAAAAGAAATGCTCCCGGTGGTCGACAAGCCGCTGATCCAGTATGCCGTCGAGGAGGCGTATGCCGCGGGCGTTCGCGAGATGATCTTCGTGACAGGTCGTCACAAGCGGCCGATCGAAGATCACTTCGACATGACTTTCGAGCTCGAGGTCGCGCTGGAAAAAGCGGGCAAGCAAGAGCTGCTCGATGTCGTTCACAGCGTCAAGCCCAAGGACATGGAATGCATCTACGTGCGCCAGGCACAGGCGCTCGGCCTCGGACATGCCGTGCTATGCGCACGGCGGCTGATCGGCAACCAGCCGTTTGCCGTGCTGTTGGCCGATGACCTGATGGTCGGCCAGACACCGATCCTCAAGCAGATGGTGCAGCAATACGAAGAGTGGCGCGTCTCCATCATCGCGGTGCAAGAAGTGCCTCCAGCGCACACGCGGCGCTACGGCATCGTCGATGGCACGCCAATCAATGATTCGTTGATGGACATCAGCCGCATCGTCGAAAAACCCGCGCCAGAAGACGCTCCGTCACTGCTCGGCGTGGCCGGTCGCTACATCCTGACGCCGGGCGTGTTTCATGAGATCGCGAATCAGCACCACGGCGTGGGCGGCGAGATTCAACTCACCGACGGCATTGCCGGATTACTGCGCCGAGAAAAAGTGTTCGCGTACCGGTACGAGGGCAAGCGCTACGACTGCGGAAGCAAAGAGGGGTTCTTGCAGGCCAACGTCGAATTGGCGCTCGCTCACCCGGTACTCGGCCCGGCGTTTCGCGAATACCTGCAAAGCCTCGACATCTGAAGCCGTTAGACGCGGTTTTCAGCGACGGCGCAGGAAGTGCACAAACTCGTTGTCGTTGCTCTCTTGCTCGACAAGTTCGTTGCCGGTCTGGCGCGCAAACGCTTGAAAGTCGCGCATCGAACCCGGGTCGGTAGCGAGCACCTTCAACACCTCGCCACTGCGCATATCGGCCAGTGCCTTCTTGGCCTTCAAGATCGGCAAGGGGCAATTCAGACCGCGGGTGTCGAGTTCTTTTTGGGCGTGCATGAGTGCGTCCTCGGTGAGTCTCAAATCAAACAGCGTCTGCCGCAGTAGGGTCTGGCGGCAGATCCATCCACTGCGGCGTGATGCCGCGGGCAGTAAGCCAGTCGGCCAGCGCATAGCCGGTGCCAGCCCGCCAGCATTTAATGTCTTCGGGCCGACAGAGCTTGAACTCAGCGAGTTCAGGTGAAAGCGAGATTTCGCCCCGCGCGACGACGTGGTACGCCACGATGATCTGGTTCATCCGCTGAAAGTCATAGACGCCGATCAGCTTCAGCGAATCGCAGTGCAAGCTCGTTTCTTCGAGCACCTCGCGCGCGATGCCCGCTTCAGGCGTCTCGCCGGCCTCCATGAAGCCGGTGATCAGCGCGAACATTCGAGCCTGCCACGTGGCATTGCGGGCCAGTAGCACCCGGCCCTCGCGGTCAGCCATCTCGATTACCGCAGCGAGCACCGGTGTCGGGTTGTTCCAGTGGGTCCAGTCGCAGGCGGGGCAACGCATGCGCGACTTCTCGCCGCCATCTTCCAGGCGGGCGAGCAGCTGCAGCGGCGTCCCGCAAGCCGGGCAAAATTTGAAATCGACGCTCACGCCGGGAACACACCGGTCGACAGATAGCGATCGCCGCGGTCGCAAACGATGAAGACGATGGTCGCGTTCTCGACCCGCTTGGCAATCTGCAGCGCCACCCAGCAAGCACCTGCGGCCGAGATGCCCGCGAAAAGACCTTCTTCGGCCGCCATGCGTCGCGCCATGTTCTCGGCATCGGCCTGGCTGACGTACACCACCTCGTCGATGAAAGTCGGGTCATAAATCTTCGGCAGGTAGGCCTCGGGCCACTTGCGGATGCCCGGAATCCGGGAGCCCTCGCTCGGCTGAGCGCCGATCACCCGGACACTGTCGCTCTGCTCTTTGAGAAAGCGCGAGGTGCCGGTGATCGTGCCGGTCGTGCCCATCGCACTGACAAAGTGGGTAACGCGGCCTTTGGTGTCACGCCAAATCTCGGGGCCGGTGGTTTCGTAGTGAACACGCGGGTTGTCGGCGTTCGCGAACTGATCGAGCACCCGCCCCTTGCCTTCCCGCTGCATGCGCTCGGCAAGGTCACGTGCGTACTCCATGCCTCCCGAACGCGGCGTCAAAATCAGTTCGGCACCGAAGGCTCGCATGGTCTGCGCGCGCTCGATGCTCAGGTCCTCCGGCATGATGAGCAGCATGCGGTAACCACGTACCGCGGCGGCCATTGCGAGTGCGATGCCGGTGTTGCCCGAGGTCGCCTCGATCAACGTGTCGCCGGGCTTGATTTCACCGCGCTCTTCGGCCCGTTTAATCATGCTGATCGCCGGGCGGTCTTTGACCGAACCGGCCGGGTTGTTGCCTTCGAGCTTGCCGAGAATCAGGTTGTCGCGCTGCTCGTTTTCCAGGCCGGGAACACGCGCAAGTCGCACCAGCGGCGTGTTGCCGATGACGTCTTCGACCGTGGGGTACCGGGGCGCGGCGGCGCGGGATCGGGATGGTGCGGGCACTGGGCTCTCCTCGGCGCCGATTCTCGCAGGCCGCGAAAGCGCTTGCTCCGGTCAAGCCTTGGTGCCCCCGGTCGGAATCGAACCGACACTCCTTTCAGAACCGGATTTTGAGTCCGGCGCGTCTACCAATTCCGCCACAGGGGCCTGTGTCTTGCAGAGGGCGGAGTTTGCCACAGGAGGCCCGATGACCCTGCACGCTCGCCTGAATTCGCGCGGCACAAACCGACACTTAGACTCTGCGGCTTCGCACTCCCCGAAAGCTGCGCATGCCGCCCATGCCTCCCGTGACCCAGGCCTTGTTGCTCATCAACGTGGCCGCGTTTTGCATCGACATTTTTTTTGGGCCCGGCTTCACGCGGGCTTTGGCCTTGTGGCCTCTGGGCGCCGGTTTTTTGCCGTGGCAGGTCGTCAGCTACGCCTTTCTGCACAGCGGATTCACTCACCTGTTTTTCAACATGCTGGGGCTGTGGATGTTCGGCGCCGACCTCGAGCGCCTGTGGGGTCCGAAGCGGTTCCTGCAGTTTTATTTCGCCAGTGTTCTGACGGCTGCGGCAGCGCAGTTGCTGATAGCGGCGGTGACGGGCGCGGTCTACCCGACGGTCGGCGCCTCGGGTGGCTTGTTCGGGCTGCTGCTGGCGTTCGGGATGATGTTTCCGAACCGCATCATCATGCCGCTCTTCCCGCCGATCCCGATGAAGGCGAAGGTGTTCGTCGCGGTTTTCGGCGGGCTCGAGTTGCTGTTCGGCGTAACCGGCACGATGCAAGGCGTGGCCCACTTTGCGCACCTCGGCGGCATGCTCGGCGGCTTTTTGATGATCCGCTATTGGCAGGGTCGATCGCCATTCGGGAAATAAGCCTTTTCGGCGCCCGGCGGCGGCCAATTCGCCCTCAGTGGCCTAGCGTCCGGTCGACCTGCTGCTACGGCGGCTTGCCCTGCTTCAGGCCGCGAAAGCGTTCCGGAGCGACGGCATGAATCGCTGTGACGAGGAGGCCGACAGGCGCTGGGTCGGCGAGCAACAAGATCTTCACGGCGAGGCGTCGCGCCGTCGGGTCAAGCGAGCAGACCCTGCGCCACGGTCGGATAGCGCAGCCGCAAGCGCAGCTCGTTCTTTAAGCGGTCGTTGATCAACCGACGCGACTCGCCCATAAAGCTGAGCTGCATCGGCGAGAGTTCGAGCCGAGCGTCGTCGAGCGTGATGCGGCGCGGGCGCGGCAGACCTTCAAGGTCGGCAGCGAGGTCGAAGTAGTCGCCCATCTTCAGCTCGGTGTCATCGCTCGCGTGAACCACGCGTTGCGGGAAGCCGCGGTGGACCGCCGCCGCGCACACGCGCGCCAGATCATCTGCATGGATGTGGTTGGTGTAGACGTCGTGATCAGCCGTCAGCACCGGCGCACCGCGCGCCAGTCGCTCGCGCGGGTGGCCGCCGACGCGGTCGCCGGCGTAAATGCCGGGGATGCGCAACAGCGTGACGCTAGCGCCGAACGCGCGGCCATACCAGCGCAGGCGCTGCTCGGCATCGACCCGGCGGCGCGCGCGATCGGTGGCGGGCCCGACCGGGCGCGTCTCGTTGAAACGCGCCCCGCCGCAATCACCGTAGACACCGCTGGTGCTGCCGTAGACGATGCGCCGCACCCGACCCTTTCGCGCAAGGGCTTGAAGCAGGTGGGCAGTACGTGGGTCGGTGGCGCCGCTCAGCGGCGGCGGCGCGAGGTGAAGCACGGCGTCGGCCAAGCCCGCAAGGCGGGCGAGCGTGGCCGGCGCATCCAGGTTGCCCACCAAGGGCTGGACGGCAGCGGCCCGCAACTCGGCACAGCGCGCCGGGCTCGAGGTGAGGCCGATCAACCGCCAGCGCCCACGCAGCAACTCGGCCACGCGCATGCCGACATCCCCGCAGCCGACGATGAGCAGCACCGGTCGCTTGAAGCGCGTGAGGCGGTCGGTCATCGGCGCGCCGGGCGGCGTGTGGCGCCTGAAATTTGTGCAGGCAAAATCATCGCTTCAGTCTACCGACAGAACCCCAACCGAGCGCTCTGCGCCGATGCCTGCCATGTCCTTCACCGTGACCGTTCAGCCCAGTGGGCGCAGCTTTTCCGTCGAACGCGACGAGCCGATCCTGACGGCCGCCATTCGCCATGGCGTCGGCCTGCCCTACGGTTGCAAAGACGGCGCATGCGGCTCGTGCAAGAGCCGCATGCTCGAAGGCCGTGTGATCCACGGCGCGCACCAGTCGAAGGCTTTGAGCGCCGATGAAGAAGCCGCCGGCTGGATCCTCACCTGCCAGGCCGCGCCGCAGACCGACGTGGTCGTCGAGGCGCGCACCGTGCCGGGCGCGGGCGAGTTCCCGATCCGCAAGATGCCGTCGCGGGTGATCTCGATCACTCGACCGGCGCCCGATGTCGCGATCCTGCAGATGCAATTGCCGGCCAATGATCGGCTGCAGTACCACGCCGGCCAATACGTCGAATTCATCCTGCGCGACGGCGCGCGCCGCAGCTACTCGATGGCCAACGCGCCGCACACGCAAATCGACACGCCCGGCATCGAACTGCA
>JAYUWC010000164.1:0-5445 GCA_043753755.1 Rhizobacter sp.
GCCGTGCATGCCCGCGGGTGTGTCGAGCACCACGTGGGTCGTGCCTCTGGGCGGGCGAACGAGCGTGTCGTGCGTGGTCTCCCAGGCGGTGATGGGTGCCAGATTTGCAGGCCGCAGCGCGAGCCAGGTGCGGGCCGACTGTTGGCGGTCGACATCGCCCAGCATCACCGCGCGCCCGCGTGCCGCGAAGTAGCCGGCGATGTTGGTCGACAGCGTGGATTTGCCCACGCCGCCTTTCGGATTGGCCACCACGATCACCGGCATGCGTACCTCCGCTGTTTGGCGTTGTTGTTGTCGAGTTTCGGGTTATGTTAGCGGCCGCCGCGTCGGCATCGCCATCGCCATCGAGAGTAACCAGCGACGCCGTACCCACCCGAGCCCAGCACCATGGCCGACGCCGCCCTCATCGCCACATCTCCCGACACACCGCACGACGCACGCACGCCCTCGCCCGACGCCGACGTACTCGTCATCGTCGCGCATCCGCAGATGGAGCACTCGCGCATCAACCGCCGCCTGATGCGCGCCGCCAAGCGCCTGCCGGCCGGCGCCGACTCGCCGCTGATCGTGGTGCGCGACCTGTACGCGCTCTACCCCGACTACCTGATCGACGTTGAGGCCGAGCAGGCCCTGCTCGCCCGCGCCAAGCTGATCGTCTGGCAACACCCGGTCCACTGGTACAGCATGCCGCCCTTGATGAAGCTCTGGCTCGACGACGTGCTCGCGTTCGGCTGGGCTTACGGCCCCGGCGGCACGGCCTTGCGCGGCAAAGACCTGTGGCTGGTCGCGACCACCGGCGGGCCGGCCGACTCGTACCAGCCGACCAGCTACAACCGCTACTTTTTCGACGACTTCATGCCGCCCTACGAGCAGACCGCCAACCTCTGCGGCCTGCGCTTTTTGCCGCCGCTGGTGCTGCACGGCGCCCACCGTGCCGAAGACCCCGAAGTCGAGGCCCACCTCGAGGTCTATGCGCAGCGCCTCGCCAGCTACCCGCGCTGGCCCGAACTCGATGTGTTGCTCTACGGCCTGCCGGCACAAGTGCCCGAAGACGCGCGGCCCGACGACGATGCCGACGATGCGGCCGACCCGCCGAGCCTGTTCGGCGATGCCACGAACGGGCGAGCGCTCTGATGGAGCACGGCAGCTGGATCACCGTTGTTCTCGTCTACCTCGCCGCTGCGGTTGTCGCGGTGCCGCTGGCCAAATTTTTCGGCCTCGGCTCGATCATCGGCTACCTTGCTGCCGGCATCCTGATCGGGCCGTGGGGCCTGAAGCTGGTGACCGAGCCGCAAGAGATGCTGCACTTCTCCGAGTTCGGGGTGGTGCTGATGCTGTTTTTGGTGGGGCTCGAACTCGAGCCCAAGCGGCTCTGGTCGCTGCGCAAACCGATCTTTGGCTGGGGCAGCGTGCAACTCTTCGGCTCGGCGGCGCTGATGCTTGCCGCAGGCGTGATCTGCGGGCTCGACTGGCGTATTGCGGGGGTTGCCGCATTGGGTTTGGCGATGTCGTCGACCGCGATCGGCCTCGGCGTGCTCGGCGAACGCAACCTGCTCACCACCCCCTCGGGCCAGGGCGTGCTCAGCGTCTCGCTGCTGCAAGACGTGGCAGCCATTCCGATCCTCGCCTTGCTGCCCTTGCTCGCGGTCGCGGCCGAGCGCTCGCAGACCAACGGTTGGGTCAGTGCCGCCAAAGCGCTCGGCGTGATCGCGCTGATCGTGTTCGGGGGCCGCCTGGCGATTCGGCCGGCGCTGCGCTGGATCGCCCGCAGCGCCACACCCGAAATCTTCACCGCCGCTTCGTTGCTGCTGGTGGTGGCCACCGCGGCGTTGATGCAAACGGTGGGCCTCTCGATGGCGCTGGGCGCGTTTCTCGCCGGCGTGCTGCTGGCCGAGAGCGAATACCGGCGCGAACTCGAGACCGACATCGAACCCTTCAAGGGCCTCTTACTCGGCCTCTTTTTCATCGCGGTCGGCATGAGCATCGACTTCGCGGTGGTGTTGCAACGGCCACTCCTGATCGGTGGCGTCGTCGCCGGTTTTCTGCTTTTCAAATCGGCGGTGCTGTGGGCGATGGGCCGGCTGATGCCGTTGCCGCACGCCGAGCGACCGGTGTTCGTGATCTTGCTGGCGCAGGGCGGCGAGTTCAGCTTTGTCGTCTTTCAAACCGCGGCCGGGGCCGGCGTGATCGACGCGCAAGTTTCGTCGCTGCTGGTCGCTGCGGTCGCGATCTCGATGCTGGTCACGCCGCTGTTGCTGGTGGCGGCCGACAAATGGATCATCCCGCTGGTGACCGAGCGCAGCAAGAAAACGCTGGCCGAGATTCACGATCCGCAAAGCCAGGCCGTCATCATCGCGGGCTTCGGCCGCTACGGGCAGATCGTCGGCCGCATGCTCTACGCCAACGGCATCAAGCCGACGATTCTCGACACCGACGCCGAGCAGATCGAGGCGATGCGCAAGTTCGGCTGGAAGGTGTTCTACGGTGACGCCGGTCGGCTCGACCTGATGCGCACCGCGGGTGCCGCGACCGCGAAGATTCTGGTGCTCGCGATCGACGACGTGGCGCGCAGCGTGACTGTTGCGAAAATGGTGCGCGAGCACTTCCCCGAGCTGACGATCGTGGCCCGCGCGCGCAATGTGCAGCACCACTTCGCGCTGTTCGAGTTGGGCGTCACGCTGATCGAGCGCGAGACGCTCGACTCGTCGCTGATGAGTGCCCGCAGCGTGCTCGAGCAACTCGGCTGGGAGCGCCACCAGGCGCGCACGCTGGCGATGCGCTTTCGGCGGCACAACGTCGAGCAACTGGTGAAGCTCGCGCCGCATCGCAAAGACGAAGCCAAGCTGATTGCCGCGGCCAAGCAGGGCCGCCAGCAGCTCGAACAACTCTTCGCGCAAGAGCGCGACGAAGCAGAGAAACGCAAGACGCGCGTCGACTGGAGCAATGACCCGAGCCCGGGTGAAGGCAAGCCTTGAACAGGCTTCTTTGACGCCCTACTTCAAGCGCAGCACCCGCATTCCGAGTGATCGCCCAGCGCTGCGATCGGCGACCTGCACGGTCACCTGGCGCGGCCGAAAACCCGACGGCAACGCCACGCTGCCACGAAGCATCTGCTGCGCGCCTATCGTCACCGCCTCGGCCGGCGCCGCGAACGTGGCCGATGCGCCGCGAGAAGCGTCGCCGACCATCGCGAGTTGCACCACACCGGCCAGCGGCTTGGCCCCGCCGCGCGCGCGGGTCAGCAGAACTTCGTAGGCCAGCGTCGCGCCTTGCACCACGAAGCGTGCGGCACGAATTTCGACCGGCCCGCCGCGAGGGTCTGGCGGCAGCACGCTGACGACAGTGGCGAGGTCGCTGCGCAAGGTTTCGACGCTGGCGGTCTTCACGGCCAGCGCCTCGGTGAGCGACTGCTTCTCGGCCAGCGAGGCGGCGAGCCGCTGCGTGGTTTGGGTAACTTCGCTAGTGAGCCGAGTGCGCGCAGCATCGGCGTTCTCGAATGCGCTGCGCAAGTTGGCCGAGGCCGCCGCTGAAAGGCGAGGCGGCAAGTAGCGCTCTTGCGCGATGTAAAGCCCGCTCGCGCCGGCCGCGACACCGAACAAAACCAGCAATAGCCAGCGGGGCACGCGCCGGCGCCGGCGCTTGTCGTAAGAGAGAAAGGTGGTGGATCGGGAGGTGCCGAACATCGTCAGGAGTCGAGAGCGAGGGCCAAGGGCGCCGAAGGCTACCCCGAGCCGTGCAAGCCCTTGAAACAAGCCGTGTGCGACCGCCGAGACCATGCTCGGCGACGTACAGTGCCGGGGCGCCGCGCGGTCGTGCAGCACCCTCTACTTTCGATCGAACCCCTCTCATCCATGTCCAACCTCATCGTGCACGGCGGCACGCCGCTGCGGGGCCGCATCACCCCCTCTGCCAACAAGAACGCGGTGCTGCCGATCCTGTGCGCCACGCTGTTGACCTACGAGCCGCTGCGCTTGATGGGCGTGCCCGACATCACCGACGTCCGCAAGATTCTCGACATCTTTCGTCTGCTCGGCAGCGAGGTCGAAGTCGACTTCGAGGCCGGCACGCTCGCGCTGCACCACCGCGAAACGATGTTCGATGCCGCGCGGCATCGGCTGCCCGAAGAGATGCGCTCGTCGATCATGCTGGTGCCGCCGCTGTTGGCGCGCTTCGGCGTGGCGAGGCTCGAAGACAACGTCAAGGGTTGCACGCTCGGCGTGCGCGAGATCGATCCGCATGTCGAGGTGTTTCGGCGCTTCGGCGGCGAGGTCGAGCGCGCCGACGGTTCGCTGTTGGTCAAGAGCGCCGGCCTGCTGACGCCGACCGACCACTGGCTCGACTACGCCTCGGTCACCACCACCGAAAACTTCGTGCTCTGCGCCGCCGCAGCCGGCGGCACCTCGACGCTGACCAACGCCGCCTCGGAGCCGCACGTGCAGGAGTTTTGCCGCTTCATGGTCATGCTCGGCGTGCGCATCGAAGGCATCGGCACCTCGAAGCTCACGGTGCACGGCGGCGCCGCGCTGGTCGGCGGCGAATTCAGGTTCGACGAAGACTTTCACGAGATCACGACTTTCCTCGCGCTCGGCGCGATCACCGGCGGCGACGTGGTGGTGCGCAACAGTGCGCCCGAGAACTTTCCGCTGATCGACCGAACCTTTGCCAAGTTCGGCATCGTGGTCACGCATGCCGAGGGCTGGTCGAGCGCGCGCTGCACCGGGCCGCTCAAGGTCCAGGTGCCGTTCACGAGCAACGTGCTGACCAAGGTCGAGGCGGCGCCGTGGCCTTACTTTCCGGTCGATCTGCTGCCGATCTTCATCGCGCTCGGCGTGCGCGCCGAAGGCAACGCGATGTTCTGGAACAAGGTCTACGACGGCGCACTCGGCTGGACCGGCGAGCTTTCGAAATTCGGCGCTCACGTGTTCTCGGCCGACCCGCACCGCCTCATCACGTTCGGCGGCAACCCGCTGACGCCGGCGGTGGTCGAGAGCCCTTACATCATCCGGGTCGCGATCGCCCTCTTCATGGTCGCGGCCAGCATCGAGGGGCGCTCCGAGATCAGAAACGCGACGCCGATCCAACGCGCCCATCCGCGCTTCGTCGAGAACCTACGCAGCCTCGGCGTGCGGGTCGAGTGGACTGCCGAAGACTGATTCGAGCCGCGCTGTGGCCGCCGCTCGACCGGCGAAACGCTTGTCGCCAATCGATTTGCAATAAGATCGCGGCATGGAACGTAACACCCGCCAGCGCGAGGCCGTGCTCGCCGCGATCGAGCACGCCGGGCGGGCGTTGACCCCGGGCGAGATCCTGGCGCTCGCTCAGACCGCCGTTGCCAGCCTCAACCTTTCGACCATCTACCGCCACATCAACGCGCTGCAAGACGAGGCCCGTGTGGTCAAGGTGCTGCTGCCCGGCCAGGCGCCGCGCTTCGAGGCGGCCTGCGTC
>JAYUWC010000165.1:0-5440 GCA_043753755.1 Rhizobacter sp.
GACCTTGCGGGCGGTGGTCGACCGGCTGCGCGGCATGCCCGGCATCAGCGAGTTACGCTCGGCAGTCATCTGGACTAAAGGGGTGTCGAGCTACACGCCCGATTACTTCGTCGAACTGCTGCCCACGAGCCCGTGGATTCACCAGCCGTTCGAGGAGTACGACGACATGCGGCCGGACGCGCTGGCAAAGAAGTTCGTGATTTGAATCCAACCCGCTTCGGAAGCTTCTGCACTGAAATGCAAAAAGGCCAGCACTTTCGTGCTGGCCCCTCACATATTCTTGGTGCCCGGGAAGGGACTCGAACCCCCACGGAGTTACCCGCTAGTACCTGAAACTAGTGCGTCTACCAATTTCGCCACCTGGGCACTTCAATGAATCTTGGATTATATCAGCAAGCAAAGAGCAAACATTGAAAACTTCAAACCCGATCGGCACCGAACTGATGGCCGAAGTCGAAGGCGTGGTGCAAGGGCACCGTGACGGTCACGGTTATGTCGTGCGCGATGATCGTCAAGCCGATCTCTACCTCTCACAACAAGAAATGCGCGCGGTCTTGCACCGCGACCGAGTCAAGGCGCGCATCGTCCGCTACGACCGCAAGGGCCGGCCCGAAGCGCGCGTCCTCGAAATCCTCGAGCGCAAGAAAGCGCCGATCATCGGCCGCTTACTGCACGAGAGCGGCGTCTGGCTGGTCGCACCAGAGGACAAGCGCTACGGTCAAGACATCCTGATCCCGAAAAACGCGATCGCCAACGCGGGCGCAGGGCAGGTTGTCGCGATCGAGCTGACCGAAACGCCCTCGATGTATTCGCAGCCAGTCGGCCGTGTAACCGAGGTGCTCGGCGAGATCGACGACCCCGGCATGGAGATCGAGATCGCGGTGCGCAAATTCGAAGTGCCGCATCAGTTCTCGCCCCAAACGCTGGCCCAGGCGGCGAGCCTGCCCGACAAAATCAGACCCGTCGACCGCAAGGGCCGAATCGATCTGACCGATGTCGCCCTGGTCACGATCGACGGTGAAGACGCCCGTGATTTCGACGATGCGGTGTACTGCGAGCCGGCAGTTGTCGGCAAAGTCACCGGCCGCAGCAAAGCTGCCAATGGCTGGCGTTTGATCGTGGCGATTGCCGACGTGAGCCACTACGTGAAGCCGGGCGAGGCGATCGATGGCGATGCCTACGAGCGCGCGACCTCGGTCTACTTCCCGCGGCGCGTCATCCCGATGCTGCCCGAAAAGTTGAGCAATGGCCTGTGCTCGCTAAACCCGTATGAAGACCGGCTCGCAATGGCGTGCGACATGCTGATCACGGCCGACGGCGAAATTCATGCGTACCAGTTTTTCCCTGCGATCATCCGCTCGCAGGCTCGCTTCACATACAACGAAGTGGCGGCCATCCTGGCCAACACACGCGGCCCCGAAGCGGCCAAGCGCAAGGAGCTGGTGCCCGATCTGCTCAACCTGCACGAGTCCTACCGTGCACTGTTGAAGGAGCGCACTAAACGCGGTGCGATCGACTTCGAGAGCACCGAAACCCAAATCGTTTGCGACGACAACGGCCGCATCGAGAAGATCGTGCCGCGCACTCGTACCGAGGCGCACAAGTTGATCGAAGAAGCCATGCTCGCGGCCAATGTGTGCTCGGCCGACTTCATCGAACGTTCCAAGCATCCTTCGCTCTACCGTGTTCACGAAGGGCCGACCCCCGAAAAAAAGACGCTGCTGCAAAACTACCTGCGCGCGCTCGGTCTTGGCTTGAGTATTGGTGACGACCCCAAGCCCGGCGAGTTTCAGGCGATCGCTCACGCGACCAAGGGCCGCCCCGATGCGATGCAGATCCACACCATGCTGTTGCGGTCGATGCAGCAAGCGATTTATACCGGCATCAACAGCGGCCACTTCGGTCTGGCTTACGAGGCCTACACCCACTTCACGAGCCCGATCCGCCGCTATCCCGATCTGTTGGTGCATCGGGTGATCAAGGCGTTGCTTGCAGGCAAGCGCTATCACCTGGTCACCGGCGCGAGCAACCCGGCGCCGAGCAATCGCAAGACAACCAAGCCCGCGCGCGTTGCGACTGCCGAAGAAGAGAAATGGGAAGTAGCCGGCGTGCACTGCAGCGTCAACGAACGCCGCGCCGATGAAGCGTCACGCGATGTCGAAGCCTGGCTCAAGTGCCGCTACATGCGCGAGCGCCTTGGCGAGGAATACGGCGGCACGGTAAGCGCAGTGACCAGCTTCGGTTTGTTCGTGCAGCTCGATGGTTTGTACGTCGAAGGCCTGGTTCACATCACCGAACTCGGTGGCGAGTACTACCGCTTCGATGAAGTTCGGCAGGAGTTGCGCGGCGAGCGCAGTGGCCTGCGGTACGTGGTCGGCACCCGAGTGCGCGTGCAGGTGAGCCGGGTCGACCTCGACGGCCGCAAAATCGACTTTCGCATGGTTCGTGAGGGCGAAGACGAAGCGGTTGCCCAGCGTTCGCGCCGCGACAAGGCCAACGCCTCGGCTGCAGGCGAGCTCGCCGCCGTGAAGGAGACCGATCGTGCCGTCAAAGCCGTGACCAAGAAGAAGGCGCAGAAAGCCCGAGCTGCGAGCGGTGCCGCGCACCCGGTGCGTGCCGCCAAGTCGTCGGCGCGCAAGGCTGGCGGTCGCGCACCGGGCGGCAAGCCGTCGTCGCGGCGCTGAACAATCTTTGCATTCGCCGGCCGAGAACGCGAATTGCGATGACGATTCGCCAGCCGCGCGGCCACCGTGACCGTGACCGGGACCGGCGGAGGCCTCCGCCGGCAACATGCGCTCGCCGCTCGCCGCTCGCCGTGCGAGGCGCACAAGTTGTAGTGAACGACCCCGGCGGAACGCTCGACCGCAGCGGCGGCACGCCGACGGCCGCGCAGGCGGCGGTCGACGAGATTCAAGCGTTGGGTGGCGAGGCCGCCGCAAACCGCGCGTCGGTCGCCGATGCCGCCGCGGTGCAGAAGATGGTTGATAAGGCCGTGCCCGCTTCGGCTGGGTCGACACATCCTCGCCAACGACGCCGGTATCCTCCACGACGAAAGTTTTATCGAAGATGACGCTGGATCACTTTCGGTTCGTCTTCGGGGCATTGGATGGGACCTTCATCCGCGGCAAGGCGGTCTCGGAGCTGCTGCAGCCCGAGTCCGTGCCGCCGG
This sequence comes from Rhizobacter sp., assembly GCA_043753755.1. Taxonomy (GTDB): domain Bacteria; phylum Pseudomonadota; class Gammaproteobacteria; order Burkholderiales; family Burkholderiaceae_C; genus LMDS01. The sequence goes on from JAYUWC010000165.1 coordinate 3,170, forward strand.
GGGTACCGGCCCAACAGGCCGAAGGCGCGCCGACGCGCGTGCTTTTTTGCGCTGGCGCTGTATTGTTTGTGCGGGCCCACATCACGTTGACCGAGGGCATCTTCGTCGGGCCCATCGATGACGCGACCGAGCAAGCGGCAACCCGGTTCGAGGCCGTGTCCGGCCGACAGAGTGAGACGGCGCCCGCCCGTGGCGCGGCGCAAGGCCCGATCGAAATCGCCAAGGCAATGCGCGCTCGAGGTTGACTGGAAAACTAACGAAGCAAAGCGAAATCACGGGCCGACGCACCCGCATGCAATCGTTCGATCAGATCACCGGCGCGCAGGGCGCTCACCGGCTGCGGCTCTGCCGCGCCGCCATGCTCGGCCACGGCATGTCTCGCGCAAATGAATGCGGCGGCGAGTTCATTGCTCGCCGGCATGGCCGCCCAGCGCCCAGCAAGCCAGCCTGCAAGCACGTCGCCGGTGCCGGCGGTGGCCAGCGAGGCGTTGCCGGTGCTGTTGATGCGCGGTATTTGGTTCGGTGCGGTGATGACCGAGCCCGAGCCTTTCAGCACCGTGACGCATGCAAAACGTTGCGATAGCTCGCGCGCCGCTTCAAGCCGATCGGCCTGAACCTCGGCCGTGCTGCAGGCGAGCAGCCGCGCGGCCTCGAGTGGATGCGGAGTCAGGATGGTCGCAAGACCGCGCGTCGCGCGAGCGCGAAGCAGAACCGCGAGGGCGGTATCGGCAGCAAGCGTTGTTAGCGCATCGGCGTCGAGCACGAGGCGCCGCACCAAGCTCAGCAGGCGCGGCAAGGCTGCTCGCACGAGTTCGCCACCGCCGCAGCCGCAAGCGACCGTGCTGCGCTCGAGCAGGCCAGCCGGGCCGCGCGACCAGTCGTCGCGAAACATCAGCTCGGGGCGAAGGGCGTCGAGGCGCGCATCGGCGGGCCTGGCGCCGAGAAGCTCGATGTAGACACGACCGGCGCCTGCCGCATGCGCCGCTCTGGCGGCCAGCAGCGCGGCGCCTTGCATGCCGGGCGCACCGCCGACTACCGCCACATCGCCGAAGCTGCCTTTGTGCTGCGCATGAAGGCGCGGCGGCCGATGCGTGAGGCCTGACAAACGCGCGGCCGGTGCGACCGCTTCTGCAACATCTCCTGCCCCCAACGAACCGATCCACACCCGGCCTGCGTGATCGCGACCGACACCGGTGAACAGGCCGGGTTTTAGGCAAAGCAAGGACAGCGTGTCGCGGGCAATCACTGCGGCGTCGCCCAGGAGCTGCCCGGTGGCGGCGTTCAGGCCGGAAGGCAGATCGACCGCCAACACCGGGCAGGCGAGTTCGTTGAGCGCGGCGATGCACTCTTTGATCGAACCCGCGGGCGCGCGGCTGGCACCGACGCCAAGCAAAGCGTCGATGGCAAGTTGCGGTGGGTCCATCGGATGCGGCGAGCTGCCGATCGCGACGCCCGCGCCGCGCGCGCGGCCCAACGCATCGGCGGCGTCAGTGGGCAATGCTGCGGCGTCGGCGAGCAGCGCCACTTCGACTTGTTTGCCGAGCCGATGCAGGTGCACAGCCGACTCGAGCCCGTCGCCGCCGTTGTTACCTGGCCCGCAAACCACCCAAAAACGTCGCGCGTGCGGCGCCAACGCCAAGGCGAGGTGTGCGACAGACTCGCCCGCCCGGCGCATCAGCGCGTGCGCGGGCAGCGCTGCGGCGGCACGCTGTTCGATGACGCGGGTCTGCGCTGCGTCGTGCAGCGCGAGCTCATCGGTCAGCGGCAACACGGGACGCATAGATTCAGCCTCGAACGCGTTCGAGGCCCAGGCCGCGGGTGTCGATGGCCGAGGTTCGCCCGCCGATCGCATCGGCGAGAACGCGTGCGGAGCCACACGCCAGGGCCCAGCCACTGGAGCCGTGCCCGAGGTTCAGCCACACGCCCTGGAGGCCGCTTGCGCCCAGCACCGGCGGCCCGTCGGGCAGCATCGCGCATGCGCCTTTCCAGACCTGCGCCTGGCTGAGCCGCACCGCGCCGGGAAACCAGTCGTGCAGCACTTTGTAAAGCGTCGCGACCGCTTTGGCGTTGTGCTGCTTCGCGCGGCCGCCCACCTCAAAGCCGCCGGCAACGCGCACCCGGGCGCCAAGACGTGTGATGGCGACCTTGTAATGCTCGTCTACCACCGCCGATCGCGGGCCGAGATCACCGTGCGCCTCGAAGCGGCGCAGCGGTGCGGTGATCGAGTAGCCGTACACCGCCTGCATCGGCAAGTTCAAGCCGAGCGGGCGC
>JAYUWC010000166.1:0-16433 GCA_043753755.1 Rhizobacter sp.
GTCGGTGATGCGCTTGGCGTCGACGCCCAACTCCTTCGCACTTTTTTGCAGGAAGAAACGGGTCAGCGCCGGCACGTCTTCGGCCCGCTCGCGCAAGGCCGGCAGACGCAGCCGAATCACGTTGAGGCGGTGAAACAGGTCTTCGCGAAATGCGCCGAGCTTGACGCGGTCTTCGAGGTTTTGGTGCGTAGCCGCGATCACGCGCACGTTACTGCGCATCGGGTTGTGGCCGCCGACCCGGTAGTACTGTCCGTCGCTCAAGACACGCAGCAGGCGGGTTTGCAGGTCGAACGGCATGTCGCCGATCTCATCGAGAAACAGCGTGCCACCGTCGGCCTGTTCGAAGCGACCGCGGCGCGTCGTCTGAGCGCCTGTGAAGGCGCCGCGCTCATGGCCGAAAAGCTCGGACTCGAGCAAGTCTTTGGGGATTGCCGCAGTGTTGATCGCCACGAACGGCCCGCTCGCTCGCGGGCTGTGTTTGTGCAAGGCTTTGGCCACCAACTCTTTGCCCGAACCCGACTCACCGGTAATCAACACCGTGACGACGCTCTGGCTGAGCCGGCCGATCGCACGAAACACATCCTGCATCGCAGGAGCCTGCCCGAGCATCTCGGGCATCTGCGCGGCCTTCTCGTCGCGCACTTCTTCGCGCACGCTTTCTTCGACTGCGCGGCGGATCAGCTCGACCGCCTTCGGCACGTCGAAAGGTTTGGGCAAGTACTCGAAGGCACCGCCTTGAAACGCACTGACCGCACTGTCGAGGTCGGAGTAGGCGGTCATGATGATGACGGGCAGCGCCGGCATGCGTTCGCGCACCTTGGCAAGCAGCTCGATGCCTGAGCCGCCCGGCATTCGGATGTCAGAGACGAGCACCTGCGGCTCGTCGTCGTCGAGGGCGAGAAGCACATCGCGTGCGTTGGTGAAACTGCGCACCGCGAACTCTTCGCGCGCCAGTGCCTTCTCGAGCACGAAGCGGATGGATTGGTCGTCGTCAACGATCCAGATGGGTTTCATGCCGTGCCCTGTGTTGTGCGTTGTCACGGCCTCTCGCCATCAACGCTTTCGGCGCCAATCGTTCAGGGCAGCGGGATCACGATTTTAAAAATCGTCTGGCCCGGCACGCTCTCGCATTCGATCGTGCCAAGGTGTTGCTGCACGAAGGTCTGCGCGAGCGTGAGGCCGAGACCCGATCCGCCATCGCGTCCCGACACGAGCGGGTAGAAGATGCGGTCTCGGATGGACTCGGCCACACCCGGACCGTTGTCTTCGATATGCAAGTCCAGTGCCAGACGATACCGTTGTTTGCCCAGCGTGACCTGGCGCGCAATGCGGGTGCGAAAGCGAATGCGCGCGTCGCCGATCGCGATCCGCTCGGAGAGCGCCTGCGCGGCGTTTTGCGCGATGTTGAGCACCGCCTGGATCAGCTGCTCGCGGTCACCGCGAAAGTCGGGGATCGAGATGTCGTAGTCGCGCTCGATCGCCAGACCCCGCGGGAACTCGGCCTGAATCAAGGCCCGCACCCGTTCGCACACTTCGTGGATGTTCACGTCGCTCACCACATGCGGCTTGCGGTGCGGCGCGAGGAGCCGATCGACCAGCGCCTGCAGCCGGTCGGCCTCGCTGATGATCACCTGCGTGTACTCGTGCAGCGCGCGGTCCTGCACCTCCATCTCGAGCAACTGCGCGGCACCGCGAATCCCGCCCAACGGATTCTTGATCTCGTGGGCGAGGTTGCGGATCAACTCTTTGGTGGCCTGTGCCTGGCCGAGCGCACGCTCTTCGCGGTCCTGCCGCGTCTGCTGCTCGATCTCGACCAGCTCGACGACGACGTGCATCGAGCCTTCCATCTGGTTCACGATCACGTGCACCGGCAAGGGCTCACCGTGCAAAGCGCCGGGCCGGCGAAGCTGGGCTTCGAGCCGGCTGGTGGCGTAGTCGTTGCGGCTGATCGCCATGACGGTGTCGCGCAGGCTTTGCGGATCCACGAACCACTCGAACACCGAACCGCGCTGCACGCTGCGGCGCGAGAGGCCCAACACGTTCTCGAACGAAGCGTTCGCGAAAACACACTGGCCATTTACGCCGACCACCGCAACCATTGTCGCAAGCTGGTCGAACGCCGCGTAGGTTGCGCCCTCTGCCGAACCGGCTGCAGAAACTGCTGGGGCTGGGGCTGGGGCTGGGGCCGATGCCGGGCTGGCAGGCTGCTTCACGCGCTGGCCGTCAAGCGGAGTCGCGTCATTGCGGCTGCTTGGAGAGCTCGCGCTTGAGCGCGGTGATGTCGCTTTCTTTTCGACCGATCGCCGACTTCAGGTCGGCCACGCGGTCGAGGTATTTCTGGTAATTCTTTTCGTTGCCCTGGCGCTCGGGCTCGCCGTTGTTGAACTCGCCTTTCATCTGGGAAAGTCGGTCTTCTTCACGCTTGAGTTCGGACTCGAGGATCCGCCGTGCGTCGTTGTCGCGTGCACGTTGATCGACCGGGTCGACGCGGGCACTGGCGGGGCCGGCGCTTGGCGACGGCGCCCGCGGCTTGACGCTCTGGATCACGGTGATGGGCGCGCCCTCGATCGTCTTGCAGCCTTTGTCTTTGGCGTCTTTCGCACTCAGCGTGTTGTTGTATTGATTGCCCGGGCAGCGGTACATCGTACTGCCCTCGGCAGCGTGCGCGCCGCCGACAAAAAGACTCAGGGCCAATGCAATCAAAGAGGTGACGAACTTCATGCAGTGATTCTCCTGGCGAGTCCAACGCGGCATGGGGGCTGGGCGCCGACAGGCTGGCCACAATTGTCTCGCAGGAAGTTGCGCGTCGCGCTCCGCAAACGCCAAGGGGCGGCTCGCGCCGCCCCTTGGACCGTGTGCTTTGCCTCGAAGGCCGAGCTTTAGAGCGTGTAGTACATGTCGAACTCGACCGGGTGCGTGGCCATGCGGAAGCGGGTCACGTCCTGCATCTTCAGCTCGATGTAGGCATCGATGTAGGCATCGGTGAACACGCCGCCCTTGGTCAAAAAGGCGCGGTCGTGGTCGAGGCAGTCGAGCGCCTGATCGAGGCTGTGGCAGACGGTCGGGATCTTCGCGTCTTCTTCGGGCGGCAGGTGATAAAGATCTTTGCTCGCAGCCTCGCCCGGATGGATCTTGTTCTCGACGCCATCGAGCCCGGCCATCAGCAGTGCCGAGAAGCCGAGGTAAGGGTTCATGAGCGGATCGGGGAATCGCGTCTCGACACGGCGGCCCTTCGGGTTGGCGACGTGCGGGATGCGAATCGAAGCCGAACGGTTCTTCGACGAGTAAGCCAGCTTCACCGGCGCCTCGAAGCCCGGCACCAAGCGCTTGTAGGAGTTGGTGCCCGGGTTGGTGATCGCGTTGAGAGCCTTCGCGTGCTTGATGATGCCGCCGATGTAGAACAACGCGAAATCGCTCAGGCCCGCGTAACCGTCACCGGCAAACAGGTTCTTGCCGTCTTTCCAGACCGACTGGTGCACGTGCATGCCCGAGCCGTTGTCGCCGACGATCGGTTTGGGCATGAAGGTCGCGGTCTTGCCGTAGCTGTGGGCCACGTTCTGGATCACGTACTTTTGCAGTTGCACCCAGTCGGCGCGCTGCAGCAACGTCGAGAACTTGGTGCCGATTTCCATCTGGCCGGCATTGGCGACTTCGTGGTGATGCACTTCGCACGGGATGCCGAGCGACTCCAGCACCAGACACATCTCGGAGCGCATGTCTTGGAAGGAATCGACCGGCGGCGTAGGGAAGTAGCCACCCTTCACGCTCGGGCGATAACCCGAGTTGCCGTGCTCGTATTCCTTGCCGGTGTTCCAGGCGGCTTCTTCGGATTCGATCTTCGAGAAGCATCCCGACATGTCGTTGCCCCAACGCACGCTGTCGAACACAAAGAACTCGGGTTCGGGGCCGAAGAACGCCGTGTCACCCAGGCCCGATGCTTTCATGTAGGCCTCGGCGCGCTTGGCGAGCGAACGCGGGTCGCGCTCGTAGGGTTTGCCGTCGCCTGGCTCGACCACGTCGCAGGTCAGGATCAGCGTCGACTCTTCGAAGAACGGGTCGATGTTGGCGGTGTTCGGATCGGGCATGAGCTGCATGTCCGAAGCCTCGATGCCCTTCCAGCCGGCGATCGACGAACCGTCGAATGCGTGGCCGCCGGTGAACTTGTCTTCATCGAAGTGAGACACCGGCACACTGACGTGCTGCTCTTTGCCGCGGGTGTCGGTGAAACGGAAGTCAACAAATTTGACTTCGGCTTCTTTCACCATCTTCATCACGTCGGCAACGGTCTTGCTGGCCATCTGGAAACTCCTGGTGGGTGTGCTTGTTCGAGGGGGAAAAAATCGCGGGCGCGAGGCTTCGAGGGCCTGCTGGCAACCCCAAAAAACGCGCACAGGAATGTAGCAGAAAGCATGCCCAGGGCAGCCTCTGCGCGAGTGAGTCGACTGGCCGCGCTGCACCGGGCGTCACGGTGCCGGCGGTGACGCCCGAGAGGCGCTGACTTGGTGCGCCGAGACGCACCAACATATCGCCCGCTATCGCACCAGTTCTGGGCCCAGTTGAGCGCCGTGAACCGCCAGGCCGTCGAGCAGCGCGCGGTAGGCTGGCGCCAGCCGCTCAGCTGCGCCCTTCACGCCCAGCTCGATGTGGCGACCCCACTGCGGGTGGTCGACGCTGGGCAGGCTAAAAACCTTGACGCCTTCGAACTCGGCCTCGATGCGTTCCATCAGCGGCGTGAGTGCAGCTTCCATCGCGCCGAACACGATCACCGATTGCTCGTGCTGCGCGCCTTGCCCATGCAACGCGGCGTAATGCCGATCGAGCACCCACGCGATCATCGGCCAGGCCATCACCGGAAAACCCGGCACGAAGTGAACGTCACTCACCGAGAAACCGGCGATCTTGTTGTAAGGATTCGGGATGATCCCCGCACCCTCGGGGAACACGCCCATGTTCAGCCGGTGAATGTTGTCGTGACGCTCCGGCTCGAAAGACACGCCCTGCTCGGCCGCCGTGTCGCGCATGCGCTCGAGGATGAGTTCACGCGCCTCGGGATGCAGCGCGAGCGGCACGCCGAGCGCTGCCGCAGCGCACTGGCGGGTGTGATCGTCGGGCGTGGCACCGATGCCGCCGCACGAGAAGACCACATCGCCGCTCGCGAAGGCATCTCGCAGATCGGCGGTGATGCGCTCCGGGTCGTCGCCGACGTAGCGTGCCCAACTCAGCGCCAGGCCGCGCGCAGCGAGCAGCTCGATCACTTTGGGCAGGTGCTTGTCGGCTCGTTTGCCCGAGAGAATCTCGTCGCCGATGATGATCACGCCGAAGTTCATGGTCAAAGCCAGGGTGAGATGGAGGAGTCGCCCGGGCTGCGCGGCGGCAGCCTCGAGTCTTGGCTGAGTCGGCTGTCATAGCCGTGGTCGCGCGACGCCGGCATGGTGGTCTGGTGCGACTCGCGCTCGGCCCGCATCGATGCCAACGCGTTCAGGCCAAAGTGCGCGAACCAGAGCGCCGCGAACGCGAACACGAGCGTGTAGATCCACACCGCCACCGGCACCAGAACCGGCGCAAGCACGATGGCCAGCGCGCCGGAGGCCCACACCAGCGAGGGGGCTGCACCGAGGTAGCCGGTGACGATGCCCATGCCGAGCAGGCTCAGGCGGTGCCGCCTGACGAGCTCACGGCGCTCTTCGACGCTGGCATGCTCGGAGAGCACGTCGTAGGTCATCACGCGGTAAGTCAGCCAGCCCCAGATCAACGGCGGCAACACCAAAACGAGCGGCGGCACGAACCAGAGCGGGATCGACACCACCAGCGCAAGCAAGGCCGCGAGCGTGGCCCACAGCGCGCCGAAGGCGCTGCCGATCATCGATCCGCCGCGCCGCCGCTGCAGCAAAGGAAAGCGTCGATTCGCGACCAGCGCCAGCATGGCCGGCGTCATGAAAGCCGCGACCAGCAGCAACGAGAGCACGACGATCAACGGCGTGCTGAGAAATACGACCACCATGGGCGCGAGCACGGTCTTGAGGTTGGCGAGGCCAATGCCTTCGAGCCAGCCGATCAGGGTGCGCAGCAACTCCCAGGAATCGAGGGCCGAGCGCACCGCATCGATCGCCGGCACCCAAAAGAGCCAACCGAGCCCGAGCGCGAGCCCTGCCATCAACGCCAGCGGCAACAGCGAGAGCACGAGCACCCGCGGATGCAGGCAATAAGCAGCGGCCCGCCAGAACGAATCGAACAACGGATTCACAACGGATCCACAGTGCCGATCGTTTCGTCAGCGCATGTTGCCGGTGTGCCCGAGCGAGTAGCGGCCGGGCTGTGGCCACACGGTCAAGCCGTGCGGCTCGGTGCCGACCCTGATCTGTTCGACCGCGCCGCTGGCAGTGTTGAACCGGTAAATGACGTTGTCATAGCGCGCCGCAAGCCAAAGGTATTTGCCGTCGGCGCTGACGTTGCCCATGTCGGGGCTGCCGCCGCCCGGCACCGGCCAGCGGGCAGTGATCTTCTCGCTTGCGAAGTCGATGACCGTGACTCCGCCATCGCCGAGCTTGGCGCCGCGAATCTCGTGCGAGCCGCGGTTGGCTACATAAAGGCTTTTGCCGTCGCGGCTCGGGTAGAGACCGTGCGCGCCGATGCCGGTCGGGATGAATCCGACCTTCTTGAACGATTCGACGTCGACGATGTGCACGCCGTCGGCATGCATGTCGGCGATGAAGACACGGCGGCCATCCGGCGAGCTGCGAATGTCTTGCGGCATGCCCTTGCTGACCGTGCAAATTTCGGTCTCGCCGGGCTCCCAGACCTGGCCGGCCTGGGTGCGCGCGGCGCCCTTCACTTCTTTGAAGCGGGTGGTCGGCATCGAGAGGCGCAGGTAGCCCAACACCTTGCGCTCGGCCAAGTCGATGCGCACCAACGAGCCCGAGAACTCGCAGGTAAAAATCGCTGTTTTGCCGTCGATCGCGAAGTCGGCGTGGTTGATGCCGGGGCAGCCCGGGGTGGCGATCGAGTACTGCAACGCCATCGTCTTCGGGTCACGAAAGTCGAGCCGCTTCCGGGCTTCTGCCACCACGATGGCCGATTTGCCATCGGGCGTGAAGTACATGTTGTACGGGTCGTCGACCGCGACCGGCGTGCCGGGCTTGCCGGTGCGCGGGTCGATCGGCGTGAGGCTGCCATCGGTGCGGCCTTCGGCGTTATTGGTGACCCAGAGCGTGCGCAAGTCCCACGACGGCACGATGTGCTGCGGGCCGATGCCGACCTTGAAGCGGTCGATGACCTTCATCGTGTTCGGGTCGACCACGTAAACATCGTTCGAGCGAAGGTTGGGCACGTAGATGCGCTCGAGGTCGCCCTGCAATACGGCGCTGACCCGGCCCGCACCGACCTCGCTGTAGAGGTTGCGCGAGTCGGCCACCGGCGGCATGCCCGGCAGCACCGCGATGGGCGAAGGCGCTACCGCCGTTATGACGCCTGCACCTGCACCTGCACCTGCACCTGCACTAGCACTAGCACCCGCACCCGCACCCGCACCCGATTGCGCTGGCGCCGATGCTCGTGCATCGGGCGCCGCACCTTGCACCCGGCTCACCCACACCAGGCCCGCCACGCCCAAGGCCACCAGAGCCGCAATTGCTGTCTTATTCACTGCCAGGTTCATTTCAAGGAATCCATTTCGAATTTGACAAAGCGGCCTGCACTTCAACGGGCGGCGGTCGCCTCGCGAATCATTTGGGCCGAGCGTTCGACAACTCGCTCGATCCCGATCTGCCCCAGTTCGGCCGTCGCCCGGCGCGGGTCGCCGTGAACGCCTTCTTTCGCGCCTGCCCGGGCCGCGAGCGCCAGAGCCTTGCCGCGAACCATCGCCGGCTCGATGGCCAGCATCAGCGAGGTATCGGCCAGACCCGCGTGGCTGCCGATCTCGTCGATACCGAAGCCTCTGGCCTTCAATGCCTCGACGTAATCGGTCTGGGTCACACGATAGTAGTCGAGCAGTGCGACCACCTTGCAGCCCGGCTTGGTCGCCCACTCGCGCTCGAGCTTGGCGGCGACGCGCGCGAGGCTCTGCTGGTAGCCGCCGTGATCGCCGAGGAAGACCACGGTGCGAAAGCCGTGCTGCCGAAAGCTGCGCGCCGTCGATTCGATTACCGCCTCGAACGCAGCCTCGGGGATCGAGATCGTGCCGGTAAACCGCATGTGCGCAGCCGGCGGGCTGATCGAGCCCTCGGGCACGTAGGCGAGCGTCGGCGCAACGACCGCATTGCCGAGCCGCACGGCAATGCGATTGGCGATGACATGGGCACGCCGGTTGTGCTTGCCCAGCGCCATGTGCGGCCCGCTTTGCTCGGTGCCACCGATAGGCACCAGCACGGTCGTTGTTCCAGCCTGCTGGCGATCGCGGAGTTCGGTCCAGGTCAGCTCGTCAAGTTCGACGCTGGTCGAGGCCGCAGCGGCAGCTGTCGAGCTGACGCCAAAGGCGAGCGCCAGCGTCAAGGCGCAAAGAAATCGCTGCATCTTCGAATCAGTCGTCGTCGCCACCGCCGAGCACGCTGCCGAGCAGGCCCCCACCGACCAGGCCACCGAGCATGCCGCCCTCTTCACGCGAGCCGCCGCGCTGCGGCGCTGCAGCGAACACCCTCGATGCCAACCGCGAGAACGGCAGGCTTTGCAACCAGACGGTCCCCGGCCCGGTGACCTTGGCAAAGAACAGGCCCTCGCCGCCGAACAGCGCAGTCTTGATCTTGCCGACGTACTGAATCTCGAAGCTCACGTTCGGGGTCATCGCGACCAGACAGCCGGTGTCGACGAGCAAGGTCTGGCCGGCGAGCAACTCGCGCTTCTCGACCGTGCCGCCGGCATGCACGAAAGCAAGGCCATTGCCATCGAGCTTTTGCATGATGAAGCCCTCACCGCCGAAGAAACCGACCGAGAGCTTTTGCTGAAAGTAGATGCCGAGCGAGACGCCGCGCGCAGCGCACAGGAACGCGTCTTTCTGGCAGATCAACGTGCCGCCCAGTGTGCGCAGATCCATCGCCATGATCTTGCCGGGATACGGCGCGGCGAACGCGACGCGCAGCTTGGTTGCCCCGGCATTTGTGTAGACCGTGGTGAACAGCGATTCGCCGGTCACCAGCCGCTTGCCGGCACCAAGCAGCTTGCCGAAGAGGCCGCTCCCGCCGCTGCTGCCGCTGCTGCTGCTGCCGTCGCCGAACACGGTGTCCATCGTGATGCCGGCATCCATGAACATCATGCTGCCGGCCTCACCGATCGCAGCCTCGCCCGGGTCGAGCTCGACCTCGACGAACTGCATTTCGGCGCCCTTGATTTCGTAGTCGACCACGTCCATCGCCATGACGTCATCCTTTCGTTAGGTCAGAGTGGGGTTCAGCCGCGGCGCTTGGCCTTGCGGCGGTACATGTCTTTGTCGGCGGCGGCGATCAGCCTGTCAGCCTCGCCCCCATCGCGAGGGTACATCGCCAGCCCGATGCTGCCGCCGACGCTGACCGACGCGTCGCCGGGCATGCCGTCGATCGGGTCGCTCAAAGCGCGCTCGAGTTGGCTGCGTACCTGTTCAGCCGCCTCATACGACGAGACGCCATCGAGCAACACGAGAAACTCGTCGCCCGCATAGCGCGCCACCATGTCGGTGTCGCGCACGCCGCTCAGAAGTCGCGCGCCGGCCACCGCCAGCACCCGGTCGCCGGCGTCGTGGCCGAAGCGGTCGTTGACGCTCTTGAAGAGGTCGAGGTCGATGAAGAGCACGGCCAACATCGACGTGTCGGAGGCGCGGCGGTGGCCGATGCGTGCGGTCAGACGGTTCAACACCGCCTCGCGGTTGGCCAAACCGGTGAGTCGGTCGGTGCGCAGTTTGCGTTGCATCACGCGAAAGTTGCGAGCGAGCGCACCCAACTCGTCGTCGCGCTCGACGTCGAGTTCGCTTTCGAGATCGCCGTCGCCGATGCGTTGCGCCGCTTTCGAAAGCCGCCGCAGGTCTCGCGTGACTCGGCCCACGACCACCATGCCGAGCCAGAGCGCGACCAGGCTGGCGACCAGAGCGACCAGCACCGTGCGGATCACATCGCCGGTCACGTCGCCCATGAAGTCGCTGCGCGGCACGGCGACGACGATGGTCCAGTCCATGCCGACGGCATCGGTCACGCGTGCGAAGCCGGTTTCCATTTGGTGCCCATCGGGGCTGTCGAAGCGGCGCGCGCCGATTTGGCTGGGTTTGAGGGCCGTGAGTACCCCGCGCAGTTCGTTGTAGGTGGCAGCGAGCAGGGGGTTGTCGGCCCTGGCGGCGTTGAGGCGATCCCAGGCGCCGTCGGGGCGTTGCACGACGTTGGGCGCGTTCGAGGCCGCCACCAAATCGCCGTTGCTCTCGACCACGAATGCAAAACCGTTCGGCGATACCTCGAGCCCGCGCACGAACTGTTCGATCGCGCGCAGCGACAGATCGGTCGCGACCACGCCTTCGAATCGACCCTCGGGGCCATTCACATGGCGGGCTCGCGTGGCCACCAACTCGTGGCTTTTGAAGTCGACGTAGACCGCCGTCCAGGCTTGCAGACGGGTCTGCGTGCCGACGATGTACCAGGGGCGCTGCCGCGGGTCGTAGAGGCGCTGCTCGACCGTCGGCTCTCGCAACTCGCCGACGATGTCGGTGAACTTGTACATCGTGCGCGGCTCGCCGGCCTCGAGCTTGACGCGCCACTCGGCTTCGGTGTCAGAGAAGCGCCAGAGCCCTGCGAACTGACCGCTCCGGTTGCCGTAGTAGGCGTAGTTGTTCGGGTCGCGGTGCAGCGTGGTCGCGATCCAGAGGCGGCTGCGCAACGCGGGCAACTCGGAGCGGATGTCGCTGGGCGCGGCCAAGCCCCGCGGGAACGCCGCCTCGAGTACCGCGCTCGAGCCGACCACGTGCCGCTCGACCGCCTGTCCGATTCGCTGCACCGTTTCGCGAAGCAAACGACCCGACACCGTGTCGACCGCATGCCCCGCGGCACGGTACGAAAGCGCCGCCACCACCAGCGCCAAGCCCAACAGCAAAGTCACATATGGGATCGTCAACAGCCACTGCAGCGAGAGTCGGGAGACGGGTTTCATCGAGTCGGTGTTTCGGGCGTTTGCGGGTCAGGGCGCGGGGGAGTTTATCGGCGCCGTGCGCAGCCTGCCGAGCGCCTGTTGCGACCGATCCCGCCGTACCGCCAAGGCCGCACGGCGGCGTCGCGAAGTTGCCACGCGAGGCTCGACAAACACCGCCGGCGCGCCGACTTTTGCGTCGCCTCAAGCCAGCCGGCAAGCCCGTGCGGTCGCGAGAAAGTCGCTCAGGATCGGCCCGCCATCGAGCTGGGTGTGGTCGAGCGCTTTGAGAGCCAGAAACTCAGGATGCCACTGCATGCCGAACACATAGCTCGGCCCGCGCCAGCGGATCGCCTCGACGATCCCGTCGGGCACGCCGAAAGCTTCGACCACCAGATCGCGCCCCAGGTCTTTGACGGCCTGGTGATGGATCGAATTGATCTTGGCCTGGCTGATGCCGGGATACATCTGCGCCAGCCGCGTACCCTGAATCAGGTTGACATCGTGCAACGCGCGTTCGTGCAAATCGGCATCGCGGTGCGAGATGGCCTGCGTGACCTGGGTCGGTATGTCTTGAAAAAGCGTGCCGCCCAGCGCCACGTTGATCAACTGGCAGCCGCGGCAGATACCGATCACCGGCTTGCCAGCCGCCAAGAACGCGTTGAACAACTCAATCTCGTAGCGGTCACGAACGCGGTCGCCGGCCCACTCGGGGTCGAGCGGAGTCTCGCCGTAGCTTTCGGGCGCGATGTCGGCACCGCCCTGCAGCACCAGGCCGTCGAGGTGCTCGGCGTAGGCACCGAGGCTCATCTCGCCGCGCTGGATCAGCCCATCCGTTTCGATCGCCGGAATCATCACGGCCAGCACGTCTTTGGCAAGCACCCAATGCGCAACCGACTGTTCGAGGTAGTGCAGCGTCTTCGTGTAGACCCCGCCGAGGTCGAGCACCGGGCCGATCGGGTGATGGATGCGCGCCGAGATGCCGATGATCAGCGGGCGGCTCATCGAGCTGGCCTCGGCAGAGCACAGCGTCGCGGGTCGCGACAGGTGCTGCCGCAGCAAGTGAATAAAAGTTCAGGCACTCGGATCGGGTTCGGCACGGTGGCAGAGGCTGTGTTCAACGGAGCGTCATCATCGGCTGATTTGCGCGGCGCCGCTGCCCTGCAGCCAATGCACGAGGCGAAATCGGTTGTTGCGGGCACGCGAGCCACAAGGCCAGGACCACCATCAGCACCGGCAGGTTTTTGACGAGCGGGCCACAGTGATCGACCGTCAATTCGGGCATGGCGACGGCCGCCGCCGCCGTGTAGCCGATCACAGCGCCGGCCTGCAGGGCGTACAGCAGCGGCCGCGGGCGCCACAGCGTCAGTGCGCCCAGCGTCGTGTTGATCAGGCAGCTCGCAACCAGCGCCGCTACACCCGCGCGACCTTCGAGGCCACAGTGCGCCAGCAAATTCAACACCCCCGAACGCTCGGGCAGCAAGGCGCTGATCAAGGCGGTGTAGAGCCACATGGCGGCAAGCGATGCCCGCAGCGCTGTGGCCATCGGCGCGCTAAGGTTGACGCTGAGGTCGAACAGCGGCTCGGGCGGGCTGACCGACAAGCCCTGCGCCAATGCTGTCGGCGCACGCCCCAGCAAAGTGGGCAAGGCATTGCGCCGCGGCACGCTGCCACGCTCGAGCAGGCGCAGCGTGTCACGGCTGAACACGCGCTGCGGCAGCGCCTCGGCAAGCCAGGCACTCAGGCGCATCAACGGCAGCGGTAACGGCAACCAGATGGCCTCGTTGCGAGGCGACGCTGCGCGATACGCCGCCAACATGTCGCGGTAGCTCAGGGCGTGCGGACCCCCAACCTCGAGCACCGCGTTCGGTGGCTCGGCCCGCTCGATCAAGCGAGCAATGGCCTCGGCCAACTCGAACACATGAACTGGTGCGACCTGCTGCCCACCCCACCCCGGCAGGCCGATGATCGGCAGGCTGGCGAGCGTGGCGAACAAACGTGCGCTCTGGCTACCGGGGCCGTAAACCAGCGACGGCCGCAGCACTGCCCATCCGATCGGCAGCTCGGCAAGCGCCGCATCGGCGCAGCGCTTGCTTTCGAGGTAAGGAACGACGCGGCTCACCGCGTCATCGCCGACACCCAGTGCCGAGACCTGCACGATGCACTTGACGCCTGCTGCCGCAGCGCCCTCGAAGAGCTCGATCGGCCCGCGTGCATGCACCCGATCGAAACTTTGACCGGCCTGCGGTATCAGGATGCCGACTGCGTTGACGATCACCTCGACACCGTGCTTGCGCAAGCGCGCCGCCCAGATCGCGGGAGCAAGCGGCACGGCGAAATCGATGCGCATCGCCCGTGGCCCGTCGAGCTCGGCGCGCCCTCCCGCGATCACCTCATGCCCGCGCGCACGCAAGGCCCGGGCAGTCGCGCTGCCCACGCATCCGTTGACTCCGCACACCAGCACTCTCATGACTCGCTCCTCGGCCGGGCTTCTTCTCCTGCTCGGCAAGCGCCGTTCGCGCACTGCGCCATGCGCTTTGCGACCGCACGCGCTCGTTGCGCGCGAATCGCATTGATCACCGGCCCGGCCACCCGAGAGATCGCGGTGCGGTGCCGGGCGAAGATGCGGTAGCCGGCATCGGCCAGCGGCCGCAACACCGGCCAAGTGGTCGGCCGCATCACCCAGCCCAAGCCGGCGGCTTCATAGGCCAGCCGCAGCACCGGCACACCACGAACGTGCGTGCCGTCGGGCCAGACGCCGTGAATCTCGGCATGCAGCGCTTCGAGCGTGCAATGGAAGGCCGCAGCGTCGAAGCCAGGCGCTGCGATATCGACAAAGCGCAACTTGCCGTCACGACTGCGCATGCGCAGGTGGTCCATCTCGAGCGAGCAGACGGGGCAGCTCCCGTCGTACAGCAGCGTCAGGGGACGTTCGAGGCTCATATCGACTCCATTAATTTCAGACATTTGAGAATTGAATCGACAAAACTTATTGGTTTACGGGCCGAGCAGATGGGCTGGCGTGACTGGCTCCCGGCGCGCATCTTTGCTGCGCGCGGCCCCGCCACCGCCGATCAGCTTCTTGACCCGCGCGCCCAGCTTCAAGATCTTGGTCAAGGTGGCGGTGTCGAGCTTGAGCATCTCGTCGCTCCAGGCGGTGAGCGTCTCTAGCAGTTCGAGCGTCTCGCGCATGCGCAGCTTGGCATCGGCGGGCTCCTTGCTGACGGCGGGGTCGGCGAGCAGCGACTGCAGCACCTCGATCGTCGGCGCGATCTCGCGGCGCTGGCGCTCGCGCACCACGGTGCGCAACAACTCCCAGACTTGGGTCGAGGTCTCGAAGTGGTCACGCCGGTCGCCGGCCAGATGCACCAGGCGGATCAGGTTCCAGCTCTGCAGTTCGCGAATGCTGTTGCTGACATTGGAGCGCGCAACGAGCAGCGTGTCGGCGATCTCTTCGGCGTGCATCGGCCGACCGGTGATGTAGAGCAATGCGTGGATTTGCGCCACGCTGCGGTTGACGCCCCAGCGGGCGCCCATTTCGCCCCAGTGCAGAACAAACTTCGATCGGTTCGGTGAGAGATCCATGCGGGCATCGTGCGCCCGCCTGTAATTTCTGTCAATACAGAATTGTCAGATGTTTGAGGCAAGCATTGTCAGCAGTCCGGCCTCGTCGATCACCGCAATGCGCAGCTCGTTCGCTTTCTCGAGCTTGCTGCCGGCCTCGGCGCCCGCGACGACGAAATTCGTCTTCTTCGAGACCGAGCCGCTGACCTTTCCGCCAGCCGCTTCGATGCGGTCTTTGGCGTCGTCTCGCGACAGCGTGGGCAGCGTGCCGGTGAGCACGAAAGTCTGGCCCAGCAGCGGCTTGGGCGTCGCGTCGGCGGTCCCGTCGTCTTCACGCCAGGTGATGCCGCAGGCAACCAGCCCTTCGATCGTCTCGCGGTTGTGCGGCTGGGCCAGAAACGTGTGCAGGCTTGTTGCGACGATGGGGCCGACATCGTTGACCTCGAGCAGTTGCGCCTCGCTCGCGTTCAGCACACGCTCGAGCGCACCGAAGTGCCGCGCGAGATCTTTCGCGGTCGTCTCGCCAACATGGCGAATACCGAGCGAATAGAGAAACCGCGCGAGCGTGGTCTGCCGGCTCTTCGCAAGGCCGTCGATCAGGTTCTGCGCGCTCTTGATCGCCATGCGGTCGAGGCCCGTGAGGCGCTCGGCGTCGATCCGGTAGAGGTCGGGCAAGGTCTTGACGACATCGCCATCGACGAGTTGGTCGACCAACTTGTCGCCGAGACCTTCGACATCCATCGCCCGGCGGCCGGCGAAGTGCAGGATCGCCTGCTTGCGTTGCGCCGCGCAGAACAAGCCGCCCGAGCAGCGCCAGTCAACCTCGCCTTCTTCACGTGTGATCTCGCTGCCGCAGACCGGGCAGTGGCCGCCAAGCTTTTTGTAGAGGTCGAAGGCTTGCGCATCGGCAGGCCGCTTCTCGATCACGCAGCCCACCACCTCGGGGATCACATCGCCGGCGCGCCGCACGATCACGGTGTCGCCGATGCGCACGTCTTTGCGGTCGATCTCGTCCTGGTTGTGCAGGGTCGCGTTGCTCACGGTCGTGCCGCCGACGAACACCGGCAGCAGCTTGGCAACCGGCGTGAGCTTGCCGGTGCGACCGACCTGCACGTCGATGTCAAGCAGCAGCGTCATCTGCTCCTGAGCCGGGTACTTGTGCGCGACCGCCCAACGCGGCTCACGCGACTTGAAGCCGAGCTGGGCCTGCAACGCTCTGTCGTCGAGCTTGTAGACCACGCCGTCGATGTCGAAAGGCAGCCCATCGCGCGCCGCGGCGATGCGCTGGTGATAGGCGACGAGCCCGGCAGCACCGGTCACCACTTCGCTCATGTCGTTGACTGGCACGCCAGCCTTGCCGAGGGCATCGAGCAAGCCGCTTTGTGTCGTCGGCGCCACCCAACCCTGGGTCTCGCCCAGGCCGTAGGCGAAGAAGCTCAGCGGCCGCTTGGCGGCCTTGCCGGCATCGAGTTGCCGCACCACGCCGGCCGCGGCGTTGCGCGGATTGACGAAGGTCTTTTCGTTCTTCGCGCCGGCCGCGATCGCTGCGCGTTGGCGTTCGTTGAGCGCCTCGAAGTCATCGCGCCGCATGAACACCTCACCTCGCACCTCGAGCACCGGCGCTTCGATGCCGCGCAGGCGCTTGGGCACGCCGGCGATGGTGCGCACGGTGTGGGTCACGTCTTCGCCGGTTTCACCGTCACCGCGGGTCACGGCCTGAATCAGCGCGCCGTTTTCGTAACGCAGATTGATCGCGAGACCGTCGAATTTCAACTCGGCGTTGTAGGCCAGTGCGGGCG
>JAYUWC010000167.1:0-5428 GCA_043753755.1 Rhizobacter sp.
TCGCCGATTACGGCGCGTTCGTCGAGATTGAACCCGGCATCGAAGGCTTGGTGCACGTCTCCGAGATGGACTGGACCAACAAGAACGTCGCCCCGAGCAAGATCGTGTCTCTTGGCGACGAAGTCGAAGTCATGGTTCTCGAGATCGACGAAGACAAGCGCCGCATCAGCCTGGGCATGAAGCAGTGCAAGGCGAACCCGTGGGAAGAATTCTCGACCACCGTGCAGCGCGGTGACCGCGTCAAGGGCCCCGTCAAATCGATCACCGACTTCGGCGTGTTCGTCGGCCTGGCGGCCGGCATCGACGGTTTGGTGCACCTCTCCGACTTGTCATGGCACGAGCCGGGCGAAACTGCAGTGCGCAACTACAAGAAGGGCCAGGAAGTCGAAGCCATCGTGTTGGCTGTCGACGTCGACCGCGAGCGCATCTCGCTCGGCATCAAGCAGCTCGACTCCGATCCGTTCACCAGCTACAGCACGGTCAACGACCGTGGCATGACGGTGACTGGCAAGGTCAAGACGGTCGACGCGCGTGGCGCCGAGATCCAGCTGAACGACGACGTGACAGGCTACCTGCGCGCTTCTGAAATCAGCCGCGACCGTGTCGAAGACGCCCGCAACGTGCTGAAAGAAGGCGACGAAGTCAATGCCGTGATCATCAACGTCGACCGCAAGACGCGTTCGATCCAGTTGTCGATCAAGGCCAAGGACAACGCCGACAACCAAGAAGCGATGACCCGCCTGTCGCAAACGAGCGAACGTGAGAACGCCGGCACGACGAGCCTGGGCGCTTTGCTGCGTGCCAAGCTGGACGACAAGAACAGCAACTCGTAATTGTTGAGATGACCCGCTCCGATCTCGTGGCGCAACTGGCTGAGCGATTCAGCCAGCTCACGCACCGTGACATGGAGTTTGCGGTCAAGACGATCCTCGATGCGATGTCTGCAGCACTTGCCAAAGGACACCGCATCGAGATTCGTGGGTTTGGCAGCTTTTCGATCAACCGCCGCCCGCCCCGTGTGGGCCGCAACCCGCGCAGCGGCGAGCAGGTGGTGATCGCGGAAAAGCTCGTGCCGCATTTCAAGCCGGGCAAGGCGCTTCGCGAAGCCGTCGACACCCACATGCCGGTCGGCGACGAGCCTCCACCGCGCAAAGTGTCGGTCACCGGAACCTGAGCAAGCCAGTCGTGCCACGCGTGTGCCGGCTGCACCCTGCCCGCTAGAATCGCGCGCTTGTTCCGATGCGAACGCTGCAGAGATTTCAACGCCGATGCAACTGCTCGTTTGGCTTTTCCGAGCCACCATTTTTTTTGCTTTGTTCGCGTTTGCGCTGAACAACCAACAAGATGCCGGAGTGCGCTGGTTTTTTGGTCAGGAGTGGCGCGCACCAATGGTTTTCATCGTGCTCGCGTCTTTCGCACTGGGTTGTGCGCTTGGCGTGTTCGCGATGGTGCCGAGTTGGTGGCGACATCGCCGGGTCGCACGCAGGCACGCACCCCTGATCGAAAACAGAACAGACGCCAACCCGACGCTTCCTGCAGCCGAGATCACGTTGCCACACCCACCGCGCGATGGGCTTTGATTTGCAATGGCTGCTGCTCGGCCTGCCCATCACCTTCGCCCTAGGCTGGCTGGCGTCGCGCGTCGATTTGCGCCAGTGGAAGCGTGACAACAAAGAATCCCCAAAGGCTTACTACAAAGGCCTGAACTTGCTGCTCAACGAGCAGCACGACAAAGCGATCGATGCGTTCATCGAGGCTGTTCAGCAAGACCCAGACACACTTGATCTGCATTTCGCCCTCGGCAGCCTGTTTCGGCGCCGGGGCGAATTCGAACGTGCAGTGCGGGTCCACGAACACCTGCTCCACCGCGCCGACCTGCCTGCCGCCGAGCGCGACCGCGCACAGCACGCGCTCGCGCAAGACTTCATGAAGGCCGGCCTCTTCGACCGAGCCGAAAACGCCTATCAGGCGCTGGAAGGCACCGCCTTCGACACCGAGTCCCGGCTCGCCCTGCTGACGCTGCACGAGCGCTCGCGCGATTGGCGCGCCGCCGCCGCCGTGGCGCAGAAGCTCGAGACCCGCGGCACCGGCTCGTTCGCCTCGCGGATGTCTCACTTCTGGTGCGAGATCGCACTCGAGGCCGATGCCAAACAACAACCCGACGAAGCGGCCAGCGCTCTGCAGAATGCGCGCGAGGTAGCACCGCAGGCGGCGCGCCCGCTGGTGCTTGCCGGGGAGCGCGCTGCACGCCGGGGTAACCACGCCGAAGCGATGCGGCTCTGGGGCGTGTTGATGGTGACCCACCCCGCCGCATTCAATCTGGTCGCACGCGCGTACGCGCAGAGCGCGCTCGCCAGCGGCGACGTGGCAGCGGCACTCGAGCGCCTCCTCGAACTGCACACGCGCTGCCCGACGATGGACTTGCTCGATGCCATTGCCTTGCTCGACCCAGCGCCCGCCCACCAACGCGCTCGCCTGCTCGCTCAGTTGCGCAGCCACCCGACACTCTCGATTGCGAAGGCGTTGATCGTCCAGCACAACACTGCCGGCTTCGACGCCGACGAAACCAAGGCACTTGCTGAGTCGATCGGGCGCGCCGCGACGCCACTGCACCGATACCGGTGCGCGGCCTGCGGCTTCGAGGCGCAACACTATTTCTGGCAGTGCCCCGGCTGCCTGAGCTGGGACAGCTACCCGCCACAACGACTAGAGGATCTTCGATGAACATGCAGGCCCGAATGACTCGAGCGCGCCTGCAGCGATCGCGCGTGCTCGTCGTTGGCGATGCCATGCTCGACCGCTACTGGTTCGGCGCGGTCGACCGCATTTCGCCCGAGGCGCCGGTGCCCATCGTGCGCGTCGAACGCGAAGAAGAGCGGCTCGGCGGCGCCGCCAACGTGGCGCTCAACGTGACGGCGCTCGGCGCGCAGGCAACGCTTTTGACTGTCGTCGGCGATGACGAGCCCGCGCGCAAGCTGCGCCACATGTTGGCAGCCCAGGGCGTCGCAGCGGTGCTGGGCAGCGACCCCAAGCTCTACACCATCGTCAAACTTCGCGTCATCGGCCGCTCGCAACAACTGATCCGGATCGACTTCGAGAACCAACCCGATCACGAGGTGCTGGCGGGCATGCTCGCCGACTACGAGCGCGCGCTGCCCGAGCACGATGCCGTGCTTTTTTCCGATTACGGCAAGGGCGGCCTGACCCACATCCCCCGAATGATCGAACTCGCCCGTGCGGCGGGCAAGCCCGTGCTGATCGATCCAAAGGGCAGCGACTTCAGCCGCTACGCCGGCGCGACCGTGATCACGCCGAACCGAGCCGAACTCGCGCAGGTCATCGGCGTCTGGAGCAACGAAGCGCAGCTGCACGAGCGCGCCCAGGCACTGCGCACGGCGCACCGACTCGAGGCCTTGCTGCTGACCCGATCAGAAGAAGGCATGTCGCTGTTCGATGCCAATCTGCAAGGCGGCGGCCACGTGCAGGTTCCGGCACAGGCCCGCGAGGTGTTCGACGTGACCGGCGCCGGCGACACCGTCATTGCCACCCTCGCCGCACTGCTTGGCGCCGGCATGCCGCTGCGCGACGCAATGCCGATCGCCAACCGTGCCGGCGGCATCGTGGTCGGCAAGTTCGGCACCGCCAGCGTGGCGTTCGACGAATTGTTTGGATAAGAGGTTCGCCATGAAAGTAATCGTGACCGGTGCGGCCGGAATGATCGGGTCCAACCTCGTTCACGGTCTCAACGCGATCGGCATCGACGATGTGATCGCGGTGGACGACCTGACCGACGGCCCGAAATACCGCAATCTGCTGGGCGCGCGCATCAGCGACTACTTCGACCGACGCGAGTTCTATGCTCGCTTCGCGAAGGCCGAGTTCGGCCAGGTGGACGCGATCTTTCATGAAGGCGCTTGCTCCGACACGATGGAGCACGACGGTCGCTTCATGCTCGACACCAACTACCGCTGCTCGAAAGACCTGCTCGACGCGGCCCAGGCTCAAGGCACTCGCCTGCTTTATGCCTCGTCGGCCGCCACCTACGGCGGCAGTGCGTCGTTCGTCGAGGCGCCCGAATTCGAGCGACCACTGAATGTTTTCGGCTACTCGAAGCTGCTGTTCGACAACGTGGTGCGGCGCATGTTGCCCGCGGCCGGCGCGCAGGTCGCCGGCTTTCGATACTTCAATGTCTACGGCCCGCGGGAGCAGCACAAGGGCCGGATGGCGTCGGTCGCCTTCCACCACGTCAACCAGTTTCGCGAGCACGGCAAGGTCAAGCTGTTCGGTCAATACGGCGGCTACGGGCCGGGGCAGCAAAGCCGCGACTTCGTGTTCGTCGACGACGTGGTCGCAGTGAATCTTTGGTTTCTCGAACACCCGCAGTGCAGCGGCATCTTCAACCTCGGCACCGGCCGCGCCCAGCCGTTCAACGACGTGGCGCTCGCTACCGTCAACGCTGCCCGCGCGCATGCCGGCGAGGCCGCGTTGCCGCTGGCCGCGTTGGTGGCGCAGGGCATGGTCGAGTACGTCGACTTTCCAGAGGCGCTGGTCGGCAAGTACCAGTCGTTCACGCAGGCCGACCTCGGCGCACTGAGGGCGGCCGGCTGCGATCACGTCTTTGCGGACGTCGCCACCGGCGTTCGCACGTATGTCGATTGGCTGTCGACCGCCGGCTGAGTTTGTTCGCCGCCGGTCAACCTCGGCCGGCGCACCGCGTTGAAGGGTGCGCCGGCCCAGAGCTTTGAAGCCGCGCACTCACACCACAACCCTTCGAGGTACGACCATGATTAAAAAGATTCTTGCCGCCATGCTGGCGCTGTTCGCAGCGGCTGCGTTTGCAGCCGTCGACGTCAACAAGGCCACGTTGGCCGAGCTTGACACCATCAAGGGCATCGGCCCCGCCACCGCGGCCAAGATCATCGAAGAGCGCAAAGTTGGCGCCTTCAAGGATTGGCAAGACATGATCACACGCGTCAAGGGCGTCGGCGACAAGAATGCTGCCGAGTTCTCGACCAGCGGCCTGACCGTCAATGGCGCCGCATTTGCGGGCTCACCGGCCAAGGCAACAACGCCGACTGCAGCACCCAAGAAGGACGACAAGCCAGCCGCCACCCCGTCGGCTGCGGCACCTGCAGCGATGCCCGCCAGCGCCACTCGCGCGACCATGAAGATGCCGGCCGACAGCGCCGCTGCTGCGAGCGCGCCGATGGACAAGAAGGCCGCTGCGAAGAAAGAAAAAGAAGACAAGAAGGCCGCCAAGGCAGCCGCTGCCGATGAGGCCAAAAAGGCCAAGGCCGACAAGGCCGCCGCCGCGAAGTCAGCTAAAGAAGGCAAGCCTGCTGCCGCTGCAGCATCTGCCGCGGCGAGCGCGGCTAAGAAATAAGCCGCTCGCGGCTTGCGGGTCGCAAGGCCCGCGCTCATAACGCCT
>JAYUWC010000168.1:0-5427 GCA_043753755.1 Rhizobacter sp.
TCGTCGGGCAGAGCCAACGCCTTGCGCACGCGGGCATCGAATTTTTCTGCCCCCGCCGCCGTGTTGTCGGTCTCGGTGTGAATCGAGAGCATGGGCACCGCATGACGGTGCGACACGAGGCCGTCGAGCACCGCACCGATAACCCGTTGTGTCGGCGACTCGGCGGTCAGAAGCTCAGGGTGCGCAGCCTCGATCGACTGCAACTCCTGGAACAAGCGGTCGTACTCGGCATCGGGTATCTCGGGAGCGTCGAGCACGTAATAGTGGTGTGCGTGACGCTGCAACTGCTCGCGCAATTCGTGTGCGCGGCTGGTCGCTCGGACGGTCGTTTCGGGGGCATCTGAGGACATCCCGGAGAGTGTAGACAGCCTCGGGTCGGGCTACCGCGTTTCGACTCGGTGGCGTCGCCCCGTCAGCTGAACAAGCGCCGTGCTGCAGGCGTGCCGGCGGCGAAGTCGCGGCCTTCGAGTGCCGTGTAAAGCCGCTCGAGCTCCGCACCGATGACCGCGAAACTCTCGGGAGCGAGCGCACGGCCGTGATCGTCGACGACGCTTGCATCCATGCTGCCAGCGAGTGCTTGCGAGGCGCTGCGCCAGGCGGCGAAGGGCTCGGCGCCTGGCTCGGTTTGCGGCACGTCGAAGCCGAGGGTCACGTCGTGTACCGCGGCGAGGTTGGGATCGTCGGCGAGTGCGGCTTGCGAGTCGAAGGTCAGGGTCAACACCGGCGGCGCGCCCTCTTCAGTCGACGGCATCACCAAGCGCCCCGGCACAACGCCGGGCACGAAGCCTTGCCGGCTCGCATGCTGCAGGATGTAGCCGACGCTCCAGGCAGCCGCATTGGCCCGCAGATGCACTGCGAGTTGCGCATCGTGTGTACCGGCGAACTGATCGAGTTCGCGCGCCGCGGCCACCGCTTCGAGCATGTCGGGGAAGTCGGGCATTGCGCCGATGGCGTCGGCGAAGGCCTGCACTTTCTGCACGAACTCGGAGTACTCGATCTCGTTCAGCGGGCCGGCGCGGTTGGCGAGCTGAACGCCGGCCTGGAACTCACCGTAGCGCTGGCCTGCGAGCGGCAGCTCCCAGTCGCCGGTCTCGGTGTTGAGCCCTTCGACGCAAAACTGTTTGTTGCCCGCGCGACGTGTGGCCGGCAGATGCGGCAAGACCTGCGCCCCCGCCACCGGCGCTTCGACCGCGAGACGGGCAATGGAGTCGATCAGCGCGTCGAGCCGGGCAATTGCCCGCCGGTTGGCACGACGCTCTGGCGTGGCCTCGGCCAGGCCGGCAAGGTCGGCCTCGGCAGACGGCATCGACGAGTCGGGCCTGGCGTCGTCCATTACCGGTTCGCGCAGCTCGGAGCTTTCGGGCGCCGGCTCGGCGCGTTTCGGGCCGGCCTTGCGGGCCTGCCATGCGCCGTGCGCGACCACGCCTGCGAGAACCACGCCGCCGAGCGAGGCCAATGCAATCGTCAACGTGTTGCTCATGAATTGCCGCGGCTTCTCGACGCGATCAAGCCGCTTCGGCCAGACTGACCGCACTGTCCATGTCGACCGTGACAATGCGCGAAACGCCCTGCTCTTGCATAGTGACGCCGATCAATTGCTCGGCCATCTCCATCGCGATCTTGTTGTGGCTGATGAACAGGAACTGCGTGCCCTGCGCCATTTCTTTGACGAGCTTGGCGTAGCGCTCGGTGTTGGCATCGTCGAGCGGCGCGTCGACCTCGTCGAGCAAACAAAACGGCGCCGGATTGAGCTGGAAGATCGCAAACACAAGCGCGATTGCCGTCAGCGCCTTCTCGCCACCCGACAGCAGGTGAATCGTGCTGTTCTTCTTGCCCGGCGGCTGCGCCATCACCTGCACACCGGCATCGAGTATTTCGTCGCCGGTCATCACGAGCTTGGCATTGCCGCCGCCGAAGAGCGTCGGGAACATCCGGCCGAAATGTGTGTTGACCTGCTCGAAGGTGTTGGCGAGCAGGTCGCGCGTCTCGAGATCGATCTTGTGAATCGCGTCTTCGAGCGTGGTCATGGCTTCGATCAGGTCGGCGTTTTGCGCATCGAGAAAAGTCTTGCGTTCGCGCGACGCGGTCAGCTCGTCGAGCGCGGCGAGATTGACGGCGCCGAGCGCGGTGATCTCACGGCCGATGCGGTCGATCTCGGCCTGCAGCCCGTGCAGCTTGACCGCGCCTTCTTCGACGCCTGCGGCGAGCGCTTCGAAGTCGACATCGGCCGCCACCAGCTGTTCGAGATACTGCGCACCGCCGAGCTGCGCGGCTTGCTCTTCGAGCTGCAGCTTGGTGATGCGGTCGCGCAGCGGTTGCAGGCTTTGCTCGTGCTGCAGGCGCTGCTCGTCGGCACGGCGCAGGCGCAGCGTGAGGTCGTCGTACTCGCTGCGCTTGGCACCGAGCACGGCCTCGCGGTCGAGCTTGAGCGCGAGCGCGGTTTGCAGGCCGGCTTGCGCGGCGGCGTCGGCAAGCTGGGTAAGTTCTTGCTGCAACTGTTCGTGCGATTGCGCGTTGCCGGCGAGTTGCTGCGCCGCCGTCGCGATGCCACGCTGCAACTCGCCACGGCGTGCCGCCAGCGAGCGGGCGCTGAACTGGGCCTCTTGCGACTGACGCTCCAGGGCGCGCAGCTGTTCACGGGCGTCGGTCAGCTTGCGCTCAGCGGCAATGACGGCATCGTCGAGTTCGGCGTGCCGCTCCTGCGTGGTCGCAAGCTGCATGTCGAGTTCTTCGAAGCGTGCCTCGCCGGTGGCGCCGCGCTCGGCGAGGTCTTCGAGCTGCGCATCGATCTCGCCCAACTCGTCATCGAGCTGACCGCGGCGGCTGCTGGTTTGCTCGGCCAGCTGCGACAGGCGCAACAGCTCGACCTGCAGTTGGTGCGCCCGGGTCTGGGTTTCACCGGCCTCGCGCCGTGCACCGACAAGCCGCTGCGAGGCGTCGGTGTAGGCCGCCTCGGCGCGCACCAGGGCGCTGCGTGCTTCTTCGGCGATCAGCACCTGCGCGCGCAGCTGGCGCTCGAGATTTTCGATCTCTTGCGCGCGCGCCAGCATGCCGGCCTGCTCGGAGTCGGGCGCATAGAACGCGACCGAAAATTGGCTGACCGCGTGGCCCTCGCGGGTCATGATGACCTCGCCGTGGGTCAGCTTGGCGCGCTCGGACATGGCCTGGTCGAAGTTGGCCGCGATGTAGACGCCTTCGAGCCAATCGTTCAGCAGCGCCTTCAGGCCGGCATCGTTCAGACGCAGCAAGTCGCTCAGCTTCGAGAGCGTCTGGTGCGTGTTCGATATTGCGGCCAGGGGCGGCGTGTAGAAAGCCAGCTTGGCGGGCGGCGCGTCATTCGCGAACGCGCGAATCGTGTCCAGCCTGCCAACCTCGAGCGCGCCCAGGCGTTCGCGCAAGGCGGCCTCGAGGGCAGTCTCCCAGCCCGATTCGATGTGAAGTCGTGTCCAAAGACCTCGCAGGCCGTCGAGCCCATGCTTGGCGAGCCAGGGCTTGAGCTTGCCTTCGGTCTGCACCTTTTCTTGCAGCGCGCGCAGTGCGTCGAGCCGGGCGCTCAGGTCGGCTTGCCTCCCACTCTCGGCATTGACGCTTTCTTGGCAGAAGCGGCGCCGGTCGTCGAGCGCCGGCACCGATTCGTTCAGCTCGGCGAGTCGCGCATCGGCGATGCCGGAAGTCTCGTCGGCCGCGCCGTGCTCATGCTTGAGTTGGGCAAGCCGTTCGAGATCGGGCGAGGCCAGCTGGCTGCGCTCGGCGGCGAGCTTGTCACGGCGGGTGTTGAGCTGGCGCTTCTGGTCGTCGACGCTGCGGCTCTCTGCAGCCAGAACCTGAATCTGCTGCTGCACCGCTGCAACCTGCGCGCGCTGCGCGTAGCTCGCGCTCTGTGCGGCACGCACCGCATCTTCGACCGACGGCAAGTTGCCCGACTGCTCTTCGGCCTGCGCTGCCAGCACTTCGCCTGATTCATCGGCGGTCGCGATCTGTTCGGCGATCTGATCGAGCTCGTGTGCGGCTTCACTCTGGCGCAAGCCCCATTGCTCGGTTTGCGCGGTCAGCTCGAGCAGACGCTGCTCGACCCGCGCTCGGCCTTCGACCACGTAACGGATGCGTTCTTCGAGCCGGCTCACCTCCAGCGCGGCCTCGGCAAGCAGGCCCTGATGGGTGTGCAGCTCGTCGCTGGCGGCGTAGTGCGCCTGGCGGACGGTCTCGAGTTCGGCCTCACCGTGCCGCAACTCGGCAGTGCGCGCCTCGAGCGCGTTGACCGCCTCGGCCACAGCTTTCTTGACACCTGCCTCCAGGCTCGCCGCGTCGCGGTGCTTCAAAAACCAAAGCTGATGCAGCTTGGTTTCACCCGAGGTCTGCAGGCTGCGGTATTGCGACGCGACCTCGGCCTGCTTCTCGAGCTTGTCGAGGTTGCTGTTGAGCTCACGCAGGATGTCTTCGACCCGGGTCAAATTTTCGCGCGTGTCTTTCAGACGGTTTTCGGTTTCGCGGCGGCGCTCTTTGTACTTCGAGACGCCCGCGGCCTCTTCGAGAAAAAGACGCAGCTCTTCGGGCTTGCTCTCGATGATTCGGCTGATCGTGCCCTGGCCGATGATCGCGTAGGCCCGCGGGCCCAGGCCGGTGCCGAGAAACACGTCCTGCACATCACGACGGCGCACCGGCTGGTTGTTGATGAAGTAGCTGCTGGTGCCGTCACGCGTAAGCACACGCTTGACGGCAATCTCGGCGAAGCGGTTCCACTGGCCGCCGGCGCGGCCGTCTTCGTTGCTGAAGGCCAGCTCGACGCTGGCCCGCGAGGCCGGCTTGCGGTTGCCTGAGCCGTTGAAGATCACGTCTTGCATCGACTCGCCGCGAAGCTCGCTCGCTTTGCTTTCCCCGAGCACCCAACGCACCGCATCCATGATGTTCGACTTGCCGCAACCGTTGGGCCCGACCACGCCGACGAGTTGCCCTGGCAGTTGAAAATTGGTCGGCTCGGCGAACGACTTGAAACCAGAGAGCTTGATCGAATTCAGGCGCATCGGCGGGTGACAGGCTGGCGCCTAAGTGCTTGATTTGTTTGAATAAAACCCACCGAACGGGGTCTCGCGAAGAGCGCGGATGATAGCATCGCGACCCTCGCAAAATACAGTCGAAAAGTCACCGTCATGGCCAAGCCCGCCCCTGCCTCCCAGCGTCAAAAACCCGTCGACCCGCCCAGCATTCCGAGCAAGGAATTGCAGGTCTTCGACAACCCGGCGCCGCAGCGCGACTACGTGATCCAGTTTCAGATACCCGAGTTCACGTGTCACTGCCCGCTGACCGGCCAGCCCGACTTCGCGCATTTCACGATCGACATGATCGCGGACCGCCTGTGTGTCGAGCTGAAGAGCCTGAAGATGTACTTCTGGAGCTTCCGCAACGAAGGCGCGTTCCACGAGAAGGTGA
>JAYUWC010000169.1:0-5406 GCA_043753755.1 Rhizobacter sp.
GTGCCACTTGCTGCCACTTGGGCCCCCAGAGCTCGAGCGGCAGGCCGCGCAGTGCTTCGAGAAAGTGCACCCGGCGGGCCGTGGGCGTGCCGACGAAAACGATGCGCGGCTGCACCTCGCGCGGCCAGCGTTCGCGACTGAAGCTCTGCGTGTCGAGGCCGTACGACGGCAGCCAGCCGATGCGCGCGCATGCGGTCGGCTCGAGCTCGGTGTGGATGCAGTAGTAGCGGTCGAACTGCAGCGACTCGCGCTCGGGCAACCCCGCCTCGAGCGGGCCTTCGACATACCAGCCGACGCATTCGCGCACGCCGAGCCGGCGCGCGGCGTGCAGCGTCGACGGTTGCACCGGGAAGCCGCGAATCACGATCAGTATGTCGGGCCGAAAGCTGCGCACAGCGGCCAACAATGCGCGCTCGCGCTGCCCGTCGGCAGTCCAGGGCAGGGCGGCGCGCAGCTGCGATTTGTCGATGCCGACAGCGCGGCCGGGCAGCGTCACCAGGCGTTCGAGCAGCTTGGCCGCACCGCCGGCGTGTCGAGAGAAACCGAAGGCATTGAAACGTTCGACCTGCAACCCTTCGCGCTCGATGGCCTCGGCGATGCGCTCGAAAAAGCCGAAGCGGTATTGCGCGTCGCCGAAGGCACCCGAGATCAAGACACGCTGCTGCACGGCCATTTATGGTGCTCGATGAATCAGACGCGCCGCGCGTTGCGATCCGCCGCTGACGATCGGCTCGACGCGACTGCGGTGGCCAGTGCCAGCAGGGCGTCGACATGCACCGCGACACTGGGGTCGTAGGCCAACGAAGCGCGAGGTTCGGCGAGCCGTGCCGTGCCCGAGCGCCACCGCGTGAGCGCGACCTCGACTGCGGCTTCAAAGCTGGCCGCATCGGCACGGTCGAAGCCGATCTGCCCCGCGCCGCGAATCACTTCGGCGCAACCCACATCACTCGCCAGCAGCACCGGCGTGCCGCACAGCACCGACTCGACGCCGACCAGGCCGAAGGGCTCGTAGCGCGAAGCCATTACGGTGAAATCGACCGCGCGGTACACGTTCTCGATGTCGGCGCGGTAGCCCAGCGGGCGCACATTGGCAGGCGTGCCCGGTACAGCGCGGCCTGCCACCACCAACGTCACCGGAAGCGCGGTGCGCGAAAAAAAATCGATGAGCAGATCCAGGCCCTTGCGTTGGTGGCCGGTCGACGCGAGAAGGAAGATCGCGCGATCGTCGGGCAACTGAAGTTGCCGCCGCAACACGGTGCGCGTGGGCGCATCGACCGGCGCAAAACGCTCGCCATCGACCGGCGGATACAGCAACGCGATCTTGGCCGCATCGATGCCGTAGTGCACCAGCAATTCACCACGCATGCGGGCCGAGTGCGCAACGATCATTTGCGCGGATTCGAAATGCGCACGTTCGAGTTGGATTTTTAAGCGGTCGCCGAGGTCCGCTCGCCGGCCCATTGCTTGCAAAAAACCGGGGTGAGTGCCGCCGCAGATGGCGATGTCGGACCAGCGTGTCTGGTTGCAGCCGATCAACGGGAAGAGGCCGAGCCGGCGCTTGACGCAGCCGATCCGCCAGTCGAAGAGCAGGTCGCGCAGTTTGGCCGGTGCGAGCCTGACCGAGGTGTGCACCGGCTCGACCCAGCCGTATTCGGGCAGCGTCTTGTCGAAGGTCTTGGCGATCAGCGTCGGGGTCACGCCGCGAGCATGCAGGCCGCGCACCAGCGTCATCGCGTAGCGCTCGATGCCGCCACTCGCGCGCAGGCCGTGGTTGCTGATGGCCAGCCGCGTCAGGTCCGGTGGGTTGGCGGCCGGCAGCGTCACGCCCGGTCGTCGGCGGTGAAGGGCACGGCAGGCTTGAAGGCAAGCGCCAACCGCGCCCGGTACCGCGCCTTCTGAAGCGCGCTGCGGTCGGCGTCATCGAGACGGCGCCCCAAGAGCGCTGTTTCGAACGCGACGGGTTCACCGCGGTGCAAACAGATGCGGTCGAAGTCGCCCTGGCTGATGCCCCATTTGTGAAGAAACTGCAGGCGCCCGTCGTTCTTCACGACGCGATGGGTCGAGACGCACGCGAAGTGGTAGACAAAGCTGTCGCCCAGGCCGATGAAGGTGCGGCAGCCGGCGTGCCAGAGCTTCATCGCGAGATCGTTGTCGCTGCTCATGCCCGGCGAAAACTCGGTGCTGTAGCCGCCGACCTCGTGCCACATCCAAGTCGGCAACAGGGTCGGCGGCCAGGTCGAGCCGAGCCAGTCGGGGTGGCGGAGCAAGGGCATCGCGGCGATCAATTCGGTCTCGCGAAAGCCCGCCGGGTTGGGGCCGAAATCTGCCGCCACGGTACAGCGGTTGTTTGCACCGCCCGGCTCGATCATGGTTGACGAAAGCATGAAGCGTTGGCCGTCGAGACGCGCGGCAACTTCGAGCAGCCGGGTGTCCCAACCCGGCAGCACGGCCATGTCGTCGTTGAGGTAGAGCAGGTAAGGGCAAGTCGCGAGTGCAGCGATCCGGTTGACGGCAAAGCAGATGCCGACATTGCTGCTGCTGATGGTGTGCTTCAGCCCTTGTTCGCGCACCCACGCGAGCGTGCCGTCGCCGCCGTCGTTTACATGGATCAAGATCTCATGCGCATGCGCCGAGTGGCGCTTTAAAGTCGCGACGGCGAGCTGCAAAAAAGGCAGGTTGTTCCAGGTCGGGATGATGATGGAGAACATCGGCGTGGCGGTTTCGGTGGCGTGGTCAGCGGTCTCTCAGAGCAGACCGGAAGAGGGCCCGCGGTGGCGATGCCGCCAGGCCCTGAATGCCGCGAGACGGCGGCGTACCGCCAGGCTGGTGTGCGGGTAGGCCGCGTGCAGCATCTTGCGAAAGCGCCAACCACCCGCAAGCGAGGTCGCTTCTTTGTACGCGGTCCAACGCTCGGCGTTCGTGCGGGCGTTGTTCAACTGGTCCAGATAGTCGGCTTTGCGGAGCGCGAAGCCGACGTGGTCGCGCACCAATTTCTCGCAGCCCGCGATGCGACCGTCGTGCGCGAGCTGGCGAATCTCGGCCAGCTCGCGGCCGAGCTGGCGCGCCGTCCACCAGCGCATGTGCTCAGTCGATTCGAACACCGGCTTGCGCGAGGTGCCGCCACGTCGGTAGTGAACCAGGGGCGTATCGACGGTGAGCGCACCGCCGCTTGCGATGGCGCGAAACACCATGACCTGATCTTCATAAAACACACCCGCCGAAAGCGGCCCGAAGCGCTGCATCATTCGCCGCGTGAACGCGTGACCGGCACCGATGATGTAGGGCCGCTGCGCTGCCCAGAGCTCGACGCTCGTCCATTCGGACAGGTCGTCGACGCGCATGACTTCGTGCAGCTTGTCGTCGTCGGTGAGGTCGATCACATGACTGGCGATCAGGTCGGCGCGGCCGCCGGTTGCGTCCCACGCATCGATCAGGCGCTGCGCGCGATCGGGCAACGAGATGTCATCGCCCGCCGCGGTAATCAACAGCTCGCCACCGCTGACCGCGAGCAGCTGGTTGTAGTGCTCGCCGATGCCGACGTTGGCGCCGTTGCGCCGCGCCCAGACGCGGTGCGGCCCGCGGTAGGCAGCGGCGAGTTCCTGCAGGACCGCGAAGGTCGCGTCGGTCGAGAAGTCGTCCGACAGCACGATCTCGATCGGCTCGCATCGCTGCGCCAGGCAGCTGGCCACGGCGCTGCGAACGGTGCGCTCCTGGTTGAAGGCCAGCATCACCATGCTGACGCGGTGGATCGAAGGGCTCATCACAGACCCCCTCGCGGTTTGACGGCCTCCAGCTCCCACAAAAAGTAGACCGGGCGCTCGGGCCCGGCCGCCGGTGATGGCGGCAGGTTGTGGCCCCGCGCGCGGCGCCCCGCCTGCCGCACCGCGTCGGCGAATCGCTTGTGCAACGGCCGGATCGGCGGCTTTGGCTTGGCGTCGGTCGCTTGCCGATCGACCGGTCTCGCATCGAAGGAGTCTTGCAGTCGCACCCACTCTGCACGGCGTGCAATGAATCGACCCTCGAAGCCGTAGATGCGGCCGAGTGGTGATTCGCCGCAAAAGTAGTCGTGGGTGCGCTCGGTGATGATGTTCACGTGGGTCGGGTCCTGAAACGATTCGGGGCTGGGGTAGGCCGGGGTCACGGCATACAGGCAACCGCCGGGCGCAAGCACACGCCAGATCTCGTCCATCAATTCGACGAACGGGAAGCGAGTGGCGCGGCCGTCAGCAGTGGTGAGCAGGCGAGGCACATGCTCGATGAAGTCGAACCCAGAGACCGAAGCGAAGCTGTGATCGGGCCAGGGGATGGGCTCGAGGGCGAGGTTGGCCGCGCGAAATTCGAAGCCTGCGCTGCCCGAAATCGCACGAATGTCGGTGCCGCACAGCACGCTGCGCCGGTAGGGGTTGCGCGGGAACTTGCCGCAACCGAGGTCGAGGTGAGCATCGGGCAGCGTGCGCGGCTCGGCCGTCGAGGTCTTCATAGGGTGTGCGCTCACAGATATTCGGCGTCGCACCAGCGGCCGTCGGTGCGCAGCATGTGCATCGCATAGCCGCGGGTCGCGCGTTCCTCGGCGACCCAGCGTCTCGCAGCCTCGCGTCGCGCACGCTTGAAGCGCTTTCGGGCCAGCCAACCCATGCCGATCTTGCGGTAGAAGTAGCGGCGGTCGCCGAGGTCGGCCTGGCCGGTGTCGAGCTTGATGGCCTTCTGCGTGATCGAGCCGAAGTGATGAAGCATCGAGTCGCCCACCGTGCCGACCGACACGCCGTGGCGCAGGCAGCGCAGCAAGAACTCGACGTCCTCGCGGCCACCGAGTTGGCGGTCGGTATCGGGAAAGCCGATCGCCTCGAAGACGCTGCGGTGCACCGCGAAGCACACGCCGTGAAACCAGCGCGGTCGCATCGCGCCGGTCATCGCGGAAGCGAATGTTGCGGCGTGCGTTGCAAGGTCGTAGTCGAGCGGGCCCTCGACCAGCGAGGGGCTGACGACCGCGAGGCCGTGGCGCTGCGCGGCCGCGAGCAAGGCATCGATCGCGCCGGCCGGCACGATCACGTCGTTGTTGAGCAGCACCGTCCATTCACTCGCGGTGAGCAGCGCGCCTTGGGCCCAGGCGCCACCGCAGCCGAGGTTGACGCGGTTGCGCAGCGAGCGGATGTCGGCCCGGCCCGCGAGCCACTGGGGAGTGTCGTCGTCGCTGCCGTTGTCGATGACCAGGATCGCCTCGGCCGGTGTGCCGCCATCGAGCAGGCTCGCCACGCATTGCTGCGTGTAGGCGAGCTGGTTCAGCACCGGGATGACGACGGTGTGGGGCGTCATGGCCTCAACGGGGTGCTTTGGGCACGCGGCCCAGCAGGTAGAACTCGTCGTTGGGTCGCATCGATGTGACGTTGGCCATGCGGTTCGAGAGGC
>JAYUWC010000170.1:0-1664 GCA_043753755.1 Rhizobacter sp.
CACTACGCGACCACGCTGCTGCGCCAAGGCGCAAGCGGGTACCTGAACAAGGACTGTGACCCCGAAGAAATCGTCAAGGCGATTCGCACTGTGTTTCGCGGTCGCAAATACATCACGGCGGGCGTGGCCGAGTTGCTCGCCGATGGACTCGGCGGCGCTGGCGACAAGCCTGCGCACGAGCAATTGTCCGAGCGTGAATTTCAAGTGTTCTTGCGGCTTGCAAAGGGCGAGACGATCGGCCACATGGCCGACAGCATGTCGCTGAGCGTCAAGACCGTCAGCACCTACCGCACCCGTGTGATGGAGAAGATGAGCCTGTCGTCCAACAGCGACCTGACCTACTACGCTCTGAAGAACGGCCTGATTCAGTAAGGTCGAGTCGATGCCCACGTCATGGGGCACTTAGCGGACCCGGGTGAGTTTCGCCATCGGCCAGTCTCGCGCAATACAGGATCAGCGCGTCGATCTCGTTCGATTTATCGAACACGCGGCTCGCGCCCATCTCAAGGCATTTGCGGCGCATGTCCGGGGTGGCGTAGTTGCTGAGAACCACCAAGCTCATTGGCTTCTGAAGATCGCAAGCGGCGCGCAACACCCCCAGGCCCGAGCCGCGCTTCAAAAAGATGTCAATGATGACGATGTCGCAACTGTGCTCAATGGCGAGCAGCCAGTCGACGGCAGCGGGTTCGTCTTCGGCCGTG
The DNA here is from genome assembly GCA_043753755.1 of Rhizobacter sp. Classification (GTDB taxonomy): domain Bacteria; phylum Pseudomonadota; class Gammaproteobacteria; order Burkholderiales; family Burkholderiaceae_C; genus LMDS01. The sequence goes on from JAYUWC010000170.1 coordinate 702, forward strand.
CCGACCACCTTGACCGGCGCGAGCTCTTCGAGCGCCGCGATCAAATTTTCCCGGATCACCGGGCTGTCTTCGACGATAAATGCTTTGAGAGCGGACATGGGACGATGACCGGTTTGGCGATCGAGATTCAAAAAGCGGTCAAGACTCCAAACCCGGTGCAAGACCTCTGTGTTCGAGGCGTCCTCGAGAGTCTGTTTATTGTTGGTGGGGCGCGCAGCGAGTTCAAACCCTGGGGAACGCGGCGCAACGTCGGAAACGTCCTACGACCTAACGTTGTCATCCGTGCTAGCCACAAATGAATCTATCGTGAGCGCCTGAGAGAATCTTTCGATGCACTCGAATTGCGCTCGTCTTTTCATGTCGGTGGTCATTGGCTTATTTACGAGCTCGGCCATGGCAGTGCCTGCAGTGGTGGTCGGCTCGAAGCGCTTTACCGAGTCGTACATCCTTGGTGAAATCGTGCACCAGACACTCGCCAGGCAGGGCACGCCCGGCGAGCACCGCCAGGGCCTGGGCAACACCGGCATCCTCGAGCAAGCGCTCGCAAGCGGCGCGGTCGACCTCTATCCCGAATACACAGGCACCATCGTGCGCGAGTTGCTCAAGCGCCCGCAGGCCGATGGCAATCCTTCGCTCGAACAGCTCAACGCCTGGCTTGCGCCACGCGGGCTGAAGGCCGCGGTGCCGCTGGGCTTCAACAACACCTACGCCCTGGCGATGCAAGAGTCGCGCGCGGCAGCGCTCGGCATCACTCGAATCTCTGACTTGATCGGCCCCAAGGCGCAAGGCTTGCGGCTCGGGCTGTCGCACGAATTTCTCGAGCGTGGTGATGGCTGGCCCGCATTGAAAGCGGCCTACCGTCTGCCGCTGGCGGGCGGCAGCGGGCTCGAACACGGTTTGGCGTTCGAGGCGGTGCGCGGCGGCACGGTCGACTTGATTGATATCTACTCGACCGATGCCAAG
>JAYUWC010000171.1:0-5310 GCA_043753755.1 Rhizobacter sp.
GGCGGTTGAGTGAACACGGCAGGCCGCCCCGAAGGCACGCCGGTGACTGCGCCAGCCGGTGCCACCCCCAACAGCTGGGCGAGTCATCGCGAGCGCAGCAACCTGTGGGCACTGCGCCTGATGCGCTGGGTCGCTGTCGGCGCGGGGCGGCCATTGGCGCGCTGCGCGTTGCACCCGATCGCGCTTTACTTTTTGCTCGTCAACGCCAGTGCGCGGCGCGCATCGCTCAGCTATTTGAGCCGCGCGCTCGGCCGCCGCGCCGGTTGGTCAGACACCTACCGACACATCCACCGTTTCGCGTCGACCATCCTCGACCGGGTCTACTTTCTGCAAGACCGCCACGAACTTTTCGACGTGATCGACAGCGGCGCCGAAGCCGTCACCTCATCGCTCGCGCGCGGTGAGGGCGTGATGCTGATCGGCGCGCACTTCGGCAGCTTCGAAGCGCTGCGCGCGAGCGGCGCGGTGCGCGGCGTGAAGGTCGCGATGCTGATGTTCGAAGAGAACGCGCGCCTCATCAACGCCGCGCTCGCCGCCGTGGCTCCGAACGCCGAGCTTCACACCATCGGCCTCGGCAAACCCAGCGCCATGCTCACGCTGCGGCGCTGGCTCGATGACGGCGGCCTTGCCGGGCTGCTCGCCGACCGCACGCTGCCTGGCCACTCCGACCGATCGCGCAACGTGCAGATCGGCTTTCTCGGCGCGCCGGCGCGCTTCTCGGAAGGGCCGTTTCGGCTCGCTGCGATGCTGCGGCGCAAGGTCGTTTTCATGGCCGGGCTTTATCAAGGCGGCAACCACTACGATTTGCGCTTCGTCGAGCTGGCCGACTTCAGCGTCCCCGGCGCGCCCGGCGGCGAAAGCATCGACGCCCGTGTCTCGGCCGCCACTTTGCGCTATGCGGCCTTGCTCGAATCGCTGTGCCGCGAGTCGCCTTACAGCTGGTTCAACTTCTTCGACTTCTGGGCGCCCGATGCCGACCACCCACCCGCGCCGATCTGATCGCAGCCGCCGCACGCTCGCGTTGTGGCTCGTGAGCGCGGTGCTCGCGCCGCACGCCGCGGCACAGCCGAGCAACTTCGATCTCGCTCAGCTGATGCAGGCGCTGGCACAGGTGCGCGCTGGCGAAGCCGCCTTCACCGAGAAGCGCAGCGTGGCGATGCTCGAGCGCACGCTCGAATCGAGCGGGCGCATGAGCTTCGAGGCGCCTGACACCTTCGTGCGCGAGACGCTCAAACCGCGCCGCGAAAAGATTGCGATCGTCGGCAACACCGTGACGATGAGCCTGGGCACGCGCAGTCGCAGCGTGCCGCTCGATTCGGTGCCCGAAGCCGCCGTCATCATGGAAGCCGTGCGCGGCACACTGACCGGCAACCGCGAAGCGATCGAGCGCAACTTCACGGCCGGTGTGAGCGGCACCGCGCAACGCTGGTCGCTCGAACTCAAGCCGCGCGAACCTCGGCTGCGCGAGCTGGTGATTGCCGTGCGCTTGAGCGGCGAGAAGGCGTTGGTGCGCGAGGTGAGCGTGGCCATGGCCGACGGTGACCGCTCGGTGATGACGCTTGAGCCACTCATCACCACGCCCAAAGTCGGCAGCGCGGCCAGCGCACCGAGCTGACCGCTTCGATGACGGACTTCTTCGCCCGCGCGGCCGGGTTCGCGCGCCGCAGCGCGATCGGGTTCTGGCTGGTCGGCGTGTTGGTCTGTACTGCGATCACGGTGCGGACTCACTACGTTGCCGATCTGTCGGCCTTTCTGCCGTCGACGCCGAGCGCCGAGCAGGCGGTGCTGCTAGACCAACTCAAAAGCGGCGTGGCGGCGCGGCTGGTGTTGATCGGCATCGAAGGCGGCTCGGCCACCGAGCGTGGCGACGCATCGCTCGCATTCGCGAAAGCCTTGCGCGCGAGCGGCGCCTTCGAGGCGGTGCACAACGGCGACAACTCGGGCTTCGAGGCGACCGGCCGCTTCCTGTTCGAGCACCGCTATCTGTTGAGCCCCGCAGTCGATGCGCAGCGCTTCACGACCGATGGGCTGCGGGCCGGCATCGACGAGGCGACCTCGTTGCTCGGCACGCCTGCGGGCGCGGCGATCAAGGTGGTGATCCTCCGCGACCCGACCGGCGAGACCGTGCGCATGGCCGAGAGCATGTTGCCCTCGCAGGCGCCACGCAGCGACGGCAGGGTCTGGGTCTCGCGCAACGCAGCGCGAGCCGTGCTGATCGCGACCACGCGAGCCGACGGCGCCGACCTCGACGGCCAGGAACGCACACTGCAGTCGATCACCGCCAACTTCGCGCCGTTCGAGGCGAAAGGTCTGCGCTTGGTCGTCTCGGGCTCGGGCACCTTCGCGGTCGCTTCGCGCGCGCAGATCAAATCGGAAGTCGAACGGTTGGCGATCGCTGGCGGCGTCGCGATCGTCGGGCTGATGCTGCTCGCGTTCGGCGGCTCGCTGCGCACCTTGGGGGTCGCGCTGCTGCCGGTCGGCTCGGGCGTGCTGGCAGGGATCGCCGCGGTGAGCCTGATCTTCGGCAACGTTCACGGCATCACGCTCGGCTTCGGCACCACGCTGATCGGCGAAGCGGTCGACTACGCGATCTACTACCTAATTCAGGCGCGGCCTGCGCCGGGCACGGCCCCTGGCCTCGGCGCCCAGCGTTGGGTGGCTGGCAACTGGCCGACCGTTCGGCTGGGCCTCTGGACCTCCGTGTGTGGCTTCGCGGCGCTGTTGTTCTCGGGCTTCCCGGGCCTCGCGCAACTCGGCGTGTTCTCGATCGCCGGTCTCGCGGCGGCGGCGCTGACGACGCGCTGGGTACTCACTGCGACCTCGCCCGACGGCGCGCCGGGCATGGGCTTGCGGCACCGCCTCGGGCGCGTCGTCGGCCGATGCACGGAGGTGCTGCCGCGCCTGCGCTGGCCGCTCGCGGCATTGGCGCTCACGGCCGCGGCGGCACTCGCCGTTTTGCCTTCGGCGTGGCGCGGTGACCTCGCCTCACTGAGCCCGGTGGGCGCTTCGAGAATGGCGCTCGATGCCGACCTTCGCGCCGACCTCGGCGCAACCGACGCCGGCACCTTGGTCGCCGTCTCGGCCGCCGACGAAGCCGGCGTGCTCGCCGCGGCAGAAGCCGCAGGCGCGAAGCTCGACCTGCTGGTCGACGCCGGCACGATCGCCGGCTACGAGTCGCCCGCGCGCTTGTTGCCCAGCCCCGGCGTTCAAAAAGCGCGTCGAGATGCCCTGCCCGATGCGGCCACGCTCGCGAGCCGCCTCGCCGAGGCCACCATCGATGGCCCGTTGCCCGCCGCGCGGTTGGGGGCTTTCATCACCGACGTGCAAGCGGCGCGCGGCCAGGCGCTGCTGACGCGTGAATCGTTGAAGGCCACGCCGCTCTATGCCGCGCTCGACGCGCTGCTTGTGCCAGGCAGAGACGGCAGACCGTGGCGAGCTTTGCTGAGCCTGCAGGCAGGCGCGAAGCCGGTCGATGCTGAGGTGCTGAGAAAGGCACTCGCTGGCGTGCCCAGTGCGCAAGTGGTCGAGATCGGCACCGAACTCGGCTTGCTGTACGCACGCTATTTGCACGAGGCCGGCTTGCAGGCGTTGCTGGGCGCGCTGGCGGTCTGCACTCTGCTGGCCTTGCACCTGCGCTCGTTCGAGCGTTTGTGGCGTATCGCGCAGCCGGTGGCGGCGGCGGTGTCGATCGTGCTCGCGGCATTCAGTGTGGCCGGCGTCGCCCTCGGCATCCTGCATCTCGTCGGCTTGTTGTTGACGGTGGCGATCGGCTCCAACTACGCGCTCTTTTTCGACCAGATCCGCAGCCAGCAAGACGTCGCGCCCGCCGGCACACCGTATCTGATCGACAACGACACGCTGGCCTCGCTGGCACTCGCCAATCTGACGGCAGTGATCTCGTTCGCGCTGCTTGCTTTCTCGAGCATCCCGGCGCTGTTTGCGATCGGGCAGGTCGTGGCGCCCGGCATCTTGCTGAGCCTGGTGCTCTCGGCTGCGTTCATCCCGAGTCGGGCGCGTTGAGAGGCATGCAAAAATTCGCTGCGATGCATGGCGCTCCCACCCCTTCAACGGCTTCGTCTACCGCTTTGCCGGCGCCCGCAGCCGCACGTTGGCGCATGCCGCTGCTGCTGAAGGCAAGCCTGGCGTGCCACGCCGGCGCAGGTGCGGTCGCACTCGCGCAGCCTGCCCTGTGGCCCTGGGCGCTGGGTGCCGTCGCACTCGACCACGCGCTGATCACCGGCGCCGGCCTCTGGCCCCGCTCGACCGCGCTGGGCGACAACCTGCTGCGCCTGCCGTCGGCCTCGATCGGCCGCGCCGAGGTGGCGCTCACGATCGACGACGGCCCCGACCCCGAGATCACGCCGCGCGTGCTCGATTTGCTCGACGCGCACCGCGCGCGGGCCACCTTTTTTTGCATCGCGCGCCACGCCGAGCAGCACCCCGCGCTGTGCCGCGAGATCGTGCGCCGTGGCCACAGCGTGCAAAACCACAGCTACCGACACGCGCACACCTTCTCGTTGCTCGGCCCCGCCGCGATGCGCCGCGAAATCGAACAGGCGCAAGACGCGCTGGCGCAAGTGACCGGCCTTCGCCCGCGCTTTTTTCGCGCACCGGCCGGCTTGCGCAACCTCTTTCTCGACCCGGTGCTGCACGCGCTCGAGATGCGGCTCGTCGCATGGACCCGCCGCGGCTTCGACACCCGCCGAAGTGACCCGGCCGAGGTGCTCGCGCGTCTGACGCGCGGCCTGCGTGCCGGCGACATCCTGCTGCTGCACGACCACCACTGCGCGATGACCGCAGCTGGCGAGGCGGTCACGCTCGCGGTGTTGCCGGGCTTGCTGCAGCAGTTCGAGAGCGCCGGCTTGCGCGCTGTCACGTTGCCGGAGGCACTCGCATGACCGCACCGAATTGCCGCGCCGAATGGCAGGCCCTGGTCGACGCCGCCAGCGCGCCCTATCGAAACGCCGGCCGCTTTGCCTGGCACTTCGCGCGCGGCAAGCTGGCGCGCGACCCGGTTTTCAAGCATCTGCTCGGAGCCGGGCTGATCGCGCCGCGCACCCGTGTGCTCGACATCGGTTGCGGCCAAGGGCTGCTTGCGAGCTTGTTGTGCAGCGCGGGCGAGTTCGAGCGCAGCGGCCGCTGGCCTTCGGCGTGGGGCCTGGCGCCCACCGCGACGCAGGTCACCGGCATCGAGCTGATGCCGCGCGAGATCGCACGCGCTCGCGCCGCGCTCGGTGAGCGCGCCGCCTTCATTTGCGGTGACATGCGCATCACGAGGTTCCCACCTGCCGACACGGTCGTGATGCTCGA
>JAYUWC010000172.1:0-5303 GCA_043753755.1 Rhizobacter sp.
CCCAGCGCTGCTGCATCAGCGAGGCGCGCCAGGTGTCTTCGATCGCCCAGCGGGCGTGTGCCGCATCGCCCGAGCGACCGCCTTCGATCACCCGCGGCAGCAGCGTCATGAAAAAACTCTTGAAGTCGCGGCGCAGCGCCTTGCCCGGCAGCAGTGCTTCGAAGCGGCTGATGCGCTGGCTCCAGCCGGGTTTGAGCAACTGCTGGCTGACGAAAGCCTGCACCGCCTGCACCGGGTTGAAAAGTCGCAGCCGGTTCGGCGGCAGCACCAGCAGTGGCAAAGCGCAGGCTTCTGCGTGCGCCAGTGGTTCGACGAAGCTGCAAAGCACCGCCACGCGCGACCACTGCGCGGCGTTCAATCCGCCGAGGCCGGGCAGCTGCTCGGCTTCGATCTGCTGCGCGCGCTGCTCTGCGTCACGAAAGCCGCAAGTCCCTTTGGCGTGGTTGGCCTTGGTGCTCATGACCGCGAGGTTGCCGGCGGCGTAGCCGGCGTCGTTGCGCACCCGGTCGACCGAGGCGTCGTTGGTGGTCAGCGTGGCGCTCGACAGCGCGACCCGTGTGATCGGGCAGTGGCTGGCGTCGATCTGCTGCAGGTAGTTGGGCGTGACCTGCTGGGTCTCGACGCTGCGCCCGCGCAACCAGGCGTAGAGCCGCAGCTGCAGCCACTTGCGCACGTGGCGCGTGGCAGCGAGGGTGCGCAAGCCGAACGCGGCCTGGCCGGCGCTCAGGCCGTTGCGCAGCGGCGAGGGTTCGTCGGCGTAGGGTGCGGGCGGGGTGACGCGGTAGTGGGCGTAGTCCCAGCCGAGCTCGAAGCCGATCTGGTCGTGGGCCGTGAGGTCGGTCTGCGCCGAGCAGTCGTTCGATGAGCCGGTTTGCAGGTCGATCAGCGGAGAGGCGGTGGTCATGGCAAGACTCCTTGGGCGCCGCCGCGAACCATTCGCAGCGGTGAAGGCAGTGTTGCGGTTGGGTGGCTCATGACGTGAGCCACCAGCCCAAAACTTTGATACAGGTATGCTTTACGCCACTGGCTCATGCCATGAGCTACCCGTGTGACCATCGCCCCGCAGTTGCCCCGGCAGGCGACCGGCAGTCGTCTGCCAAAAGGAGTCTCACCATCGACCGCACCGAACGTTTCTACAAGATCGAGCTGATGCTGAAGAGCCGCGGCAGCGTCAGCTTCGCTGCGTTGCAGGGCGAGTTGAGTGTGTCGCCCGCCACCCTCAAGCGCGACCTGCAATACCTGCGCGACCGGCTCAACGCGCCCATCGTCTACGACGCTTTCGCCAACGGCTACCGCTTTGCCGAAGCCAAGGCCGGTGGCGCGCAAGCGGCCCGCCACGAGCTGCCGGGCCTTTGGTTCAGTGAGAACGAGATCCATGCGCTGCTGACGATGCACCAGCTGCTCGCCGGCCTCGACGACGACGGCGTGCTCGCTCGTCATCTGCAGCCGCTGATGGAAAAACTCAAGGGCATGCTGGGCGCCGACGAAAGCGAGGCACGCGAACTGATGCGCCGCGTCAAGGTGATCGTGACCGCGCGCCGCCGCGTGCCCAGCTGTCACTTCGAGTTGCTCGGCAGCGCGCTGCTGCAGCGCCGCCGCATCGCCCTGCGCTACTTCAAGCGCAGCGACCGCAGCACCAGCGAGCGCGAGGTCTCGCCGCAGCGGTTGGTGAACTACCGCAACACCTGGTACCTCGACGCGTGGTGTCACGCGAGCGCGGGCCTGCGTCGCTTCGCGCTCGACGCGGTGCGCGAGGCTGTGCTGCTCGAGACCAAGGCCAAGAGCGTGCCGGTGCGCGAACTCGAGGCCGCGCTCGACGCTGGTTACGGCATCTACGGCGGCGGTGGCGCCAAGGTCAAGTGGGCGACGCTGGTGTTCGACGCCACGGCCGCGCAGTGGGTCGCCAACGAAGAGTGGCATCCGCAGCAGAAGTCGCGCTGGCTGGGCGGCGCAGTCGGCGAGGGCGGCTACGAGTTGCAGGTGCCCTACAGCGACCCGACCGAGCTGGCGATGGACGTGCTGCGCCACGGCGACAGCGTGCGCGTGACCGGCGGCAAAGCGCTGGTCGCGCTCATCGCCGAGCGCCTGCGCAGCGCCGCCGCGCAATATGCCGGATCATCGGGCTCCCGTTGAATGCCTTGAGGATCAGCAGACCATGAAAGCCACCTGGAACGGCGCCACCATTGCCGAGAGCGACGACACCGTGATCGTCGAAGGCAACCACTACTTTCCCGAGGCCAGCCTGAAGCGCGAGTACGTGAGCTTCAGCAACCACCGCAGCAGCTGCCCGTGGAAAGGGCAGGCCCACTACTACAGCCTGATGGTGGGCGGCGAGATGAACGAGAACGCGGTCTGGTACTACCCGGAGCCGAGCCAGGCCGCGGCCAACATCAAGGGCCGGGTCGCGTTCTGGAAGGGCGTGGTGGTCGGTTGAAATGATCGGCGAGGCTTCGTGCCTCGCCGACCCGCTGCGGGCCGCTGACCCTCAGATCACGCCGCGCTGGCGCAAGCGCTTCAGCTCCTGGCGCACCGCGTCGATGCCGCTGCCGCCGTAAAGCACCAGCAAGCGCTCGCCGCTGAGGTAGGCAAGGGCGGGGTTGCGAAACCGATTGTTGAACGTGGCCGTGTCGGCTGCGTCGTAGCCGAACTCGGGCGCAAGCTGGGCCAGCAGCACGGCAGCCGAGGCGACGGCCGGGCCCGAGAAGGTGTAGTCGGCGTCAGACAGGTTGTGCAGCACGTACTCGACCCGCAAGTTGCTCTGGCCTTTGGCGAGCAGGTCGGTGCTGCCGAGCTGGCCGAGCGGCGGCAGGCGCAGTTTGCCGCCGGCATCGGTCGCGAGGTAGCCGGCCTTGACCGGGTCGAGGCGCGCGATGATCGCTGCGGCGCGCAGCCAGTTGACGACCTTGTATTCGTTGCCCAGCGTCGGTGCCGAGTGCGCGCTGGCCTGGGTGATGACCATCAACGGCGAGAGCCCGCGGGCCATCGCTTCAGCCACGCTCATGATGTGGTGGCCGCCGGTGCGCGAGTCGCCGGCGGCACCCCACGCGTCGGTCGTGCCGTTGCCGCCGAAGTTGAACTCGGCGAACTCGCTGCCATCGGCGTTCCACTGGAACACGATGGTCTTGGCCCAGTCGTGCCACATCGGCGCCGCGATGATGACGTCGGTGTCGATCGGCAGGTCACCGCTGCGCGCATGGCGGCGGTGCTGTTCATGCTCGTGGTGGTGGTGGTAGTCGTCGGCGTCAGCGGCAACGTCGATGACCGGCATGCCTTGCCGGTCGGTTGAGCCGTAGCTCGCCTGGTACTGGCGTGCGAGGTCGATGTCGGAGCGGTCGTTGTTCGACTCGTGCACCGGCAGGCCGCCGGGGTACGAATGGTGGCCACCGAACGCGCTGCCCGGCGCTGATTCGAGCGGCTGCGGCAATTGCGGGCAGGCGCTGTCGGCCTGCAGCACCGGTGGGAACACGCCAGTGCGGGTGCCTGCGGCGAAGGCGGCGGCATCGGTGCGGTTCATCAGGCCGGCGTCGAGCAGCGTCTGCACGACCGCGTCTTGCGCCGCGGGCGAGCCCAGGCCACGGCGGTGCAGCGCGCAGGTGCGAGGGTTTTGCAGGATGTCGAGCGTGGCGGTGCGCAACGCGCGGTCGCGGATGCGGCCGGCTTGTTCGATCAAGTCGCGCATGGCCGACTGCACCAGCGGCGAGCGCTGGGCCAGTGCAACGGCAGCGGCGTTGCCCTGGCCGGGCTGGGTCTGGTCAGCGGCTCGAGCGGCATGGCTGGCGCAGAGCGCGAGCACGGCGGTGGCAATGGCGCGCTGCGCCGAGATCAGAAGACGTGACATGAGAGCTTTCGGAGTAGAGACGAATTCATCCTAGGCATGCGATGTGACGACTGCGTGATCGGGCAAACAGCGAGGCGAGCGCATAGCTCGACGAACAGGCTGCACGCGCGGCATGTCCACGGCTTGTCCGCGGCCCGTCACGCGGCCCATCAGGCGACTCACATCGGCGGCGTGCGCCCACTTAGGCGCCGCCCGTTGCGCAAGGCCGCGCCGACTCGTTCGCCGGCCTACTTGCCCGCCTTGAAGCTCGTGAAGATGCGGGTCTGCACGCGTTTGACATCTTGCGGTGCGGCGTCGGGCGGGGTCATGCGCTTCTTGTCAATTTCGCTCAAGAAGATCGTCTTGTTTTCGGCCACGTCCTTCTTCACGAACTTCAGCGAAGCCGCGTTCGGGTTGGCGTAGAAAACCTTGTTCGTCAAACTGGCTGCGACCTCGGGCCGCAGCATGTAGTTGATGAACAGGTGCGCGTTGTTCGGGTGCGGCGCGTCTTTCGGGACTGCCATCGTGTCGAAGAACAGCGTGGCGCCGCCTTTCGGGATCAGCGCCTCGACCGCCGCCGCGGCCTTGGGTGCGGCCTCGAGTGCGCGGGCGCGCGCGATGTTGATGTCGCCCGAGTAGCCCATCACCGCGCAGAGCTGGCCGCTGGCCAGGTCGTTGATGTAGCCCGACGACGAAAAGCGCGTCACATAGGGCCGCACGGTTTTCAGCATCGTGGCCGCCGCGTCGTAGTCGGCCGTGTTGGTGCTGTAGGCCGGCTTGCCCACAAAGAGCATCGCGACCGGCAGCACCTCGGAGGCCGAGTCGAGAAAGTTGATGCCGCAGCCTTTGAGCTTGACGGCGTACTTGGGGTCGAAGATCAGCGACCAGGCGTTGTCGGGCATCGGCAGCGGGTTCGGCGCGGCGGCCAGCGCGGCCTTGACCTTGGTGGTGTTGATGCCGACCGTGACGTAACCCCACAGCCAGTCGACCAGGTATTGGTTGCCAGGGTCGACGTTGCCGAGCTGCTCCAGCAAACCCTTGTCGAGGTTGGCCCAGTTCCTGAGCCGGCTGCGGTCGAGCTTTTGCAGCAGGCCACCGGCGATCTGAGTTTTTGCGAAGTGTGAACCCGGTACGACGATGTCGTAGCCGGTCTTGCCTGCGACCAACTTGGCGTGCAGGATTTCATTGGCGTCGTAGTTGTCGTAGTTGACCTTGATGCCGGTTTCTTTCTCGAAGTTTTTGATTGTGTCGTCGGCGATGTAGTCGGACCAGTTGTAGATGTTGAGCAGCTTGGGCTCATCGGCAGCAAAGCCGGTGGCGGCTACCGCGGCGAGGGCGATCGTGCACAAGAGTTTTGTCGGCGACAAGGTCATGGTGGACTCACTCCTCGATGGTGTTGGATGCACGGTGCGCGGCGTTCGCGTCGGCACGTGGGGCCGGAGTTCGGCATAGAGACAAATGCTAGCGGCTACCCGCAAACCCTGAT
>JAYUWC010000173.1:0-1656 GCA_043753755.1 Rhizobacter sp.
CAAGGCGCCGCGCACCGGGCGCAGATCGCCGCCGAGCGACAGCTCACCGGCGAACTCGAAGCGGTCGACCTCTGCCGCATCGAGCTGCCCGCTGGCGCACAAGATGCCGAGCGCGATCGGCAAATCGAACCTGCCCGACTCCTTCGGCAAATCGGCCGGGGCCAGATTGACAGTCACCCGCTTATTGGCGGGGAACTCGAGGCCGCTGTTTTGAATGGCGGCGCGAACACGTTCGCGTGCCTCCTTGACCTCGGTGTCGGCAAGGCCGACCAGCGTGAAGCTGGGCAAGCCGTTTGCAAGGTGCACCTCCACCGTGACCTCGGCGGCATCGAGCGCGTGCAGCGCGCGGCTGTGAATAACGGCGAGTGACATGGTTCCTCCGGCGCGAATTGTGCCTTTTGACCCACAGGCGACGACATGCACCGAACTGGCGCAACGAGAGCACATATGCTCGCCGTTGGTGCGTGAGACGGGTCCGTCGCACGAACCGAGGCAGGCCGGATGTCACAGCCGTGCATCACCGTTGGCACAAAAGCTGCGAAAAGCATCCGACCTTCAGCGCAACCCTCCTACCTTTGGGAAACAGACAATGAACAAGACTCTCCTGGCGTTGGTATCCGCACTGACGTTGAGCACGCTGCCCCACCTTGCACAGGCGCAGACCGCCGCACCCGGGGCTCCTGCTGCTGCAGAGCCCGAGGCCAACCCACTGTCGTTCAACCTGACGTTGACCAGCGACTACCGCTACCGCGGCATCTCGCAGACCCGCTTGAAGCCTGCGATTCAGGGCGGCATCGATTACGCGCTGCCGGGCGGCTTCTACGTCGGCGCTTGGGCGTCGACCATCAAATGGATCAAAGACGCCGGCGGCGAGGCCAACGCCGAGGTCGACCTCTACGGTGGCTACAAGGGCGAGATCGCCAAAGACTTCACGTTCGACGTCGGCTTTTTGCGCTACCAGTACCCGAGCAACAAGCTCAACCCGAGCGCGAACACCAACGAGATCTACGGCGCTGTCACCTTCGGCCCGGCGACCTTGAAGTACTCGCACAGCCTGAGCAACCTGTTCGGCTTTGCCAACAGCAAGAACAGCGGCTATGTCGACCTCTCGGCCACCTTCGAAGTCGGCCCGGCAATTCAGCTGATCCCGCATGTGGGCTACCAGCGCGTCGCGCACAACAGCGACTTCTCCTACGCCGACTACTCGTTCACCGTGGGCAAAGACTTCTCGGGATTCTTCTTGAGCGCGGCCGTCATCGGCACCAACGCCAAGAAGATCGGCGGTGTGCCGGCCTACAACTACAACGCCGGCGAAAAAGATCTGGGCAAAACCGGTCTTGTCGTCGCCGTCAAGAAAACGTTTTAACCCGCTTTCATCACTGGAGAGACGACATGAAGATGGTGACCGCCATCGTCAAGCCATTCAAGCTTGACGAAGTCCGCGAAGCCCTCAGCGCCATCGGCGTGCAGGGCATCACGGTGACCGAAGTCAAAGGCTTCGGCCGCCAGAAGGGCCACACCGAGCTGTACCGCGGCGCCGAGTATGTTGTCGACTTTCTCCCCAAGGTGAAGATCGAAGCCGCGGTCGACGATGCGGTCGTCGATCGCGTCATCGAGGCCATCGAGGCCGCTGCCCGAACCGGCAAGATCGGCGAC
>JAYUWC010000174.1:0-1647 GCA_043753755.1 Rhizobacter sp.
GACTGAGTTCAAATCGATTTACCTGGTCGAACTCGCCGGCGCGCAAGACGTGAGCAATTTGAGCGGCGAGGCCGCGCTGGTTGGGAAGGCACCGACCAAGGTGTTGTTTCTCGACCTGAAGGCTGCCCTCAACGCCGCCGGCATTTCGTCGGACAAGATCCCGGCCAAGCTCGAGGGCCTGGCCTTCGGCGACGACGTGGTCGTCAACGGTGTCCTGACCCACACGCTCTACGTCGCGAACGACAACGACTTCATCGCCAGCGTCGGTGGGGTCGACAACCCGAACCAGTGGTTCGTGTTCGGCGTGACCGATGCAGATTTCGCCAAGCTCGGCGCCAACTACGAGCCACAGCAAATCGCTGCGATCCCCGAGCCGAAGACCTATGCGCTGATGTTGGGCGGGCTCGGCTTGATCGGCTGGGTGGTGCGGCGGCGCACGCGCTGATCGCATCGCACCGCGTTCAACCACCGTTCGCGGCGAGCAGGCGCAGCTGCAATTCGACGCGGGCCTGAAACGGCGTGAGAACGCCCGCGCTCGGCAAGTTCGCACTGCCCGGTTCGATTGCAGCGTCGGCTTCGATGACTCCGCCGCCGAGGCAGCGCGTGCAGCGCAGCACCGACACGCCCGCGGCACCGGCCGCAATCAGCGCGACCTCGAGCGAGGCATGAATGCTGCCGTTGCCGGTGCCCGCGACCACGATGCCGTCGACACCGGCCGCGCGCAGCGCCTCGACCACGTTGCCGCGCGCCTCCGCATGGCTGGTGACGATTTCGACCCAGGGCCATGCCGCGCCCTCGGCCGGCAGCCGCTCGATGCCGATCGCTGCGCCGCTCGGCCACGGGCGATGCAGACGCAGCCGACCCGACTCGATCTCGGCCACCGCACCCGCATCGCCCGAGCCGAAGGCGTCCAGCCGATAAGGGTGCAGCTTGCGCAAGTCGAGCGCGCTGTGGACGCGGCCGGCGAGCACCGCGACGACGCCGTACGCACCGGTCTGGCGGACCACTGCGAAGGCATCGAGCAGGTTCTGCGGGCCGTCGGCTTGCAGCGAGGTTGCCGGCCGCATCGCTGCGACCAGCACCACCGGCTTGGTCGGCGCGAGCAGGCGCTGCAGGAAGTAGGCAGTCTCTTCCAGTGTGTCGGTGCCGTGGGTGATGACGACGCCCCCGACCTCGGGGCGTGCCAGATGCCGGGCGACCGCCACGGCCAACGCGCGCCACACGGCCGCGCTCATGTTTTTGCTGTCGATCTGCGCGACCTGCGCAACCTCTATCGGCTGGCCGGCGAGCGCGGGCAGTGCGGCGATCAACTGCGCGACACCGATCTGCGCCGCGCTGTAGCCAATGTCGTCGCCACTGCGGGCCGACGTGCCGGCGATGGTGCCGCCGGTGCCGAGCACGACGACGATGGGTGGGTCTGCCAGAGAACTGTTTTGCATTTTTCGTGAGGCTGGATGAAAATACAGCTACTGGATGAATCGTCAGCCAGTCGGGTCTCGAGCATCGACCCGCGCCCCGCCGGCAGCACACCAGCCATCATCAAGGAAAAGCCGTGTACGAACCGCCCAAGCTGACCGATCGGCAACAACAGGTCCTCGACCTGGTGCACAGCGCGATCGAGCGCACCGGTGCCCCACCGACCCGCGC
>JAYUWC010000175.1:0-5268 GCA_043753755.1 Rhizobacter sp.
GCGCTGTGGCGGCGCAAGTTCGTGCACACCACCGACAGCGGGCATGCCTTGCCCGTCTCAAGCAATGTCCTGGCGCAGCCCCGTGTCGTAGCCCTACCCAAGACCGATTCCGAGGCGCATATGCGCACGACTTCGCGGCCGCCGCCTTCGCGCTCAACAACATTGACCGCCGCACGATCAAAGCGTGATTCGCTCGGCCGCCTTGCAAGCTGCCGCTCGCAGTGCGATGAGGCGACCGCGTTCTCTTACGCAGAGACCTACAGCCGCCGCACGCCGCTGACCCAGCCGACGAGCTGGCCGTCGAGGTAGAGCGCGCCTTCGGGCGCACCCGATTCGGCATAGAACTCGAGCTGCGGCGTGCTGCGCCCGACCCGGCCTGCAGGTTGCGCAAGCCGACGCGACCAGCGCGCGAGTGCCGCACTGGCACTGCGCAGTGCAAGGGCAGCGAGTCGCCGGGCCGCCTCCACAGCGGGGCGTGGCGCTTCGAGGCAACCGTCACGTGCGTATCTGAGGGGAGACATAGGAGTTTCCTTCGAGCTTTGCGCGACCGGGCCGCGCGCGATTCATGGGCTGTGCTGCTTCATGTGGGCCAATTCGCGCTGAAGTGCGCGGCCACACTGCTGGCGCATCGATCGGCCGCCGGGCCGGTGGCTGCCGGCGCGGCGAAACTGAGCGTGCGCGATCAACGGGTTGCGGGGCTTGAGTGCGGTGACGGTGATCTTCATGAACGTTCTCCTGGCGTAAATAAGCCGATACCTTCGGCGCGGCAAAAACAAAACGGCCCGGGGCGTAAGACGCGACCCGGGCCGTTTGGCGACTGACTCGTGCGGCGAGTCAGCGTGACGGTGTTCCGGGCGGTGCGGCGCAAGCCTCCATGAACATCTGCACCCCGATCGATGCGGCGGCAACGCCCTGCGCGTGGCGCGGGGTGGCAGCGAACACCGAGGCGTTGAAGAGGGTCATGAGTCGTTTGGGGGTGGATCGAAGGGCGTCGTTGCGGTCGGCACACCGATTCACAACTTGCGCAAATGATAAAGGTTTGATTATCTTGCGCAAGGGGTGTTGCGCAGATTTTTCAAGGGGTTGCGTGAACACGAATTCGGTGCTCCAACGTCAGCGCTTGGGCTTCAGCGGCTTGACGGCCGCCTGGGTCTTGTTCCAGAGGTCACGCCCGTCGTCGAGCTTTGCGGCGACTCGGCCTGGGGCCGCGGTGGGTGACGCGGTTGGCGTCAACACCTCGCCGAGCAAGTCGAGCAGACGCGCGCGAGCGCGTTGCGGGTGACGACGGTAGTAACTCAGCACCAGACCGACGATGAAGCGCTCGTCATCGTCTTGCGGCACCGTGCGCTGCGCGTCGGCATCGGCCTCTAGCGCAGCATTGGCGCGGCTGCTGGCAGGCGTACTGTTCGACCAGGCGTGCGGGCCGTTGGTTTCGTCCATCCAGCCGGGAGGCTTCTTCGAGAGCTGCTCGAACTGCCGCGCCAGGCGTTCGCCGATTTGCCGCGAGCGGCTTTTGATCTGGCTCCAGTAGCTGGGCTGAATCTGCAGCCGCTCGGCAAAGCGGCCTTCGAGGCCGCGAAGCGTGGCGGCATCGGCGTGCTTGACAGTGGCGTGGACGAACTCGTCGAAGAGGATCAGAGCGTTCGCGAGGCGAATCTGCGCGAGGTCGCGCGGGCCGGAATTCATGTCGCAGATGATAAAGGCTCATTGACCACGCTTGCCGCCGTGGCAGCATGGTGCGCGGCGCGCTTGCGCAGAGAATCCACCCGCCTCTACTCACCGCACGGAAGACCTCGATGACGACACTCGGCACGCCCCTCTCGCCCCATGCCACCAAGGTCATGCTGCTCGGCAGCGGCGAGCTCGGCAAAGAGGTGCTGATTGCGCTGCAGCGCCTCGGCGTCGAGACGTTTGCGGTCGATCGCTACGCGGGCGCACCAGGGCAGCAGGTCGCCCACCACGCACGCACCATCACGATGAGCGACCCAGCGCAACTCAAGGCACTGATCGAGGCCGAGCGTCCGATGTGGGTGGTGCCCGAGATCGAGGCGATCGCCACCCCGATGCTCGAAGAACTCGAAGCGGCCGGCGTGGTGCGCGTGATCCCGACGGCTCGCGCCGCGCGGCTCACGATGGACCGCGAAGGCATCCGCCGCCTGGCAGCCGAGACGCTGGCGCTGCCGACTAGCCCCTACTGCTTTTGCGATTCGCTCGCCGAGTTGCAGGCGGCGATCGACGGCGCCAATGGGCAGGCGATCGGCTATCCGTGCATCGTCAAACCGGTGATGAGCAGCTCGGGCAAAGGCCAGACCAAGGTCGACAGCCCGGCCGACGTGGCCGACGCCTGGGGTCATGCGATGGCCGGCGGCCGGGTCAGCCGGGGTCGGGTGATCGTCGAAGGCTTCATCGACTTCGACTACGAGATCACCTTGCTGACGGTGCGCGCCCTCGGTGCCGAGGGCCGCATCGAGACCCACTTCTGCGAGCCGATCGGTCATGTGCAGGTCAACGGTGACTACGTCGAGAGTTGGCAGCCGCACCCGATGCATCCGGCCGCATTGGCCCGAGCACGCGAGGTTGCCAAGGCAGTGACCGACGACCTCGGCGGTCAGGGCCTCTACGGTGTCGAGCTGTTCGTGAAGGGCGACGCGGTCTGGTTCAGCGAGGTGTCGCCGCGCCCGCACGACACCGGCATGGTGACCATGATCACGCAGTGGCAAAACGAGTTCGAGCTGCACGCCCGCGCGATCCTCGGCCTGCCGGTCAGCACGGCGCTGAAAAGCCCAGGCGCAAGTGCCGTGATCTACGGTGGGGTCGAGGCCCACGGGTTGGTGTTCGACGGCATAGCCGCCGCGCTGCGCGTGCCCGGCACCGAGCTGCGCCTGTTCGGCAAACCCGAGAGCTTCGTCAAACGCAGAATGGGCGTGGCGCTGGCGTTCGACGCCGATATCGCGATCGCGCGATCACGCGCCAAAGAAGCGGCGGCGCTCGTGAAGCCGCGGCGGCCATGAGTGCGGCCCTCGCAGGCCCGATCGAAGGCATCTCGACGCCGCCGTGTTCCGCTCGGTGCGAACAACTGAATTGATTGCTTCGACCAGCGCCGACCCACACGGGCGCGCGGTGGTCGGGCAGCTGCGAGTCTCGAACGACGAGACGGCGAAGAAGTTGGCTTTCGGCGTCGATCAGGTTCGAGCCGTGCCGACCCGCTCGCAGGCGGGTCTCGAGCGGGCCGGCGCCGGCTTCAAGCGCCAGCTCGCTACGGCATGGGCGGCGCCGGCCGCAGCCATGAGGCGAGCCGAGCAGCGGCTTCGCACCGCTTACGACCAAATCGACCACGTGTGTCTCGCGGCAGTCGCAATCGACACCATCAGCTCAAAACGCTTCGACGGCTCGGCCGCAACGCGGCCGATGCGCGACGAGATGTGGATGTGGACCGGGGTGCGTTTCAGGTGACCCCCTCTATCGTCCCACCGACCAGTCGCAATCTGCGCCGTGGCGCACTGCCGCCCCCCGTTGCCGTGGCAGCGAGTCTGGCCATGGTCGTGGTTTGGGCAATCTGGGCGGCTTACTTCAACACCGCCCAGTTCGGCGACAACATCGAGCAGTTCAACTGGGCGCAGAGCCTCGAGCTCGGCTACCACAAGCACCCGCCACTGCCCTCGCTGGCGCTGGGCCTGGTCATTCGCGTGTTCGGCCCATCGGTCTACTGGGCCTATGTGCTGGCCACGCTCTGCCTGCTCGGCACCTTGTGGTTCACATGGCAGATCGGCCGTGAGCTGATCGGTGACCGGCTTGCCGCGGCAGCGGCGTTGCTGTGGGGCCTGAACCTGAGCTTTTCGCAGCGCGCGCAGCTCTACAACCACAACACCATGCTCGTGCTCTTCATCGCGGCCGCGGTCTGGTGCGCGATGCGAGCGACCCGGGGCGGCGAAAGCCGCGCTGGCTGGTGGGCTGCGACCGGCGTGGTCGCCGGCGCGGCGGTGCTGTCGAAGTACCAGGCGCTGGTGCCGCTGGCGGGTCTGCTGCTGGCGTTGGTGCTGACCGGGCGCATGCCGCGTGCGGCGCAGTGGCGCGGTCTCGCGCTCGCTGTGGCCACGATGTTGACAGTGGTCGCGCCACATGCGGCCTGGGTCGTTCGCAATGACTACACGACGCTGCGCTATGCCTCCGAGGCGGTCGAGTCGGCCACGTTTTTGGCGCGGCTGAAGTTCGTGTTGTCGTTCGTCGCCAATCAATTGCGGTTGGCGTCGCCCACACTGCTCGCGATCGCGCTCGGCTGGTTCTGGATGCGCCGCACGCAGCGCCGCGAGCCGGCGATCGCGCTCGGCGACATGAGCGCGGCTGCAGGCGCCGCGTTTCGCGGCTGGATGACTGGGCTGGTCGGGTTCACGCTCGTCGTGCTCGTGGTGATGGCGCTTGCCAGCGGCGTGAGTCTGCGCAACCACTGGGGCGTGCAGGCGTTGCAGTTCTTCCCGCTGTTGCTGGTGGTCTGGTGGGATCGCCGCATTGCTGTGGACCTGCGCATGCTGACGCTGACCGCGCTGGCCGTGCACGCGCTCAGCCTGACGCTGTATGCCGTCGAGCACCACGATCCGCGTGCCGTGGTGTCGACCCGCCGCATCGACACGGCCTACCCGGCGCGACGCCTCGCGCGCACGGCCGTCGCGCATTGGGCGCAGGCCACCAAGTGCCCGCTGCATTTCGTCGCGGGGTCGGTGTTCGATGCCGGGCTGGTGTCGCTGTACTCGGGCGGACGGGTGCAGGTGTTCGATTCCGAACGGGCCACGCCCTGGGTGCGCGCCGAAGACCTGCAGCGCGACGGCGCTTTGTTCGTTCTCGACGCGGGTGACCCGGTACCGCTCGGCGTCACCCACTTGCTGGCCTTCGACCTGGTCGCCGGCAATCAGGTCGGGCTGCGCGCCAACACCCTGACCCTGGGTGTGCGCCTGCCGGCTCGGCCGTGTCCGTAGCAGGCCCGATTCAGGACTACTGAAACGCCACCTCGGCAAAGCTGCGCAGCTTGCGGCTGTGCAGCTGATCGACCCCGGCCTCGCGCAACAACTCAATCGCCCGGATGCCGATCCGCAAGTGCTGGTCGACCCGCTCGCGGTAGAAGTGATTGGCCATGCCGGGCAGTTTGATCTCACCGTGCAGCGGCTTGTCGCTCACACACAGCAAGGTGCCGTAGGGCACGCGAAAGCGGAAACCGTTGGCGGCAATGGTTGCGCTTTCCATGTCGAGCGCAATCGCGCGGCTCTGGCTGAAGCG
>JAYUWC010000176.1:0-15868 GCA_043753755.1 Rhizobacter sp.
AGCGCGCTCCAGACGGGCGTGAGCTTGGCCGGCAGCGCGGGCAGGCCGCCGAGGTCGACATGGCTCTCGTCGGGGCTGTGGAAATCGCTGCCGCGCGAAGCGAGCAGGTCGAACTCGATCGCGGTCTCGGTGTAGCGCAGTGCATCGGCCGAGCTGTGGCTGCCGGTCACTACCTCGACCCCGCGCCCGCCGTGCGCGATGAATTCGGTGAAGAGCGCGTACTCCTCGTTTGCGGTGAACTTGTAGCGCGCAGGGTGGGCGATCACGGCGATGCCGCCGGCGTCGACGATCCAGTGCACCGCGTGCTTCAAGGTGGCCCAACGGTGCGGCACGAAACCCGGCTTGCCTTCGACCAAAAATTTGCGAAACACTTCATGCGTGTCGTTGCACACACCGCTCTCGACAAGAAAGCGCGCGAAGTGCGTGCGCGAGATCAGTTCGGGGTTGCCGACGTATTGCAGCGCACCTTCGTAAGCGCCTTTCACGCCGACTTTCGCGAGGCCGTCGGACATCTCCATCGCGCGCTGGCGCCGGCCGCCGCGCGTGGCTCGCAGGCCCTCGACCAATGCTGCGTTGTCGGCATCGAAACCGAGGCCGACGATGTGCACGGTGAGGTCGGCAAAGGTCACCGAGATCTCGGTGCCGGTGAGATAAGGCAGGCCGATCGCAGAGGCCGCGGTCATCGCGCGCTGCTGGCCACCGATCTCGTCGTGATCGGTCAGCGCCCACAACTCGACGCCATTGGCCTTGGCCCGCGCAGCGAGTGCTTCGGGCTCCAGCGTGCCGTCGGAAACGGCGGAGTGGCAGTGCAGGTCGGCGTTCATCCAGCTCGGGGGTAAATTCACTAAGCAATTGTAGGGAGCGACTCGCTGCGGCTCGGCAGCCATGCCCTTCAGCGACCAAGCCCTTTGAGCGCGGCGCGCCCCTCGGCCATCCAGTCGCGCTGCAAGTTGCGTGAATGCAATTGGCCCCACTCGGCATCCCGCGTTCGCCTGCTTGACGCCAAGGCTTGCGACGAGGCGACCGAATTAGAGGCACCGCTGCGCTGTCGGCAACCGACCCGCCGCGTTATTTCGCGATCGAGAACAACACCGCGTTGTTGACCGCGTAGACCGCGCCGTCGGCGCCGACAGCCGTGGGCGTGTACGACTCGGCAACGCCGCTGGTGAGCTGGATGCGCTGGGTGAAGGTGTTGCTGGCCAGGCTCCAGCGGTAGAGCCAGCCGTCTTCGCTGTTGACCAGGATCGACTTCGTGGCCGGGTCGACTGCCGCGGAGTTGATGCACCACTCTTTGACGGCCGCCGCGCCCGCGGCTTCGGGTGTCATGCCGAGGATGGTCAGCACCTCGCGCATGATAGGCAGCAAGGTGATCGGGTCGGCCTGAAACGCCTTCGGGTCGACGATCGCCACGCGGTTCAGGCCGTCGCCGGTGCCCACGCCCTCGTAGTTGTTGTACTTGGTCATCAGCAGGTAGCTCGACGGGCCGGTGTACGACGGCACCATGTTCGCCGGCACGACCGAGGCGGTGTCGTCCCAGCCGAAACCGCCGGGGGTTTTGACTGTCGCGAGCGTGGCATCGAAATGCAGCAGCCAGCCGCGGCCGTTGTGGCTGCCGAAGGTGTGCTCGAGCACGCCGTAGAACACGTCGCCATCGGGGCCGATCGTCGGCGACGAAGTGCCGTCGTCGCTGATCCGCGCGGTGGCGCCCGTGCCGGGTTCGAACAGCAGCACATTGGACCGGAGCGTCAGCGTGCGGCTGTCGAGCGCGAGCAGGTAGCCGCTCTGCACGACACCGCTGACAACCGCGCGGTTGACGGCAATGTAGAGCGTCGTGAGGTCGTTCGACAGTGCCGGCGCACAGTTCATCGCGACCTTGGCAATATTGGCGTCGCCCGCCACTGCCGCCGCCGACACCCAGCTGCCGATGCCGTCGGAGCCGATGCGCGCGATGCCGCTCACCAGGTTGGCCGGGTTGGCGCCGGTCACGATGAAGCCGAAGAAAACGTTGCCGTTCGCATCGACCGTGATCGGCGTGTTGATGAACACCGTGGTGTTGAACGCGCTCGGGTTGGCGGTGTAGGCTGCGCCGCCGTAGAAGACCGCTGTGATGATGCTGCCTGATGCCGCATCGGCGTTATCGCGCAGCAGCAGCTTGCCGCCGGCGCCGGGGGCGTAGAGGCGGTTGGCGGCATTGAGCGCGAGGTTGTAGCTGGGTACCCAGTTGTGTGCGGGCAAAACGTAGTCGGAGTCGGCCGACCAGATCAGCCCGCCGTTCACGCCCGAGCGGGCCTCGATGCGGAAGCCGCCGGCAGCGCCGGTCTTCACCGGCACGATCACCGCGTTGTTCGAGGTCACGACCGGTGAGCCGTAGCGCGCCAACAAGGCCCCGCCTGACTGGTATTGCGGCGCGAGGTCGACCGGCGTGCGCCATGCGATGCGGTTCAGGTCTTGCGTGGCGATCGCGCTCTGTGCCGTGTGCTGCGCATCGCGGCCGAAGCCCACCCACGCCGGCCCCGCCACGCCCGGCGCAGGAGGCACCGAGGGCGAGGGCACAGGCGCCGCACTGCCCGCATCGCCGCCCCCGCCGCCGCAGGCCGCCAGGCCTACGCTCGACATCAGTGGCGCGAGTGAGAGCAGGCGCAGCGCGCGGCGGCGTTCGGCGAGTGTCGAAGTGCGATCGTTCATGTCGAGAGCCCGAGTTGAAAATGAAGTTTACGCAACCGCCTCGACGATCATCTGCACCCGCTCGCGGCCGTTGTATTCGTCGACCGCGAGCCGATATGCGAGCCGCAGCGTCGCCGCAACCGGCTCGCTGTGACCGAACCAGATCGCATCGCGCAGAGGCGTGCCGCGGGCTTCGCCGGCAAAGCGCAACGCCAGTTTCAAATGTTTCTCGCCGACCAGCCGCTGCGAGACCACCTCGACTTCGCCCTCGAACATCGGTGCCTCGAAGGCCTGACCCCAGACCTGCGCATCGAGCGCGCGCACCGTCTCGGCATTGAAGTGCTCGATGCCGAGCGGGCCGTCGCTGAGAAGCGTCCGCGACAACGTGGCCGCATCCAGCCACTCGGTCGCGATCTCTTGAAACGCCGCATCGAAGCTTGCGAAATGTGCCTCGGCCAGCGTGCAACCGGCCGCCATCGCGTGCCCACCGAAGCGCACCAGCACCTCGGGGTGGCGCTTGCTCAAGAGGTCGAGTGCGTCACGCAGGTGAAAGCCGGCGATCGAGCGGCCCGAGCCCTTCAGCAACCCGTCTTGCCCGCGCGCGAAGACGAAGGTCGGCCGGTGCACACGGTCTTTCAAACGCGAGGCGACGATGCCGACCACGCCTTCATGAAAACCTTCGTCGAAGATCGCCAGCGCGTTCGGCGTGCGCGGTGCGTGTTGTGATTCGCCCTCGGCCTGCAGCAACCGCTGAAGCATCGCCTCGGCCTGCTCGCGCATCCCGGCCTCGACGTCGCGGCGCTCGCGGTTGATGGTGTCGAGCAGTGTCGCAAGCTCAGCGGCGCGCGCCGAGTCGTCGGTCAGCAGGCACTCGATGCCGAGGGTCATGTCTGACAGGCGCCCCGCCGCGTTAATGCGCGGCCCGAGCGCGAAGCCGAAGTCGAATCCGCTCGCACGGCGCGGGTCGCGTGAGGCCACCCTGAAGAGCGCCGCCACGCCGGCCTGCATTTGCCCAGCGCGAATGCGCTGCAGCCCTTGTGCAACCAGGCGGCGGTTGTTGGCATCGAGCCGCACCACGTCGGCCACTGTGCCGAGCGCGACCAGATCGAGCAGCCCGTCGAGACGCGGTTGCTCGGCCGCCGTGAACGCGCCGCGCTCGCGCAACTCGGCGCGCAACGCGAGCAACACATAAAACACGACGCCGACGCCCGCGAGGTTTTTGCTCGCGAAGCCGCAGCCCGGCTGGTTCGGATTGACGATCACATTCGCATCGGGCAACACCACCTCGTTGCCCTGCAGCGCCGGCAGGTGGTGGTCGGTGACGATCACGTCGATGCCCAGCGCGCGTGCATGCGCCACGCCCGCCAGACTCGCGATGCCGTTGTCGACCGTGAGCAGCACCTCTGCCTGCTGCGCACGCGCGAGGTCGACGATCGCCGGCGTGAGGCCGTAGCCGTGCACTGCACGGTCGGGCACGACATAGCCGGTCGACGCGGTCGCCGCGCCCAGCAGGCGCAGCCCGCGCAGCGCCACAGCACAGGTGTCGCACCGTCGCAGTCGTAGTCGGCGACGACGCAGACGCGGCGTTTCGCTGCGATCGCGTCTGCCAAGAATCGCGCAGCGGCCTGCACGCCGAGCAGGCCGGCGGGTGGCAAGAGGCGCGCGAGGCCATCGTCGAGCTCGTCGATCACCCGCACGCCGCGGCCGGCGTAGAGGCGAGCGAGCAGCGGCGGCACACCGGCTTGTTCGAGTGCCCAGACGGCGCGTGGCGGGGCGTCGCGGCGTTGAATCGTCGGCGCGGCTTTCACAGGGCCTCCAGCACGGCATGCGCTTCGGGCGCGGCCCAGTGGCTGCCAAGGCGCTGCCAAAGCGTGCGCGGCGCACTCTCGAAGCGATGTGCGTTGCGCTCACCGCACAGGGTCAGCGTGACAGCCCGACCGGCTCGTGCTGCGACCAGGCACTCGGCCACGTCGCCCGCATCCAGCGCGCGCCAGGCTTCGGCCCACCCGGCCCAGTCTTCGGCGAGCAGAGGCGCGCGCAAGGCCTCGGCAACGTGCACCGGCTCGCCCGTCGATGCCTGCAACCGACCGCAGCCGCTGAGCCAGAACGAGTTGAGGGTGAGCGCAGCGCGTGCCTCGCGTTCGTCGTTGAGTGGATGGGTGTAGAGCAACATTTGCAGCTCGCTTTGCAGTCGCCGCACGAGGCGTGCCGATGCGTCGCGCGCCGCGCTTGCGCGCATCCACAGTTCTACATTGCGGCCGATCACCCGGTCGACCGATGCGGTGGGCAGGTCGACCAGACTTTCATCGGCGATGTACCAGCGCGAGGCCGCGCCCCACGCAAAACCGAAGCCCTCGCTCTCGAACAACTCACGCACAGCACCGAAGGCCGCGCGCGATTCGGCCTCGGTCAGGGCCAGTGCCGCCGGGTCGGCCAGCGTGACGTGATCGCGGCCCACGTTCCAATGGGTGGGCGTGATCAGGCCCCAGGCCCGATCGCCGACGTCGATGCCGTCGCCCGCCGCGGCTTCTGCCGCGAACGGCAGGCAGCCGTCGGCGCCATGCCAGCCCGCTGCCGCAGCGAGCACGCGCTCGTGCGGTGGCGAGAGCGCAAAGGCGTCCCGGTCGTCTCGCGTGTTGGGAGTAAGCAGGGCCAGAAGCTTCGTGAGGTTGGGTAACGCGAGGTCACGCAACACATGCGGCGCCGCTTCGGAAAGCGCCGACGCGAATGGAATCAACAAATGCATGTTGCGGATTATCCGGCGGGGCCTGGTCGCTTACCGAGTGCAGGCTCGATGCGTACTGGCCACTTTTGCGCGACCCCTCCTGTAGCATCGCGACCCCATGAACTGGCCCTACGAACTACAGATCGGCTGGCGCTACACGCGCGCGGGTCGCACCGGGCGACGCAACGGCTTCATCTCGTTCATTTCAGCGGTCTCGATGTTCGGCATCGCGCTCGGTGTGCTGGCGCTGATCGTCGTGCTCTCGGTGATGAACGGCTTTCGCAAAGAGGTGCAAGACCGCATGCTTTCGGTGATCCCGCACGTCGAGGTGGCGAGCGCCGACGGCAATGCGTTGCCCGACTGGCGCGCGACTTTCGCAGCCATTAAGGCCGCACCGGAAGCCGGCGCGCAAGTGATCGGCGCGGCGCCCTTCATCGCCTCGCAAGCACTCATTACCCGCGGCGACGACAACATCCACGGCGCGCTGATCCGCGGCATCTCGCCCGACGACGAAGCGACCGTGACCGATGTCGCCGCGCAGCTCAAGAACACGGTGCTGAAGCGCCTCGTGCCCGGCGAGTGGAGCGTCGTGCTCGGCATCGAACTTGCCAATGCACTCGGTGTGCGCGAGGGCGACAAGGTCACCGTGGTGCTGCCGGGCGGGCAGGTGACCCCCGCCGGGGTGATCCCGCGCACCAAGCGGCTCACGGTCGTCGGCACCTTCAACGCCGGTCACTTCGAATACGACAGCACGCTGGCGCTGGTGCACCTCGATGACGCGGCCAAGCTGTTTCGCGTCGAAGGCCCGACGGGCGTGCAGCTGCGCCTGAAAAGTCAAAACGACGCGCGACGGGTCGGTGCGCAGTTGCAGGACGCGCTGGGCGCCAACTACAACGTGCGCGACTGGACCCGCACCAACAGCAACTGGTTCTCGGCGGTCGAACTCGAGAAGCGGTTGATGTTCATCATCCTGACCTTGATCGTCGCCGTAGCTGCTTTCAATCTGGTCTCGACGCTGGTGATGACCGTGACCGACAAGCAGGCCGACATCGCCATCTTGCGCACGCTGGGCGCGAGCCCGCGGTCGGTGATGGGCATCTTCATGGTGCAGGGCGCGCTCTCGGGCGTGATCGGCACCTTTGCCGGTGTGCTGCTCGGCCTGTTGATCGCGTTCAACGTCGGCTGGATCGTCGCCGCAATCGAGGCGCTGCTGCACGTGACCTTTCTACCGGCGAGCGTCTACCTCATCAGTCGCATGCCGAGCGACCCGCAGTCGGCTGACATCGTGCCTGTCGTCTTGATCTCGTTGCTGCTGTCGTTCGTGGCCACGCTCTACCCGAGCTGGCGCGCGAGCCGCGTTCAACCGGCCGAAGCCTTGCGCTATGAATGAGCCGGTGATCCGCGCGAGCGGCCTGCACAAGCGATTCACCGAAGGCAGCGGCAACGACGCGCTCGACGTGCACGTGCTGCAAGGTGTCGACTTGAGCGTAACCAAAGGCGAGACGATCGCGATCGTCGGTGCCTCGGGTTCGGGCAAGAGCACGCTGCTGCACCTGATGGGCGGGCTAGAGGCGCCGAGCGCGGGCCGGATCGAGATTCAAGGCCGTGACTTCACCGAGCTGAACGCAACCGAGCAGGGCGAGTGGCGCAACCGGCACCTCGGCTTCATCTACCAGTTTCACCATCTGCTGCCCGAGTTCACGGCACTCGACAACGTGGCCATGCCACTGCGCATCCGCCGCATGGCTCAGCCTGAAGCCCGCGAGCGGGCTGCGGCCGTGCTGGCGCAAGTCGGTTTGGCGGCGAGGGTGCAGCACCGGCCGTCGCAACTCTCGGGCGGCGAGCGCCAGCGCGTCGCGATCGCCCGGGCGCTCGCCGGTGAGCCGGCCTGCGTTCTCGCCGACGAGCCCACTGGCAATCTCGACCGCGACACCGCCGACGGCGTCTTCGAGCTGCTGTTGCAGCTTGCTCGCAGCCGCGGCATGGCCTGCGTGCTGGTCACCCACGACGAGTCGTTGGCGGCGCGCTGCGATCGGGTGCTGCGGCTAAAGGTGGGGCGGTTGGCAGCCTGAGCTGCCGCCACAGATACGCCAGCTCCAGCGCCTGCATGTGCGCTCGCTGCTCGTTATTAGCCGCGCCGCCGTGGCCGCCTTCGATGTTTTCCCAGTACAGCACCGGGTGGCCCTGAGCTCGCATCCTGGCGGCCATCTTGCGAGCGTGGCCGGGGTGGACGCGGTCATCGCGGGTCGAGGTCGTGAAGAGCACTTCGGGGTAGGACACATCCGCCTTCAAGTTCTGGTACGGGCTGTAGGCCGAAAGGTAGGCCCATTCGTCGGCAAGGTCGGGGTCGCCGTATTCGGCCATCCACGAGGCCCCGGCGAGCAGGCGGTGGTAGCGCTTCATGTCGAGCAGCGGCACGCTGCACACCACGCCGTTGAAGAGGTCGGGTCGTTGCGTGAACGCCGCACCCACCAGCAGGCCGCCGTTGCTACCGCCTTGGATGCCGAGGTGGCGCGGGATCGTGATGCGACGCGCGATCAGCGCCTCCGCAACGGCGATGAAGTCGTCGAAGGAGCGCTGTCGGTTGGCCTTCAAAGCCGCCTGGTGCCAGGCCGGGCCGAACTCGCCGCCGCCGCGGATATTGGCGATGACCAGCACGCCGCCGCGGGCCAGCCAGGCCCGGCCCCATCCGGCGCGGTAACCGGGCTGCATCGAGACCTCGAAGCCGCCGTAGCCATAGAGCAATGTCGGCGTGCAGCCGTCGGCCGGTGTTTCGGCATCGACACCGCGCGGCCAGACGATGAAGTACGGCACACGTGTGCCATCGGCGCTTTTTGCGGAGGCTTGCTCGACCCGCATGCCGCGGGCATCGAAGTGCGCCGGCTGGGTCTTCAGCGTCTCGCGCGCGTCGCCCGCAGTGCCGGCGAGCCAAAGCGTGTCGGGCGTCAGAAAGTCGCTGTAGCTCAGCAGGTAGTGCTCGGCGAGCGGATCACCGGCACGCATCGGGTCGTGCAGTGCGGCGGTACCGAGCGTGCCGGGTGAGGGCGCATCGATGGCAAGCCGCGTGAAGCCTCGTGCGTCGCGCTTCCAGGCCTCGAGGCGACTCGCCACGTTGTCGAGCAGGTTCAAGATCAGGTGGGTGCGCGTGGTCGTGTAGCCGGCGAGCGAGCACGTGGCCGTCGGCGTGAAGAGCGTATCGAGGCGACGCGTGCCGGCGAGGTAGGCGAGGGCGCCTGTCGCCAGCAGCGAGCCCTGTGCGAATGCTTGCCCGTCGACTTGCCAATCGCTGCGCAACTCGATCAGCAGCGTGTCGGCGGGGTCATCGGCGCAATTCCAGAATGCGATCGACGCATCGTCGGGCACGTCGATTCGCTGCAGGCCGGTGGGCGTTTGCAGAAAATATTCGCGGCGGTAGAAGTCGATGACGCGGATGAAGATCGTGCGTTCGTGGCCGGGCACCGCATCGACCGAAGCGTGCGCGCTCATGTCGCTTGCGCCGACTTCGAACACGACAGGTGCATCGGCCAGCGCGCTGCCGCGCGACCAGCGGCGCACGGTGCGTGGATAGCCCGAAGCGCTCATCGAGCCCGGGCCGGTGTCGGTGCCGACGAAGAGCGTGTCGGCGTCTATCCATTCGACAGACGACTTGGCCTCTCGCAACTCGAAGCCTTTTGCGACAAAGGCCTTGGCCACCGTGTCGAACTCGCGCACGACTGCCGCATCGGCGCCGCCGCGAGACAGCGAGATCAGCACGCGGTGGTGCCAGGGCGCCAGACCTGTCGCACCGCCCCAGACCCAGTTCTCGCGTTCGGCCGCGGCCAATGCGTCGAGGTCGAGCACGGTCTCCCAATCGGGCTCGGGCGTTTTGTAGCCTTCGAGCGTGGTGCGGCGCCAGAGGCCGCGTTTGTGGGCCTCGTCTCGCCAGAGGTTGTAGAAGAAGTCGCCGCGGCGCGAGACGCTGGGGATGCGCGCTTTCGAGTTCATCACCTCGAGCAACTCGACGCGTATCGGCGCGAAGTCGGGCTGCTCGGTCAGCACCGCCTCGGTCTCGGCGTTGCGTTCTCGTACCCAGGCGAGTGCGGGCTCGCCGAGCACGTCTTCCAGCCAGAGAAACGGATCGTCGATCGAGCCGTTGGGTTGGGGCATGGCAGTCTCGTCTTGCACTGGCTTCATGACGCCAGCAGCGCTGCGGTCTCAGGGTGGCGCTGCATGTAGGCAGCGGCATACGGGCACTGCGGGCGCACTTTGAAGCCGTGCACCCGGGCGTGTTCGAGAAGCGCTTGCATCAGCGCCGCGGCGATGCCTCGGCCTTCGAGCGATGACGGCACGCCGGTGTGGGTGACGGTCATTGCGTTGCCTTCGAGCCGGTAGTCGGCCACGCACCACTGACCTTCGACTTGAATTTGAAAGCGGCCGAGGTCGGCAGCATGCTGGACAGCGAGCTTCATGCGGTTCGATCGAAGTGAGAGCCCGTCGATTGTGCGCACCGGCTCACCTCCGCGTGCAGTGACCGACTGTCTCTGGTTCAGCTCGGGTTCAGCCGCACCGGCGTGATCTCGACCGAACGCTCGCCGTCGCCGATGTAGGCGGTGCCGTCTTGCACGCTGATTTGCAACTGCATGCTGCGCTGTGCGAGTTCGGCCAGCGCCTGGCTCTGCGCGGCTTCGATCTGCCACACCGCGATGTTGCTGGCGCGGGTGATTCGGCTGGCGATGCCTGCCCACCAGATCGGCGTGCTGTGGCTGAAGCTGTAGACGCTGACTCGGTCGGCCCGGCCCGAGGCTTTCATCAGCCGCTTGTCGTCGGGCTGACCGACCTCGATCCAGTGTTTGATCTCGCCGGTGAGGTCTTTGTGCCAAAGCGCGGGTTCGTCGACCTCCCAAAGGTCTTTGGCCAACTCGAGCTGGCCCTGGTCGTCATTGGGCGGCAGGTTGAGCGCCAGCGCGAGCACGCGAGTCATCATCCGCTCATCGGCCTCCGACGGATGCCGCGCGATCGTCACCGATGGGTTCAGGTAGACGTTTCGGTCCATGTCGGCGAGTTGCAGCGTCGCCTTGTAGATGGTCGCCTTGAGGGCCATGAGCGTGGTGTGGGTCGGTGGTGGTTTGAGGGCGTGCGATTAGAACAGAGGGGTCGTCGTTCGGCTCGAACGCGGTGCACGCGTGACAATCGCAGCCCTTACCGACCGAATCAAACAAATCGAAAGCAAGCGATCCATGAGCATGAAGAAAACCGACCTCGTCAAGAACCTCGCCAAAAAGCTCGATGGCCGCATGAAGACTTCTGTCGTGCCCGACCGCTTTGCTCAAGGCGCTGCTGACGCTCTCGATAAACGCGAACAGCGCCGCCGCGATTCAGCCGCCGGGTTGGTGCCGTTCGCCTGCAAGCTGCCATCGGATCTGCTCAAGCGCCTCAACGAACGGGCGACTGCTCACGAGGGTGGCATCAACGCGATCGTTGCCGCGGCCATCGAAAAGGCCTTGGCCTGACTCGTGTGACCCAGAAAGCAGAAGAGGCTCCGCAAGGAGCCTCTTCAATGCCGTGTCGGCGATGCCGAGTCAGCGCAGGTTGCGGCGCCGGCGCAAGAACCCGACCAACACCAGGCCTGCGGCCATCAACGCATAGGTCGAAGGTTCGGGTACAGCGCTGACAGTCACGGCATCGAGCGATCCGCCAAGGCTATCGTTCGTGCCACTCGCCGCAAATTTAAGCACGTCGTTGCCGAGCGCCTGCACTGCGTAGCTGTACTGGTACCAGACGTTGCCGTTCTGATTGCTGCCGTCGAGCGAGACCGTGTCGAGCAGTGTGCCGTTCCAGAACACCTGCACCGGGTTGCTTGCAAGGCTCACACCGCCGCGGGCCGAGTACTCGAACGACAAGGTATAGAAGCCGCCCGTGGTGGTGGCGAGCGTTTGTGCGATCGCACTGTTGTTGTACGAATCGAGTTCGACGTAGTTGTCGCCTTCGAATGCGTTGCCGGCGACCTGGTTGCGCACCTCGACGCCGGCACCGGCGACGGTGTTCCAGCCCAGCAACGAGCTGTAGACGTTCCAGGTGCCTGCAGCCTGGCTTTGCGATTCGAAGCCACCGTCGACGACGATGTTTTGGGCGTAGGCACCCGAGGTGGCGGCGAACAAAGCGGCAATGGCGAGAAGCTTTTTCATGGTGAATTCAGAGAGTTGAAAAATGCCTGTGGGCAATTGCCCGAAGCGACGAAGAAAGTGTGTCACGGGGTGGTGACCGAACGCCCCCCGTGAACCAATGGCGCGCGAAGCGGCAGCCGTGCTGCAGATCACGTTCGGAAATAGAAACTGGTGACAACGCCGAATCCATCACGTTTGGCTTTTGCGGTGTCGCCACGCCCTTGCATGAGCGCCGTCGCGAAGAGCGCGTAGAGTGCCGCCGGTCATTGGCCCTGTTGCCACACGCGCGCTGCGCCGGGAGTTTCAGCATGAGCAATTCGTTGCCGTTCGATCTGTTTGTCATCGGTGCCGGCAGCGGCGGTGTGCGCGCCGCGCGCATGGCCGCGCAACGCGGCGCCCGTGTCGCAGTGGCCGAGCCCGCGCCTTTGGGCGGCACTTGCGTCAATTTAGGTTGCATCCCGAAAAAGCTATACAGCTTTGCGGCTCACTACGCCGAGGCGTTTGAAGAGGCGTCGGGATACGGCTGGCAGGTCGGCCACGCCACACTCGACTGGACCCGGCTCAAGGTCAACCGGGCGCGCGAGATCGAGCGGCTGAACGGGGTTTACGCCAAGCTGCTCGGCGATGCCGGTGTCGAAGTGATTCGTGGCCGTGCGCGCGTGTCGGCGCTCGGCGAGGTCGAGGTCAACGGCACGCGCCATCGCGCCACGCACACCTTGATCGCAACCGGCGGGCAGCCGGTTTTACCCAACTTTCCCGGCGCCGAATTGGCGATCACGTCAAACGAGATTTTCGACCTGACCGACTTCCCGGCGCACTTGTTGGTGGTCGGTGGCGGCTACATCGCGAGCGAGTTCGCGTCGATTTTTCGTGGCCTGGGCGCGCAGGTAACGCAGCTCTACCGCGGCGAGCAGATCTTGCGCGGTTTCGACCAGGACATCCGCAACTTCGTCGCCGACGAGATGCGCAAGAAGGGCATCGACCTGCGCACCCGCAGCGACCTGGTGCGCATCGAGCGCGACGGCACACGCCTGCGAGCGACGCTGGCCGATGGCAGCTTGCAGATCGCCGACCAGGTACTCATGGCCACCGGCCGCGTGCCCAACTCGCGCGGCCTCGGGCTCGAAGAGGTCGGCGTGCCGCTGGCGCCCAATGGCGCGGTGCTGGTCGATGCGCACTACCAGACCGGGGTGCCGGGCATTCATGCGGTCGGTGACGTGATCGACCGCGTGCATCTGACGCCGGTCGCCCTCGCCGAGGCGATGGCTTTGGTGGACAGATTGTTCGGCATCGGCCAACGCAGCGTCGACTACGACCTCATCCCAACGGCCGTGTTCACCACACCCAACGTGGGCACGATCGGCGTGACCGAGGCCGCCGCGCGCGAGCGCTTCGGCGCGGTGCGGGTCTTTCGCAGCGAATTCAAGGCGTTGCGTCACACGCTTTCGGGTAGTACCGAGCGCACGCTGATGAAACTGGTGGTCGAGGCCGCGACCGACCGGGTCGTCGGACTGCACATGGTCGGTGCCGACGCCGGCGAGTTGATCCAGGGCTTCGCAGTCGCACTGAAAGCGGGTGCGACGAAGGCCCAGTTCGACGCGACGATCGGCATCCACCCCACCGTCGCCGAGGAGTTCGTCACGATGCGCGAGCCGGTGGCATGATTTCGCCCTCACGATCAACCGCTCCCATAACCATGCTTCTTGTACCGCGCTCGACCATCCTCAGCCTGTTGTTCATCGCGCTCAGCGCTCAAGCCGCCGACCCGCCGAAGAAAGAGGGCAACGTCGGCAGCGGCAAAGGCACTGGCATCTACATGACCCGAGAAGAGCTGCGCTCCTGCCTCAAGCAACAGGGGAGCGTGGAAGTGCGTGACGACGAGCTGGCCGCCGAGAAAGACGCGATCGCGGCCCAGCAAGCAGTGATCGTCAGCGACGGCGATGCGCTCAAGGCGCGCTTCGAGGGTCTCGACCGCACCATCGCTGAAGCTGTCGACGGCTACAACGTCGACGTGCAAGCCCGCGACAAGCGGGTCGAGGCCTTCAAGGCGCGTGCAAAGTCGTTCAACGCGAGCGTCGAAGCCAACCAGGTCGCGCGCAGCGTCTGGGCCAAAGGCTGCGCCAACCGACGCTTTTTCGAGGAGGACGAAATCGCGATTCGCAAAGGCAAGTGAGCGTTGCGCAGCCGCGCGGTTTGTGCGTGCCGAACACCTCGTCGATGCTGCCCAACCCTAGAATCCGGCGCTTCTCTGACCCCGAGAAGCACAATGAACACTGCCACGAGCAATCCGCTGCTGCAGCCCTGGAACACGGCCTACGGCTTGCCGCCTTTCGAGGCCGTCGAGGCGACGCAGTTCGAGCCGGCGTTCGAAGTAGCGCTGGCCGCGCACCGCACCGAGGTCGACGCGATCGGCGCCCAGCTCGAGCTGCCGTCGTTCGAGAACACCGTGGCGGCGTTCGACCGCAGCGGTCGGCTGCTGCGGCGTCTCGAAGGGCTGTTCTACAACCTCACCTCCAGCGAGACCTCGCCCGCGCTGCAAGCGGTCGAACGGCGCCTGGCGCCCCGGCTCGCTGCGCATCGCAGCGCAGTCTCGATGCATGCACCACTCTTCGCCCGCCTCGAGGCGCTGCACCGCGAGCGCGAAATGCTCCGCCTGTCGCCTGAGCAGCAGCTGTCCTGGAGCGCTATCACCTTGACTTCGTGTGGGCCGGTGCGCGGCTCGGCTAGGTCGAGCAAAAACGCTACGCGGTCATCATGGGGCGGCTGGCCGAGCTGACCACCCGCTTCGGGCAAAACGTACTCGGCGATGAAGCGGCCTTCGGGTTGCCATTGCAGACCGAAGCCGATCGCGCCGGGCTGCCCGATTTTCTGTGCGCCGCATTGCAGCAGGCTGCGCGTGACCGCGACACCAAAGCTGCCTTGCTGGTCACGCTTTCGCGATCACACATCGCGCCGTTTTTTGACCTTCTCGGAGCGTCGCGATTTGCGCGAGCAAGCGTGGCGCGCATGGACCACCCGGGGCGAGCATCCCGGCGAGCGCGACAACCGGCCGATTGCGCAGGAGATCCTCGCGCTTCGAAACGAGCAGGCGCGGCTGCACGGCTACGAGAGCTACGCCGACTACGCGCTGATCGACACGATGGCGTGTCGCCAATCGGCCGTGACGACGTTGCTCGAGCAAGTGTGGGAGCCCGCCAAGGCGCGCGCGGCGCAAGAGCTCGATGCCCTGAACGCGATGGCCCGGTCGTGCGGCGAGACGTTCGCGCTGGAGCCCTGGGACTGGCGCTACTACGCCGAGAAGGTGCGCCAGTTGCGCTACGACCTGGTCGAGGCGACGGTGAAGCCCTACTTCCCGCTCGAACGCATGGTCGAAGCCTTGTTCGATTGCGCCCAGCGCCTGTTCGGCATCACCTTCACGCTGCAGCCGCAGATTCGCGCTTATCACCCCGACGTGAAGGTCTACGAAGTGCGAGCTGCCGACGCGGCGCCCATCGGCGTGTTTTTGCACGACAACTTTGCGCGGGCGAGCAAGCGCAGCGGCGCGTGGATGAGCGCATTTCGACTGCAGTCGCGCAACGGCGACGGGAACGATGCGCCGACGCTGCCGATCATCATCAACAACAACAACTTCGCAAAAGGCGCGGCCGGTGAGCCGACACTGCTCAGCTTCGACGATGCGACCACGCTGTTCCACGAGTTCGGGCACGGATTGCACGGCCTGCTCTCGAGCGTGACCTATGAGCGCGTCTCGGGCACCCACGTGCTGCGCGATTTCGTCGAGCTCCCGTCGCAGATCTTCGAACACTGGCTGGCCAAGCCCGAAGTGCTGAAGCGCCACGCGCGCCACTATCGCACCGGCGAGGCGATCCCCGATGCGTTGATCGCAAAGCTGCACGAGGCGCGATTTTTCAACCAGGGTTTCGAGACCGTGCGCTATGCGGCATCGGCGTTGGTTGACATGGCCGCACATGCGCTGATCGAACCACAGGCGCCGGATGTGGTCGAGTTCGAGCGCGCCGAGCTGGCCCGAATCGGCGCGCCCGCAGTGGTCGGCATGAACCACCGCATGACGCACTTCCAGCACCTGTTTTCAAGCTCAGGCTACGCAGCCGGCTACTACGTCTATCTGTGGGCCGAAGTGCTCGATGCCGATGGTTTCGATGCGTTTCGCGAGGCCGCGATGTTTTCGATGCGGCCACAGCGAAGCGGCTGCGCGACTTCATTTACCCTAGAAACGACAGTTGACTGGCCCCGATGCCTCGGGAAGCCAGCAATATCGCGGTGAATGGGTGTTTTGGCAGACTCACCCGATGGGTGAATCGAGACGCAAGCGACA
>JAYUWC010000177.1:0-43720 GCA_043753755.1 Rhizobacter sp.
CGCAGCGCTCGGCTGCGCACCCGTAGAATCGGCGAACTTCCGAATCCAGCCCGATGAACGCCGCCCTCCGCCCAGCACGACCCTTGTCGGGTGCTGCGCGCGCGCGGAATCTCGCCGCCCTTGCGCTTCGCTCGGGCCTGCTTTGCGGTGGTCGGGAAGCACCGATTTTTTACCATCCGGAGCTCTTCCCATGTCAACCAACCCTCTGGCGACCGCCCTGGTCGCCCCGTTTGAACACCTGAGAATGACCGACGTCGAGTCGGTCGGCGGCAAGAACGCCTCGCTCGGCGAAATGATCAGCCAACTGGCGGCCACCGGCGTGCGCGTGCCCGGTGGCTTCGCCACCACGGCGCACGCGTTCCGCGAGTTCCTGAAGCACGAGGGCCTTGCCACGCGCATCGAAGCGCGTCTGGCCACACTGAACACCGACGACGTTCGCGCCCTGGCCGAAGCCGGCGCCGAGATTCGCCACTGGATCGAGTCGACGCCGTTCCCGGCCGAACTCGACGCTGCGATCACGGCCGAGTTCGCGAAACTGAGCCAGGCCAACCCGGGGGCATCGTTCGCGGTGCGCTCGTCGGCCACCGCCGAAGACCTGCCCGATGCCTCGTTCGCGGGCCAGCAAGAGACCTTCCTCAACGTCGTCGGCATCGACGCCGTGCTGGCGAAGATGAAGGAGGTGTTCGCGAGCCTCTACAACGACCGCGCGATCAGCTACCGCGTCCACAAGGGCTTCGCGCACAGCGACGTGGCCTTGTCGGCCGGCGTGCAGCGCATGGTGCGTTCCGACCTCGGTGCGGCCGGCGTGATGTTCACGATCGACACCGAGAGCGGCTTCAAGGACGTGGTCTTCATCACCTCCAGCTACGGCCTCGGCGAGACGGTCGTACAAGGCGCCGTGAACCCGGACGAGTTCTATGTGCACAAGCACGCGTTGCGCGCCGGCAAGCTCGCGATCATCCGGCGCAACCTGGGCTCGAAGCTCATCAAGATGGAGTTCACGACGCTCGACGAGAAGGCCGCCAGCGGCCAGCTCGTGAAGACGGTGGACACGCTGCACGAGCAGCGCAACCGCTATTCGCTGAGCGACGCCGATGTGGCTGAGCTGGCCGGCTACGCGCTGACCATCGAGCAGCACTATGGCCGGGCGATGGACATCGAATGGGGCAAGGACGGCGCCGACGGCAAGATCTACATCCTGCAGGCGCGCCCCGAGACGGTGAAGAGCCAGCAAGAGGGAAAGGTCGAGCAGCGCTACAAGCTCAAGGGCGCGCTTGACGGTGAACGCACGGTTCTCGCTGAAGGTCGTGCGATCGGCCAGAAGATCGGCACCGGTCCGGTTCGCATCGTGCACAGCCTGGCCGACATGGACACCGTGCAGGCCGGCGACGTGCTCGTCACCGACATGACCGACCCGAACTGGGAGCCGGTGATGAAGCGCGCGGCCGCGATCGTCACGAACCGTGGCGGGCGCACCTGCCACGCCGCCATCATCGCGCGCGAGCTCGGCATTCCGGCCGTGGTCGGGTGCGGTGACGCGACCGATGTGCTGAAAGAGGGCGCGCTCGTTACCGTGGCCTGCTCGGAAGGCGACACCGGCTACATCTACGACGGCCTGCTCGACACCGAAGTGACCGATGTGCAGCGCGGCGAACTCCCCGCCTGCCCGGTGAAGATCATGATGAACATCGGCAACCCGCAGCTGGCGTTCGACTTCGCGCAGATGCCGGGCAATGGCGTCGGTCTGGCGCGGCTCGAGTTCATCATCAACAACAACATCGGCGTGCACCCGAAGGCGATCCTCGACTACCCGAACATCGACAGCGATCTGAAAAAGGCTGTCGAGAGCGTCGCCCGCGGGCATGCCTCGCCGCGTGCGTTCTATGTCGACAAGCTGGCCGAAGGCATCGCGACCATCGGCGCAGCGTTCTGGCCCAAGCCGGTGATCGTGCGGCTCTCCGACTTCAAGAGCAACGAGTACCGCAAGCTGATTGGCGGGTCGCGCTACGAACCCGAAGAAGAGAACCCGATGCTGGGTTTTCGTGGCGCTTCACGCTACGTGAGCGAGGCCTTCGGTGAAGCCTTTGCAATGGAGTGCGAGGCGCTCAAGCGGGTGCGTGTCGACATGGGCCTCACCAACGTCGAGATCATGGTGCCTTTCGTGCGCACGCTGGCGCAGGCCGAAGCCGTGGTCGGCATGCTGGCTGAGCGCGGCCTGAAGCGAGCGTCGCAAGGCGGCACCGACGGGCTGCGCGTCATCATGATGTGCGAGGTGCCGAGCAACGCGATCCTGGCCGAGCGCTTTCTCGAGCACTTCGACGGCATGTCGATCGGCTCGAACGACCTGACCCAGCTCACCCTCGGCCTCGACCGCGACTCGGGCATGGAGTTGCTGGCGAAAGATTTCGACGAACGCGACCCTGCGGTCAAGGCGTTGATCTCGAAGGCGATCGCAGCCTGTCTTGCGGCCGGCAAATACGTCGGCATTTGCGGCCAGGGCCCCAGCGATCACCCCGACTTCGCCGACTGGTTGGCTGCCGAGGGCATCCTCTCGATCTCGCTCAATCCCGACTCGGTGATCGACACCTGGAAACGGCTCGGGTCGACCTGAGTGCGTCAGGCGTTCGACAAGGCCAGCACCATCTGGTCCTTGTCGAAGTAGCGACCTTCGAAGCAGATCGCCATGCCCAAAGTACCGTATCGAACGAAGCCGGCCGCCTCATAAAGGCGAATCGCAGATGCGTTGCCGGCGGTCACGGTGAGCGTCAGCATCTCTAGACCATCGCTGCTGCGCGACTCATCGATACACGCTGCCAGCAGCGCGGCGCCGACGCCTTGGCGTTTGTGTCGATCACTCACCATCATGCCGACGATGTGCCCGATGTGGCGCACTTTGACGCGCACATCGCGTTCGCAGCTGATGGCGCCGATCAGCGTCTCGGCATGCCACGCTCCAAGGATGAATGCGCCGCCTTCGGGACGTTCGAGGCCGAGGCGCGAGCGATAGCTGTCAGCTGTGCGACCCCGCTCTTCGGCCGCGTCGGAGGTGAATGCCGAGGGGTGCGCAGCGAGTACCGCCTCACGCAACGCCTTGTAGGCCGGCAGGTTGTCGATGTCCAGGCGCCGGACAGCAACTGACGGTGCGCGGGTCGCGTTCGAGATCATCCGCCGATGTAGTGCATCTCGACCCGGTGTTCGGCTTGGCCGGCCCCACTGGAGCTGCTGGCGCTGCGCAACTCCGAGTAGCGATCGTCGCGTGCCTGCCAAATCAAACCGATCGCGCCGGCGATTTGCGCGTCGGTGCAGTTGCTGCGCAGCAGCGCGCGCAGGTCGTGACCGTGGCTCGCGAAGAGGCAGAGAAACAGCTTGCCTTCGGTCGAGAGCCTGGCGCGGTTGCAGTCGGCACAGAACGCCTGGGTGACGCTCGAAATCGCACCAACTTCGCCCCCGCCATCGGCGTAGCGCCAACGCGCAGCCGTTTCGCCGAGCACGGTGGCCACGACGGGTACCAGCGGCATCTCGGCATTGATACGTGCGATGACCTGCTCTGAAGGCAGCACCTCATTCAAGCGCCAGCCATTGGTGGCGCCGACATCCATGTACTCGATGAAGCGCAGCACCGCGCCGCTGCCTTTGAAGTACCGCGCCATCGGCAGAATCTGATGGTCATTGGTGCCGCGTTTGACGACCATGTTGATCTTGATCGGATCGAGGCCTGCAGTGTGCGCAGCATCGATGCCGGCAAGCACGTCGGCCACCGGGAAGTCGGCGTCGTTCATGCTGCGAAAGGTGGCGTCGTCGAGGGCATCGAGGCTCACGGTCACGCGTTGCAGGCCGGCATCCTTCAAGGCCTGGGCCTTGCGTGCGAGCAGTGAGCCGTTGGTGGTGAGCGTAAGGTCGAGCGGCTCGCCTTCGGGGGTGCGCAACCCAGCCAGCATGGCGACCAGCACCTCGAGGTTTTTGCGCAGCAGCGGCTCGCCGCCGGTCAGGCGGATCTTGCGTACGCCATGGGCGACAAATATCTTCGCAGCGCGGGCGATCTCTTCGAAACTCAGCAGTGACGAATGCGGCAAGAAGCTGTAGTGCTTGTCGAAGACCTCTCTCGGCATGCAGTAGCTGCATCGAAAATTGCAGCGGTCGGTAACCGAGATACGCAGGTCGCGCAGGGGGCGCCCCAAGGTGTCGCCGAGAAGACCGGTCGGCAGCGCATCAACCGTTGGCACGAGTGGCAAGCGCGCGGCGTAGCGGTGGTCGGCCAGGGGAATAACGACTTTGCCGGTCATGCCACGATTGTGCCTTCGTGCGGCAAATACCTGGGTCGCGTCAGCGGGTTGGCGTGCCTGCAGCAGGGGTCTCGGACGAAGCCGGCTGATCGGCGACCGGATCGGCGCGGCGCGCGCCGGTAAAGCGCTTGGCCCAGTAGACGATGCGCATGTCCTCGATCCGCACTTCGCCGCCCGGCTTGGGCGAGTGCACGAACTTGCCGTCGCCGATGTAGATGCCCACGTGCGAAAAGGTGCGCCTGAGGGTGTTGAAGAACACCAGGTCGCCGGGCTGCAACTCGTCTTTCTTCACAGTAACAAGGCCGGCCGCTTTGGCCTGTTCGTCGGCGCGTCGCGGCAGCAGCAGGCCAATGCTGCTTTCAAACACCTGGCGCGTGAAGCCGCTGCAATCGAAACCTTTTTCGGCCGAATTGCCGCCGCGTTTGTAGCGCACGCCGAGAAAATCTATTGCCGTGAGCACCATGACAGCCGCCCCGTCACGCACTTGGGCGACCAACCCGGGGGCAGAGGTTGCGCTGTTAGTGCCGACGACCAGACCCTTGTCCGCAAGGAAGCGCTCGACCGCATCGACCGGCGCCGAAGCACTGACAGCGGGCGCGAATGCAGCGTGATCTGCAGGTGCGGCCGATGCGCACATGGGTGGCACTAGAGCCAAGGCAGCGATGACGGAGCACGAAGCGCGCGACACCCACCGAGATCGAAAATTCGACATTGCGCGCAGAATAGGCCACCCAAACGTCTGCGTCAATCTGAAAAATATCAATACGGACAAAGGCTTGGCGCACTTTTGTGACGTGACGATTGCTCATGAACCTGCAGGTCGCGGAAGCGCTCGAATTGCCCGCCCCGGTTGTTCAGCCTCGTTATTCAGGAGTCACCATGTTCAACGCCTTGCTGCTTGAAAAACCGGAGTCCGGCTTTCGCGCCAGTGTCCAGGCCGTCGACGAGACGGCGCTGCCCGAGGGCGACCTGCTCGTTCGAATCGACCATTCGACGCTCAACTACAAAGACGGTCTGGCGATCACCGACAGGGCGCCGGTCGTTCGAAGCTGGCCGATGGTGGCTGGCATCGATGGCGCCGGCGTCGTGCTCGAGAGCACGCACAGCCAATGGAAGCCCGGCGACTGTTTCATCCACAACGGCTGGGGTGTCGGTGAAACGCGATGGGGCTGCTTGGCCGAGCGCGCGCGGCTCAAAGGTGATTGGCTGGTGCCGTTACCCGACGAATTTTCGACCGAGCAGGCAATGGCGATCGGCACCGCGGGCTACACCGCGATGCTCTGCGTGATGGCACTCGAGCGCCACGGATTGAAGGCTGGCGACGGCGATGTGTTGGTGACCGGCGCGACCGGCGGTGTCGGCAGCGTTGCCGTCGCCTTGTTGGCGCACCTCGGTCACCGCGTCACCGCGGCCACCGGCAAGCTCGACGAAGCCGACTATCTGCGTGCCCTCGGCGCCAGCCACGTGATCGACCGGGCCGAGTTGAGCGCGGCCGGCAAGCCATTGCAACAAGAGCGTTGGGCGGCCGTCGTCGACGCGGTCGGCAGTCACACGCTGGTCAACGCGCTCGCCCAGACTCGTTACGGCGGCGTTGTGGCCGCATGTGGCCTGGCGCAAGGTTTCGATTTGCCGGCGACTGTGATGCCTTTCATTTTGCGCGGGGTG
Source organism: Rhizobacter sp. (assembly GCA_043753755.1). Lineage (GTDB taxonomy): Bacteria > Pseudomonadota > Gammaproteobacteria > Burkholderiales > Burkholderiaceae_C > LMDS01. The sequence continues at coordinate 5,949 of JAYUWC010000177.1, forward strand.
ACGCTCGCCGGCATCGACAGCGTGATGGCGCCGTTGCCACTGCGCCGTGAAGCGTGGTTGAGATTGGCCCGGGATATCGACCCGAAGCGGCTCGCGTCCATCACGCAAGTCGTGCCGCTGCACGAGGCGATCGCCAAGGCGCGCGCGTTGATGCAAGGGCAAGTGCGCGGGCGCATCGTCGTCAAGATTTGAAACTGCTTCGATGACGACGTTTGTCGCCTTCTTTGCCGTCTGATCCAAAAACGCGACAAGCTGTAAAGCGACGTGACCGTTTGAACGTAGAAAGACATCCGATGACCGACTCGAATGCCGATACCTCGCACGTCGATGCGCCACCGCTCGACGCCGCCGCTAGCGATCCCAACGTGATGGGCTGGATGCAAGGCTCGCCGCCGCCTCCTGAAATGCAAGTGCGATTCGACGACGGCGGTATGTACACGTTCCCGAAGTTGCGCTGGGCGCAATCGAACATTCGCCGGCTGGTGCCGACCACGAATGTCTCGCGCGGCGACGGCCCGGTTCGCGTTTTGATGCGCGCCGACCGCGACGATCTCGACGGCGTGCGGTTCATGCCACTGGGGCAAAGCAAGGCGTTGACCTGGAAAGAGTCGCTTGCTGCCAACTACACCGACGGCATCGTCGTTCTACATCGAGGCCGCATCGTCTACGAGCGCTACTTCGGTGCGCTCGACGCGCAGCGCTGCCACATCGCGTGGTCGGTGACCAAGTCGTTCTACGGCCTGATAGCCGCCTCGCTCATTGCAGAGGGTCGTCTCGACCCTCGCGCCACGGTCGATGGCTTCGTGCCCGAACTCGCCGGCAGCGGCCTTGGCAACGCCACGCTCAGGCAGGTGCTCGACATGACGACTTCGCTGCAGTACTCCGAGGACTACACCGACCCGCAATCCGGCGTGTGGTCGCACGGCCGCGCCGGAGGTATCTTGTCGCGGCCCGCTGATTACGCTGGCCCAGCGAGCTTCACCGATTTTCTGGCCACGCTGCGGCAAGACGCACCGCACGGTCAGGTCTTTGCCTACAAGACTGTCAACACCGACGCGCTCGGCTGGGTCTTGCGGCGGGTCACTGGCCTGTCACTTGCCGATCTGCTGCAGCAACGCATTTGGTCGATGCTTGGCGCCGAGCAAGACGCCTACATGATGGTCGACACGACCGGCACCGAGTTCGCGGGTGGCGGCTTCAACTGCTGTCTGCGCGATTTGGCGCGCTTCGGTGAGATGGTTCGTGGCGGGGGTCGCTGGAACGGCCGGCAGGTGGTGCCCAAGGCCGCCATCGACGGCATTCGAAGTGGGGCCGACCCGCAGCAGTTCGAACCTGCCGGCTACGTGCACCTGCCGGGCGCCAGCTACCGCGACATGTGGTGGGTCACGCACAACCCGCACGGCGCGTTTTGCGCTCGCGGCATCCACGGGCAGGGCGTTTATGTCGACCCGACCGCCGAGATGACGATCGCGCGATTTGCCTCGCACCATATTGCCGGCAATTCAGGCATCGACCCGACGACGTTGCCGGCCTACCACGCGATGGCGCTGCACCTGATGAGCAGCTGATTGCGCCACTTCAGGCGGCCGTCAGCGCTTAAAGCACTTCGCTCGCAAAGTCAGCGAGCCGCGAACGTTCGCCTCGCGCGAGCGTCACGTGGCCCGAGTGCGGCCAACCCTTGAAGCGGTCGACGGCGAACGTGAGCCCCGAACTGCCTTCGGTGAGGTAGGGCGTGTCGATTTGAGCGAGGTTGCCGAGGCAGACAATTTTGGTGCCCGGCCCGGCACGCGTGATCAGCGTCTTCATCTGCTTCGGCGTGAGGTTTTGCGCCTCGTCGATGATGACGAACTTGTTCAGGAACGTGCGGCCGCGCATGAAGTTGAGCGACTTGATCTTGATCTTGCTGCGCACCAGGTCGTTGGTGGCCGCGCGGCCCCATTCGCCGGCGCCGCCATCGGTCTTGGAGAGTACTTCGAGGTTGTCGTCGAGGGCGCCCATCCAGGGGCTCATCTTCTCTTCTTCGGTGCCGGGCAAAAAACCGATGTCTTCACCGACCGGCACGGTGACGCGGGTCACGATGATCTCGGTGTAGCGGCGGTCGTCCATCACCTGACTCAAGCCTGCGGCCAAGGTCATCAGCGTCTTGCCGGTGCCTGCCGTGCCAGTCAGCGTGATGAAGTCGCACTCGGGATCCATCAGCAGATTGAGGCCGAAGTTCTGCTCGCGATTGCGAGCGGTCACGCCCCACACCGCATTTTTTTGGTGCGTGTATTCCTTCAGCGTGCGCAGCACCGCCGTCTTGCCGGTGATCTCGATCACCTTCGCGTAAAGCGATGCTGCACCCGGCGCCTCAAGGTAGACGAACTGGTTGATCAGCAGCACAGGCACCATCGGCCCGGTGATTCGGTAGTAGGTGAGGCCGCCTTGCTGCCAGCTCTCCATCGTCTTGCCGTGCTTGTCCCAGAAGTCGGCCGGCAGTGGTAGCACGCCGGTATAGAGCAAGTCGCCGTCTTCCAGCGTCATGTCGTTCAGATAATCCTCGGCCGGCAGGCCGAGCGCACGCGCCTTGATGCGCATGTTGATGTCTTTCGACACCAGCACCACATCGCGCCCCGGCTGCTGCTCACGAAGCGCTTGCACGACGCCCAAAATCTGGTTGTCGGCCTTGCCCTGCGGCAGGCCTATCGGCAATTTAACGTCGATCAAATTGGTCTGGAAAAAGAGTTTTCCGCCAGCCTCGCGGTGGCCGGTGCGCGCGAGCGGCAGGCCCTCAGACATCCCCGACGAATCGCGTGACGGCATGATGGCGGCGAGCGCATCGAGTTCGCGACTCACCTGGCGCGCATTGCGCGACACCTCGGTCATGCCGCGCTTGTGGCCATCCAATTCTTCGAGCGTGATCATCGGCAGGTAGATGTCGTGCTCTTCGAAGCGAAACAAGGAGGTCGGGTCATGCATCAGCACGTTGGTGTCGAGCACAAAAAGCGTCGCTGGGCCATCGCCACGCGGCTTGCGCGCGCGGGTCTCGTGTTGCGGCTTGCGCGGCGGACTCGCAGGTTTGATGACGACAGGTGAAACCTTGGGCGCAGAGGCGCCCGGCGCCTGTGCCGAGTCGTACAACTCGACGATTGCCGGTGAATCTGGCTCGATTGCAGCGCGCGCTTTCTGCGGGCGTTTGCTAGGGGGCACTGCCGCTTGGGCCTCGAAGTCGGCGGCGCTAAGGAGGGAGGCTCGTTTTGCAGGCGGCTTGGGCAGTGGCATGGTGGCGGTTGTCGCGGTCAGGAAATAAAAAAGCCGCACAGTAGGCTGCGCGGCTCGGTCAGGTTCAAGATCTCGAAAAAAGTTTGGGCGCGCGGATGATTATGCATAAGGCGGGTGACGACGCGGTGTGCTTCGAGCCCGACACCGCGGCATGAAAAAGGCCGGCAAAAAGCCGGCCTTAAGGGCGGTGCCGATCGGGTCAACCTGCCTTCTTGAGCACTTTTATTTCCTTCAATACTTCTTCGACATGGCCTGCGACCTTGAGGCCGCGCCACTCGCCTTTTAGCACGCCGTGGCTGTCGATTAAGAAGGTGCTTCGCTCGATGCCCTTGACCTTCTTGCCGTACATGATCTTGTTTTTGACAACGCCGAACATGTGGCAGAGCTTTTCTTCCGTGTCGGCGATCAATTCGAACGGCAGCTCTAGCGCTTGCTTGAATTTGTCGTGCGAAGCCATGTTGTCGCGCGAGACACCGAAGACCACCGCGCCGTTCTTGACGAACTCTTTGTGATGATCGCGAAATTGCATCGCTTCGGTGGTGCACCCAGGCGTGTTGTCTTTTGGGTAAAAGTACAAGATAACGATCTTGCCCAGGTAAGCCTGCGGGGTGAACTTCACGCCACCGGTCGCGAGCGCTTCAAATTCCGGGAGAGGTTTGTTGACAGCTGGCGTCATGGGCTAATTTGATTGGTTGCGCCGGGGCAGGCGTAGCCAAAGATTATAAACGCTGGGGATCGCCTCTCGACCGCCGCATCAGCACCGAAGAACTTGCACCGGCGGGGCCTCGAACAGCAGCGCTGCCAGCACCGAGCGGCCTTCTGCGACCAGCACGTTGTAGGTGCGGCAAGCGGCAGCGGTGTCCATCGTCTCCACGCCGATGCCACGGCCGATCAGTGCTCTCATCAGACCTGGCCTGGCAAAGCGGATGCGCGGCCCGCTGCCGAAGATCACCAGTTCGGGTGCCCATGCGGCGAGCCGCTCGAAGTGCGCTTCGGTCAGCAAATCGAAGCTGGCGGCATTCCACTCCTCCACGGCACCCGCCGACGGCACGATCACGCTATGGCGATGCGCCACCCCGTTGACGATGACCCCGTCCGGGCCGTGCCGCGCAATTGCGTTTTGACCCTCGATGCGGTCGGCTTGAAATTTCATGAGGCGGTGCTCGGTTCAGCGGCATTGGGGCTGGTCAGCGCGGGCAAATGCGCTCCCACCCTGTGGGTAAAATTCTAGGCTGTTCGCAACCGCGGACGCTCCAGGAGGCTCACTTGAGACCCATCGCCAAATCAGACAAGCTTGCCAACGTCGCCTACGACATCCGCGGGCCTGTGTTGGACAAGGCCCGGCAGATGGAAGAAGAGGGCCACAAGATCATCAAGCTCAACTTGGGCAACGTGGCGGCGTTTGGCCTGGAGCCACCGGATGAGATCGTGCAGGACATGATTCGCAACATGCCGCACTCGGCCGGCTACACCGACAGCAAGGGCCTGTTCGCGCCGCGCAAGGCAGTGGTTCAGTACACGCAGCAGAAGAACGTGGTCGGCGTGTCGATAGACGATGTCTACCTCGGCAACGGCGCCTCCGAGCTGATCGCGATGGGAATGAACGCGCTGCTGAACGATGGTGATGAGGTGCTGATCCCGTCACCCGACTACCCGCTCTACACGGCGGTCGTGGGCCTTTCCGGCGGCACGCCTGTGCACTACCTCTGCGATGAGTCGACCGGCTGGATGCCCGACATCGAGCACATGAAGTCGCGCATCACGCCGCGTACCAAGGCGCTGGTGGTCATCAACCCCAACAACCCGACCGGCGCGCTCTACCCCGAGAGCGTGCTGCGTGAGATCGTCGAGGTTGCCCGCCAGCACGAGCTGATCGTGTTCGCCGACGAGATCTACGACAAGACGCTCTACGACGGCAACACCCACACGAGCATCTCGTCACTTGCCGAAGACGTGCTCTTCGTTACCGTGAACGGCCTCTCGAAAAACTACCGTTCGTGCGGCTTCCGGTCGGGCTGGATGGTGGTATCGGGCGAGAAACGGCACGCAAAGGACTACATCGAGGGCCTCAACATGCTGGCCTCGCTGCGCCTGTGCGCCAACACGCCTGGGCAGCTTGCGATCCAAACGGCGCTGGGCGGCTACCAGAGCATCGACGACCTGGTGGCACCCACCGGGCGGCTGGGCCGCCAGCGCGACCTCGCGTACCAACTGCTCAGCGAGATTCCCGGGGTCAGTGTCGTCAAGCCCAAAGCGGCGCTTTATATGTTTCCGCGTCTCGATCCCAAGGTCTACCCGATCGCCGACGACCGGCAATTTGCCTATGACTTGCTCTCAGAGCAGAAGGTGTTGATCGTGCAGGGCACGGGCTTCAACTGGGCGACACCCGATCATTTCCGCATCGTGTTTTTGCCCAACTCCGATGACTTGACCGAAGCGATCGGCCGAATCGCAAAATTTCTCGAGCACTACCGCAAACGTCATTCGCACTGAACACTGGCCATTCATGAAACCGATTCAAGTGGGACTGATGGGCCTGGGCACCGTGGGGGGTGGCGTATACGACGTGCTCCAGCGCAACCAGGAAGAGATCAAACGCCGCGCCGGCCGCGGCATCGCGCTCACCGCGGTCTCGCGGCGCGACGTCGCGGCAGCCAAGGCGCGGGTCGGCAGCAACGCGAAGGTGGTGGCCGACGCGCGCGAGATCATCCGCGACCCATCGATCGACATCGTGATCGAGCTGATCGGTGGCACCGGCATTGCGCGCGAGCTGGTGCTCGAGGCGCTGGCTGCCGGCAAACATGTGGTCACGGCCAACAAGGCCTTGCTCGCGGTGCACGGAACCGAAATCTTCGCTGCGGCACGCGAGCGCGGGGTGATGGTCGCGTTCGAAGCCGCGGTGGCCGGTGGTATCCCGATCATCAAGGCACTGCGCGAAGGCCTGACCGCCAACCGCATCGAGTGGATCGCCGGCATCATCAACGGCACGACCAACTTCATCCTCTCCGAGATGCGCGCCAAGGGGCTCGATTTCGAGGTGGTGTTGAAAGAAGCTCAGCGTCTGGGCTACGCCGAGGCCGATCCCACCTTCGACATCGAAGGCATCGATGCCGCGCACAAGGCGACGATCATGAGTGCGATCGCATTCGGTGTTCCGGTGCAGTTCGACAAGGCTTATGTCGAGGGCATCACCCAGTTGAGTGCGGTCGACATCCGCTACGCCGAGCAGCTCGGCTACCGGATCAAGCTGCTGGGCATCACCAAGCGGCGCAGCCTGTCGACCGAGGGTGGCACGGTCGAAGGCATCGAGCTTCGCGTGCACCCGACACTGGTGCCAGCCAAGCGCCTGATTGCGAATGTCGAGGGCGCGATGAACGCGGTGATGGTGCAGGGCGATGCTGTCGGCAGCACGCTCTACTACGGCAAGGGGGCAGGCGCCGAACCGACCGCTTCGGCGGTGATCGCCGACCTGGTCGACATAACCCGTCTTCACACCGCCGATCCCGACCACCGCGTACCGCATCTGGCATTTCAACCCGGCGCTCTGCAAGACACGCGAATCCTGTCGATCGACGAGGTGGTGACCGCGTTCTACTTGCGACTGCAGGTCACGGACCAGGCCGGTGTACTTGCGCGCATCACCGCCATCCTGGCCGAAAGCGACATCTCGATCGACGCGCTCTTGCAGCGAGAGTCAGCTGAGGGCGAAGCCCAGACCGACGTGATCATCCTGACGCACAACACGGTCGAGGGCCGCATGAACCGGGCCATCGAGCAGATGCAGGCGCTGCCGACCGTGCTCGCGCCCATCGTGCGCATTCGCAAGGAAGAGCTGTCGTGAAGTACATCAGCACGCGCGGCGTATCGCCACAAGGGCAGACAAAGCGCAGCTTCTGCGAGATCCTGCTCGAAGGGCTGGCACCCGACGGTGGGCTCTACCTGCCGACCCACTACCCGCAGGTCGATGCGCCCACGCTGGCGCGCTGGCGCGAATTGTCTTATCACGAACTCGCGTTCGAGATCCTGTCGCTCTACATCGACGACATTCCGCCGGCCGACCTGCGTGCGTTGGTTGCAAAAACCTACACCGCGGATGTGTTCGGCACCGCACAGATCGTGCCGCTTCGCCCGCTTGAAGACGGCGTGTTCCTCCAAGCTCTGTCGAACGGCCCGACGCTCGCGTTCAAAGACATGGCGATGCAGCTGCTCGGCCACCTGTTCGAGTACGAACTCGCCCGGCGCCGCGAGCACCTCAACATCCTGGGCGCGACCTCGGGAGACACCGGCAGCGCGGCCGAGTACGCGATGCGCGGCAAGGCGGGCGTCAACGTGTTCATGCTGTCGCCCAAAGGCCGCATGAGTCCGTTCCAGCAGGCGCAGATGTTCAGCCTGCAAGACGCGAACATCCACAACATTGCGATCGAAGGCGTGTTTGACGACTGCCAGGACATCGTCAAGGCGGTCTCGAGCGATCTGGCCTTCAAGCGCAAATACCGCATCGGCACCGTCAATTCGATCAACTGGGCGCGGCTTCTGGCGCAGGTCGTCTACTACTTCGCCGGCTACTTTCAAGCAACGGGCGGGTCGTCAAAAGCCTCGGCGCAAACGGATCCGGGCAAGGTCAGCTTCGCAGTACCGTCGGGCAACTTCGGCAACATCTGCGCCGGCCATGTGGCCCGGATGATGGGTCTGCCGATCGCCCAGCTCGTGCTCGCGACCAACGAGAACAACGTGCTCGACGAGTTCTTTCGCACCGGCAGCTACCGGGTGCGCAGCAGCGCCGAGACCCACGAAACTTCGAGCCCGTCGATGGACATTTCGAAGGCCTCGAACTTCGAGCGCTTCGTGTTCGATCTGCTCGGTCGTGACGGCGCTCGCACCCGCGAACTCTTCAAGACCGAGATCGATCGGTGCGGCGAGTTCAGCGTCAGCACCGATGAATTCAAGCGCGTCGAGCGCTTCGGTTTCATCTCAGGCACCAGCACCCATGCCGACCGCCTGGCGACGATCCGCGACACCCATGCGCGTTTCGATCGGGTCATCGACACCCACACCGCCGACGGCCTGAAGGTCGCGCGCGAACACGTGCAGCCCGTCGTGCCGATGATCGTGCTCGAAACGGCGCTACCGGCAAAGTTCGCCGAAAGCATCGTCGAGGCAATCGGCATCGAGCCTGATCGGCCGGCAGCATTGCGCGACATCGAGGCCTTGCCCAAGCGCTTCGAGGTGATGCCGGCCGACGCGGCGAAGGTCAAAGCCTTTATCGCCGCCAACGCCTGAGCAACTGACCGCATGAACGCGCCACGCGCTCCGCTGCTGAGTCTCGACGAGGCGCTGGCGCGTTTGCTCGCCGCGGTCCGGCCGATGCCCGCGAGCGAACACGAAACCGTCTCGACCTTCGATGCGCTCGGGCGCGTGCTGCAAATCAACGTGCACTCGACGCTGGCCGTGCCGCCGGCCGACAACACCGCAATGGACGGCTACGCCATGCGCGTCGCCGACGTTCCCGCTCCCGGAACGGTGCTGCCGGTGAGCCAGCGTATCCCTGCCGGCAGCGTTGGTGGCGCGCTGCAGCCGGGCACTACAGCACGCATCTTCACCGGCGCCCAGGTGCCGGCGGGTGCCGATGCCGTCGTGATGCAAGAGCAGTGTGAAGTGGTCGGTAGCGGTGTGCGTGTTAACGCGGTGCCAATTTCGGGTCAGTGGATTCGCCGCCGCGGCGAAGACGTGCAACGCGGTGATGTCGTGCTGCCCGCCGGCACGCGCCTGACACCGCAGGCGCTCGGCTTGGCAGCCACGGTCGGTGCTGCTGCGCTGACGGTTGCGCGCCGCCCGCGCGTGGCGCTGTTCTCGACCGGTGACGAACTCGCCATGCCCGGCGAGCCGCTGAAACCAGGTGCGATCTACAACTCGAACCGCTTCACGCTGCGTGCCGCGATCCAGGCGCTGGGTTGTGATTGCACCGACCTCGGCATCGTCCCCGACCGACTCGACGCGACCCGCGAGGCTTTGCGCCGAGCCGCAGCGGGCTGCGACCTGATCGTCACTTCTGGCGGCGTTTCGGTTGGCGAAGAAGATCATCTGCGCCCGGCGGTGCAAGCCGAGGGCCGCATCGAACTCTGGCAGATCGCGATCAAGCCGGGCAAACCGCTCGCGTTCGGATGGGTGAGCCGGGATGATGGTTCGGTGGCGCACTTCATCGGCCTTCCGGGCAACCCCGTGTCGAGCTTCATCACCTTTCTGCTGATCGTGCGGCCGGTGCTGTTGCGGTTGCAGGGCGCGGCCGCGCTCGAGCCGCACCGTACGCCGATGCGCGCCGATTTCGCATGGCCGCAACCCGACAAGCGCCGCGAGTTCCTGCGCGTGCGGCGCAATGCGGAGGGCGGACTCGACCTCTTCCCGAACCAGGGTTCGGGCGTGCTGACCTCGGTGGTCTGGGGCGACGGCGTCGTCGACTGCGCGGCGGGCCAGCCGATCGAGCCGGGTGCGATGGTGCCCTTCATCGGCTTCGCGGAGTGGTCGGCATGACGGCACTGACCGTTCGCTATTTCGCGTCGATTCGCGAGGCGCTCGGCGCGATCGAGACGGTCGATGTCGCAGCGGGCAGCACCGTGGGCAACGTGCGCGATCAGTTGATTGCCCGCGGCGGCGCACATGCCAGAGCGTTGGCCCGTGGCCGGGCGCTGCGCAGCGCGTTGAACCAAGTGCTGTGCGACGAAGCAGCAACCATCGGTGAAGGCGCTGAACTCGCTTTCTTCCCGCCGGTCACCGGAGGTTGAGTTGAGCCGCGTGCGCGTCACGGTGCAGGTTGCCGATTTCGACCTCGGCGCCGAAGTCATGGCGCTGCGGGCAGGTGATGGGAGCGTTGGCGCGGTCGCGTCGTTCATCGGCACCGTGCGCGGCCGCAACGACGGCCAGGGCGTGAGTTCGATGGAGCTCGAGCACTACCCCGACATGACCGAGCGGGCCATCGAAGCCATGATCGACGAGGCGCTGCGGCGTTTCGAGATCAGCGCGGCGCGCGTCGTTCACCGGGTTGGCGTGCTGCAGCCGGGCGAGCAGATCATGATGGTGGCCGTGACATCCGCGCACCGCGGCCAGGCGTTTCAGGCTTGCGAGTTTTTAATGGACTACCTGAAGACCCAGGCGCCGTTCTGGAAAAAAGAACAAACGCCGGAAGGCGCCCGCTGGGTCGATGCCCGCGCCAGCGACGACGCGGCGCTCGCGCGTTGGGGCATAAACGCTTTCAACGCCGAGTCCTCGGTGCGATGACGACGGCGTTGCCGTGGCTGCAGATCGCCGCCGTCGCGATCGGCGCCGCGCTCGGCGCGCTGGCGCGTTGGCTCGCCGGCTTGTGGCTGAACCCGCAATGGTCGGGCTTTCCGCTCGGCACCTTGCTCGTCAACGGCGTCGGTGGTCTCTTGATCGGTGCGGCGATGGCGTGGTTCGAGCGTTGGCCCAACGAGTTGGCTCGCCTGCTGCTGGTCACCGGGTTTCTCGGCGGCCTGACGACTTTTTCGGCGTTTTCGGGCGAGTCGCTGCTGCTGCTGTTGCGCAGCGAATTCGCGCTGGCACTCTGCCACGCTGCGGCTCACGTCTTCGGTTCGCTGGCGGGGGCGACGCTCGGTTTCTGGGTGGTTCGCAGCGTCGTCGCCTGATTGCCGGGCGCTGCAAGCTGCGGCGCTTGAAAACGGGATGATCTGCCTCACATCAATCGCATTCGGAGGATTCCCGCCATGCGAATCGACAAGCTCACCAGCAAGTTTCAAGAAGCGCTCGCCGAGGCCCAGAGCCTTGCAGTCACCAATGACAACCCCTACATCGAGCCGGCTCACGTGCTGGCCGCCATGCTCGCGCAGACCGACGGGCCCAAGGCCTTGCTCGATCGTGCCGGGGCCAACAGCGCGGCACTGAAAACCGCGCTCGATGTGGCAACACGGGGCTTGCCGCAGGTGCAGGGCAGCGATCAGGTCGTGCAGCCGGGTCGCGATCTGGCGGCGCTCTTGCAAACATCCGAGAAAGAAGCCGATAAACGCGGCGATCAGTTCATTGCAAGCGAGATGTTCCTGCTGGCGCTGGCCGATGCCAAGACCGACCTCGGCGGCATCGTGCGCGGTCATGGGCTGACGCGCAAGGCGCTCGAGGCCGCGATCGCCTCGGTGCGCGGCGGGCAAAAGGTCGACAACGCCGAGGCCGAAGGCCAGCGCGAGGCGCTCAAGAAGTACACCCTCGACCTCACCGAGCGCGCCCGGCTGGGCAAGCTCGACCCGGTGATCGGCCGGGACGACGAGATTCGCCGCGCGATTCAGGTGTTGCAGCGGCGCACCAAAAACAACCCGGTGCTGATCGGCGAGCCGGGGGTCGGCAAGACCGCCATCGTCGAGGGGCTGGCGCAGCGCATCATCGCTGGCGAAGTGCCCGATTCACTGAAGAACAAACGAGTGCTCGTGCTCGACATGGCGCTGCTCTTGGCAGGCGCCAAGTTTCGTGGCGAGTTCGAAGAGCGGCTCAAGGGTGTGCTGAAAGAAGTGGCAGCCGACGAGGGCCAGACCATCGTCTTCATCGACGAGATTCACACGATGGTCGGTGCCGGCAAGGCCGAGGGCGCGATCGACGCTGGCAACATGCTCAAACCCGCGCTGGCCCGCGGAGAACTGCACTGCATCGGGGCGACCACGCTCAATGAGTACCGCAAGTACATCTAGAAAGACGCTGCCCTCGAGCGACGTTTTCAGAAAATCCTGGTCGGCGAGCCGACGGTCGAAGCGACCGTCGCGATCTTGCGCGGCCTGAAAGAGAAGTACGCCGTCCACCACGGCGTGGAGATCACCGACCCGGCGCTGGTGGCCGCCGCCGAACTGAGCCACCGCTACATCACCGATCGCTTCCTGCCCGACAAGGCGATCGACCTGATCGACGAGGCGGCGTCGCGGGTCCGCATCGAGATCGACTCCAAGCCCGAGGCAATGGACAAGCTCGACCGCCGGTTGATTCAACTGCAGATCGAGCGCGCGGCCGTCACGCGCGAGAAAGACGAAGCATCACAGCGCCGTCTTGCACTTCTCGAAGTAGAAATCACTCGTGTGCAGCGTGAAGCCGCCGATCTCGAGGAGATCTGGAAAACCGAGAAGGCCGCAGCCCAGGGCTCGGCGCACTTGATGGAAGAAATCGAAGGCATTCGTTTCCAGATCGAAGAATGGAAGCGCAAAGGCGACTTCAACAAGGTGGCCGAATTGCAATATGGCAAGTTGCCTGACCTCGAGAAGAGGCTGAACGACGCGCAGGCGAAAGAAGCGAAGAAGGGCGGGGGCGAGGGAAGCAAGCCGCAATTGTTGCGCACCAGCGTGGGCGCCGAAGAGATCGCCGAGGTGGTCGCGCGCGCGACCGGCATCCCGGTCTCGAAGCTGATGCAAGGCGACCGCGAGAAGCTGCTGCAGATGGAAGCCAAGCTGCACGAGCGCGTGATCGGGCAAGACGAGGCGATCACGGCGGTGGCCAATGCGATTCGCCGCTCACGTTCGGGCCTGAGTGACCCGAATCGGCCGACCGGCTCGTTCTTGTTTCTCGGCCCCACTGGCGTCGGTAAAACCGAGCTGTGCAAGGCGCTCGCGGGCTTTTTGTTCGACAGCGAAGAGCACCTGATCCGCCTCGACATGAGCGAATTCATGGAGAAGCACTCGGTCGCCCGACTGATCGGTGCACCACCGGGCTACGTGGGCTACGACGAGGGCGGCTACCTGACCGAAGCGGTGCGGCGCAAGCCGTACAGCGTGCTGTTGCTCGACGAGGTCGAGAAGGCGCATCCCGATGTTTTCAACGTATTGCTGCAGGTGCTGGACGACGGCCGCTTGACCGATGGGCAGGGCCGCACGGTCGACTTCAAGAACACCGTGATCGTGATGACCAGCAACCTCGGTTCTCACCAGATCATGCAGATGGCCGGCCAAGACAGCGAAGCCATTCGCGAGGCGGTGTGGGTCGAGGTGAAGCAGCACTTCCGACCGGAGTTTTTGAATCGGATCGACGAGACGGTCGTGTTCCATTCGCTAGACGCGAAGAACATCGCGGCCATTGCCAAAATCCAGCTGAAGGTGTTGGAGGCTCGGCTCGAGAAGATGGAGATGAAGCTCGACGTATCGGCCCGCGCGCTCGCCGAGCTGGCCAAGGCCGGATTTGACCCGGTGTTCGGGGCGCGCCCGCTCAAGCGCGAGATTCAGCGGCGCATCGAGAACCCGGTCGCCAAATTGATTCTTGAAGGGCGCTTCGGGCCGAAAGACGTGATACCGGTCGACTTCGAGGACGGCCAGTTCGGCTTCGAACGCGTCGTGCACTGAGCCGCGATCGCGGCTTGCCGTTCAACCGATTAGCCTGCTGTCGAGCATCGCGTCCATGCGCTGAATTTGCAATCGCGCCAGCGTGAGGTTGGCGTGGCTTTTGTCGAGGGCTGCGTGCAACGCGAGGCCGGGGTGACCAGGCACGGCGCGCAGCAACAGGTGGTGAGAGTTGAGGGTGATCGCCGCCTCGGGCAACGTGTGGCCCAGGCCCATGCTGCGGCTGCTCGCGCTCATGCCGGCAAGTAAGGCTTTGCCGTGCATTGCCAGATCGGCAGCGCCGGGGCGTGCGCCGGCATGGCTTACCTCGAGACCGCTGGCAACGTCGAACACGCAGCAGCTGACCATGCCGGGCAACTCGCTCAACTGCTCGACATAGCGTTCCAGCAGGCTCTGGGGTGCGGACGCTGCACGACTGGCGGCCGTGGGCACAGCGGGCATCGGGCGCATTGCAAGGCGGTCGGGGCCGCGGCGCTCGACACGGTTTGGGTAGTCGTTCGATTCGACGTGACTCGCCTCGCCGGCACCGCTTTCGCCGGCAGCGGATGAGCCGCTGTCGTCAGCGCCGTGTGCGGCGCCGCGAATCCGCGCCCAGGTACCGTTGATAAAGCCCCAAGCATCGGCCGGCCGGCTTACCTGGGGCGTGGTGCGCACGTTGACCGGCGTACCGCGCGCCAACTCGAGCCCCTGGGTGACCAGCGTGCTGCCTGCCGCAAGAGGCAGCAGCAGCACCTGTCGATTCGGCCACGGGCCTGCGACCATGAAGTCGTGAAAGGGCTTGAGCGCCGAAGCGATCGCGTGACCGGGGAGGTCACCGACCATGAATACGCCGAGCCGGCTGTAGGCCAGCAGCATGTGGGCAAGGCCGTGGCGCGCCGACGTGTCGGCATCGGCTTCGGTGGAATACATGCGCAAGCTGCTGCCGTCGGCGGTGGGTAATTCCACGAACTCGAGCGTTGCAAGCGCAGTGCCGTAACCCTGGCGCCTGATCACCAGTCTTTGCACCGCTCGCTTGCTTGCGGCAGCGATGCCGGCCAGCAATCGGCGCGACGAGTTGGTGGCGACATCGTGCACGGCGATGAACTCGGGGTGGGCATGTTCGAACTGCTGTTGCATCGCAAGGTCGGGGGCACACGAGACGAACAACTCACGTTCGTTGGCTCCGGTTTGTCGCCCGATCTCGGGCATCGATTCGGTGGCGAGATACTCTCGCTCCTCAATAAACTGCGTCGCAACCGAGGTCTGGGCGCGGGTTGCTTGCCAGCCGTCAGCGTTTGGAGCAGGGGCCGATGCAGCATCGACGGGGCTTGAACGGTTCATAATTTACGAGTTCGCTGGCCGAATGGCCGGTGGTTTCGAGGCGAGCCGTGTCCGACCGCGCGTGGGCATCCTGACACACCTCGTCAAACGAGGGAATGAGCAGGTCTGCAGTTGCTCATCACGGATACGTTCGGACGTCAGAGATCGCACGATAAGCATGAGGCACAGTGCGTCTCCTTTAATCGCCGGACCTTCGCAGAGCCCATCTCGTTGGCCGGTGCCCTGCCACGTCGCGCCGCGGGCTCAAGTCGCCCGACCGGTTACACTCGTGGGCTTGCCTTGCCACACCCGGGACTGACGCTTCGGGGTGGCTCAACCCCACCGGCCGCGTGCGCACCGAGTATGCGCAGCCGGGCGAACCACAAGGAGTCTCAATGCGTCACTACGAAATCGTTTTGTTGATCCATCCGGATCAAAGCGAACAGGTTCCAGCCATGCTGGAGCGTTATAAAAGTGTTATTTCCACCGGCGGTGGCAAGGTGCACCGGGTAGAAGATTGGGGCCGTCGCCAGATGGCCTACATGATTCAGAAGCTCGCGAAAACGCACTACCTCTGCCTCAACATCGAGTGCAGTAAAGAAGTGCTGGCCGAACTCGAGACCGGCTTCCGCTTCAACGACGCGGTTATCCGTCACCTGACGGTGCTGCAAGACGAAGCCGTCACCACGCCGTCGGTCATGATGAAAATGGTCGAGCGCGAAGACTCACGCAAGTCGGCACCGCCGTCTGATCGTGGCGACCGGGGTGACCGCGGCGGCGACCGCGGTGACCGTGGCGGTGATCGCCCCGAGCGCCAGGAGCGTCCCCCACAGGAGGCTTCGGCCTGACGACGCGCCGATCGCTGCCTGTTGGCACTCGCTGAATGAACCGATTGGTTCTGACGGCAGTACTAATGGAGCGAGGCGTGCTGCGATACACCCCCGCCGGATTGCCGGCCCTCGATTTGAGCTTGAAGCACGAGTCGGAGGCCACACAAGACGGCAAGACGCGCAAGGTCTGGTTCGATATTCGAGCCCGCGCGATCGGTGAAATTACGGCACGTTGCGAGAAGCTGGAACTCGGGAGCCTGCATGGTTTCGTCGGTTTTCTCGGGTCGCAGCGCAACGGTCGAGGCGTTGTCTTCCATGTCACCGAGTTGGACTGACGTCCTGGACGCACCTGCTCACTGTTTGAAAACATTCGCTTTGGCGAATTTTGAAAGAGGTTTCATATGCCCCCGCCACGTGGTAAAGGTCGGTTCTCGAAGGACCGCAAACCCAAACGCAATACGCAATCGCTGCTGTTCCGCCGCAAGCGCTTCTGTCGCTTCACGGTGACCGGCGTCAAGCAGATTGACTACAAAGACATCGACACACTGCGCGATTTCATTGGTGAGAACGGCAAAATCACACCAGCTCGCCTGACCGGCACGCGCGCGTTTTTCCAGCGCCAGTTGACGACGTGCATCAAGCGGGCGCGTTTCCTGGCCATGCTGCCGTACAGCGACCAGCACAAGGTTTAAGGAGCAACCCTATGCAAATTATCCTTTTGGAAAAAGTCGTCAATCTTGGCAACCTGGGCGATGTCGTCAAGGTCAAAGATGGCTATGCGCGCAATTTCTTGATTCCGCAGCGCTCTGCTCGCCGTGCGACCGAGTCGGCAATCAAGGAATTCGAGGCCAAGCGCGCTGAACTCGAGAAGGCCGCTGCCGAAAAACTTGCTGTGGCCAATGCGTTGGGCGAGAAGATGAGCGGCCGCACCGTTCACATCACGCAGAAGGCCGGTGTCGATGGCCGCCTGTTCGGCTCGGTGACCAGCGCCGACATCGCCGACGCGCTGACCCGCATCGACTTCAAGGTCGCGAAGGCCCAGGTGCGCATGCCGAACGGCCCGCTGAAGACGATCGGCGAGCACACCGTGAGCGTGGCGCCGCATACCGACGTGGTTGTAGAAGTCAAGGTTGTCGTTCTGGGCGAAACCGGCTAAGGTTTCGCAGTGCCGGCAACGGTGCTAACCACGACGCTCTAACGAAAGGCCGGCTTTGCCGGCCTTTCTCTTTGGGCTGCGGATTTTTGAATGTTTCCCCTGACCGTTCACCGGCTGTGCACAGGCTTGTTCACAGGCTCTTGAACGCCACCCCCAATTGATGAGAGCGCCCCCGAGGAACTCGATATGTCGGCCGTCTTCCCCACCCGAGATTCCAGCCTGACACGGCCTGACGACGAAATCGCCAAGCTGCGCATCCCACCGCACTCGGTCGAGGCCGAGCAAAGCGTGCTCGGCGGGCTGCTACTCGACAACAGCGCCTGGGACCGAGCGGGCGATTTGCTCACCGACAGCGATTTCTACCGCTACGAACACCGGCTGATCTACGCCGCTGTCGGTAACCTGATCAGTGCGACCAAGCCGGCCGACGTGATCACGGTGTTCGAGCAATTGCAAAGCCTCGGCAAGGCCGAAGAGTGCGGTGGCCTGGTCTACCTCAACGCGCTCGCGCAAAGCGTGCCGAGCGCGGCCAACATGCGCCGTTACGCCGAGATCGTGCGCGAGCGGGCGGTGCTGCGCAAGCTCGTTGCGGCGAGTGACGAGATCGCGACCAGCGCGTTCAACCCGCAGGGCCGCGCGGTCAGCGAGATTCTCGACGAGGCCGAAGGCAAGATCTTTCGCATCGGCGAAGAGGGCTCGAAGTCTCAGCAGGGCTTTCAAAGCATGGATTCGCTCGTCGTCGCGCTGCTCGACCGCGTGACCGAACTGCACGAGAACGGCGCCGAAGACGTGACCGGCGTGCGCACCGGCTACTACGACCTCGACCGCATGACCTCGGGCTTTCAGCCTGGCGATCTGATCGTGCTCGCTGCGCGCCCCTCGATGGGCAAAACCGCATTTGCGCTCAACATCGCCGAGCACGTGGCCGTGGCCGAAGGCCTGCCGGTGGTGGTGTTCTCGATGGAAATGGGCGCCGCCCAACTTGCGCTGCGCCTGGTCGGCTCGCTCGGCCGCATCGACCAAAGCAACCTGCGAACCGGCCGGCTGAAAGACGACGAATGGGGCCGGCTCTCGGAGGCGGTCGAAAAGCTCGGCACCGTCAGCATGTTCATCGACGAGAGTTCGGCGCTAACGCCGACCGAGGTGCGTGCGCGCGCCAGACGCCAGGCGCGTCAGTGCGGGCAGCTCGGCATGATCGTGGTCGACTACCTTCAGCTGATGAGCGGCAGCAGCGGCAGCAGCGAAGAAAACCGCGCGACGGTGATCGGCGAGATTTCGCGTGGGCTCAAGTCACTCGCGAAAGAACTGAAGTGCCCGGTGCTTGCGCTTTCGCAGCTGAACCGCAGCGTCGAGACCCGCACCGACAAGCGTCCCATGATGAGCGACCTGCGCGAGTCCGGCGCGATCGAACAAGATGCAGACGTCATCATGTTCATCTACCGCGACGACTACTACAACAAAATCGACGGGCCCACGCCGAGCAAGGAGCCCGGCATCGCCGAGATCATCATCGGCAAGCAGCGCAACGGCCCGACCGGCACGCTCAAGCTCTTCTTCAACAAGCCGCTGACCAAGTTCGACAATCTCGCCCCAGGCAGTGCCGGCAGCGACTACTGACCCGCGGGTTGCCACCGTTCGCGCAGCAACATTGCGCGGCCGGTAACATCGCCGGCTTCCTTCAGCCTGCGTGCAGCATGTCCGGACTCCCCGACCTCAAACCTTCGGCCAACGGCGAGCTGCGGCCACCGAGCGCCTGGCTCATGTTGCTCGAAGGCCGCGCACTGTTGGAGGCCGCTGCCACGCTGGTTGCTACACCTTGGCTGAAACGTCTGCCGCGCGGCGATGGTCATCCGGTGTTGGTCTTCCCCGGCATGGCCGCGAACGACCTGACCACCGCGCCGTTGCGCAATTTTCTCGACAACCTCGGCTACGCGACGCACGCCTGGGGGCAGGGCTTCAACCTGGGTCCTCGCGACGGGGTGCTCAAGCAATGCGCAGACGACGTCCGGGCGCTTGCTGAGCGCTACGGCCGACCGATCAGCCTCGTCGGCTGGAGCCTCGGCGGCCTCTACGCCCGCGAGACGGCCAAACAGATGCCCCAGCAGACGCGTTGCGTGGTCACGCTCGGAACGCCGTTCGCAGGGCACCCGCGGGCCACGAACGCCTGGCGCATGTTCGAGTTGCTCAGTGGCAAGAAGGCGAGCGACCCGGCGCTGATCGAAAGCTTGCGAACACCGCCGCCCGTGCCGACGACCTCGATCTTTTCGCGCACCGACGGCATCGTCGCCTGGCAGTGCAGCCTCAACGAGCCTTCGCCGTTGGCCGAAAACATCGAGGTGCCAGCGAGTCACCTCGGTATGGGGTTGAACCCGTTCGCGCTCTACGCGCTGGCCGATCGGTTGGCCCGACCCGAGGGCCAGTGGCGGCCGTTCGAGGCGAGCGGCAAGCGGCGTTGGTTCTTCCACACCGGGTCGCATGCGGCGACTGTGTCGTCGGCAACGACCGCCTGATCGCCGCATGCAGATCGCTGTCAACGGCATCGCCCTCGAAGTCGAAGACCACGGTTCGCCGCACGGCGAGCCGCTCGTGCTCATCATGGGCCTCGGCATGCAGCTCGTCATGTGGCCCGCACAATTTGTCGAGCTGCTGGTGGCCCGCGGGTTTCGGGTGATTCGGTTCGACAACCGCGACATCGGCCTGAGTCAGCGCTTCGACCACGTCGGCGTGCCTAACCTCGCGCTCGATGCGATCCGCTACGCCGTTGGCTTGAAGGTCGCTTCGCCCTATGCGCTCGCAGACATGGCCGACGACACGGCGGGCCTTCTCGATGTCTTGGGCATTCGGGCTGCGCATATTTGCGGCGCTTCGATGGGCGGCATGATCGCGCAGCACTTGGCGGCGCGACATCCGACGAAGGTCAAGAGCCTTACCTTAATGATGACCAGCAGTGGCGCGCGGCGCTTGCCCGGCCCGTCGCTCAAGGTGGGTGGCGCACTGCTCTCTCGCCCGGCCGACCCGCGAAACACCGAAAGCGTGATTGCGCATTACGTCAAGCTTTACCGCCTGATCGGCAGCCCCGATTACTCGGCGAGCGACGCACAACTCAACGAGCGCCTCGGCCTCGCGGTGCGACGCTCGCACCGACCGCAGGGCGCGGCACGTCAGCTGGTAGCGATCGCCGCCGATGGCGACCGCTCGAAGCTGCTCGCGCAGATTCGCCAACCGACGCAGGTCATCCACGGCCTTGCCGACCCGTTGGTGCCGGTCGCTGCAGGCCGCGACCTGGCCGCGCGCATCACCGGCGCCGAGCTGGACCTGATCTCCGGCATGGGCCACGACCTGCCCGACGCGCTATGGCCGCGCTTTGTCAGCGGCATCGCGTCGGCGGCGGCGCGCGCTTGATCGCATCGAATCATGGTTTGCGTTTGACGAAAGCCTCGCAGGGGTCGTCGCGCGCTGCCGCCGGTGTCACCTCCACGAGGTCGTAAGGCTCGCCGTGCGCGGTGGCGGGCGCCTCGAGGTAGCCCACACTCGTGATCGTCGATTGGGGCACCCCCGCTGCGCGCAGGTAGTGCGGCACACCGAGGTCACGCCGCACGTGGCCGTTGCCTGCGATCAGCACCGCGCGGCCGCTGGTACCGGCTGCAGCAATTAACGCTGTCGCCATTGCGGCGTCGCGCGCCCGCTGCGCCATTGCCATTGCCGGCCACTGCCAGGCGGGCAAGGCATGGCAATGACCGGTATCGATCTCTCGTTCAACTGCGGCTTGCTGATCGGCGAGCCATGACGGATCGGCCAGCATCGACTGCAGATCGGCTGGCGTCCCAGAGAGCTGATCACGCACAACGGCTCGCACCTCGGCCGGCTCGAGGTTGCCGCCGCGAATCGGCGCCGAGGCTGCGAGCGCCGCTTCGACCAGCGGTTTATGCAGCGGCCAGCCCCAAGCGCGGCGATCGAGTCGACCGGCATCGGCGATCGCCTCGGCCTCGCGCGGCGCCGCACCGATCGCTGCGTCTTGGTCGCGCCCCATCTGCTCGAACACGATCGT
This sequence comes from Rhizobacter sp., assembly GCA_043753755.1. Classification (GTDB taxonomy): domain Bacteria; phylum Pseudomonadota; class Gammaproteobacteria; order Burkholderiales; family Burkholderiaceae_C; genus LMDS01. The sequence goes on from JAYUWC010000177.1 coordinate 26,874, forward strand.
CGTCGGGCGCCCATCGGTCAGCAGCACGCTCAGCAACGCAGCCCGTTGGCGATGCTGCTCGGCGTTGTCGTGCACCTCACCGAGCAGCACGAAGCGCGAGGCTCGCAGGCGTTGCATCTCGTCCGCGGTCGGTATGGTTGCGGGCGTGGTGCAGCCGCACAAAAGAAGTGCCATGGCGAGCGCAGGGGCCGCATGGCGCCGGGCAGATTGCATTCGGTTCATCGGCGCAGCTTAGCCGCTGGTGCCTGCCCACTGTGGGCACAATGTCGGCCGCGCGGCTTCACCGCGCCCGCCTTTTTCGTCATGACCCTCACCTCGAACCCTCTGCCCAGCCCGTGGCGCCTCAGCGTCGCGCCGATGATGGACTGGACCGATCGGCACTGCCGCTTCTTCCACCGCCTGCTGACCCGTCACACCCGGCTGTACACCGAGATGGTGACGACCGGCGCACTGCTGCATGGCGACGTACCGCGCCACTTGGCGTTCAACGCCGAGGAGCATCCGCTGGCCCTGCAACTCGGCGGCAGTGAGCCGGCCGATCTGGCGCGCTGCGCGAAGCTGGCCGAGCAGTGGGGCTACGACGAAGTCAACCTCAACTGCGGCTGCCCGAGCGAGCGGGTGCAGCGCGGCGCGTTCGGCGCCTGCCTGATGGCCGAGCCGACGCTGGTGGCCGACGGCGTCAAGGCAATGCGCGATGCGACCTCGCTGCCGGTCACGGTTAAGCACCGCATCGGCATCGACAAGACCGAGCACTACGAGTTCGTGCGCGACTTCGTCGGTACCGTCGCAGAGGCCGGCTGCGAGGTGTTCATCGTTCATGCGCGAAACGCGTGGTTGCAGGGCCTGAGCCCGAAAGAAAACCGCGAAGTGCCGCCGCTGCGCTATGAGTTCGTCCACCAGTTGAAGCGCGACTTTCCGCGGCTCACCATCGTACTCAACGGCGGCATCACCACCCCGACGCAGATCGCCGAACAACTCGCCCACGTCGACGGCGTGATGCTGGGGCGCGAGGCCTATCACCACCCGTGGCCGATGACCGATTGGGACGCGCAGTTCTTCGGCGAACCGCCGGCCCCGCGTGATCGCGATCAGGTCGAGGACGAAATGGTGGCCTACATGCAACGAGCGCTCACGTCTGGCGAGCCGTGGTCGCACGTGTCGCGTCACATGCTCGGCCTGCGCAACGGGCTGCCCGGCGCGCGGCGCTGGCGTCAGGTGTGGTCCGACCATCGCTTGAAGGTCGAGCCGCCCGCGGTGGTTTCGCGTCGAGCCCGCGCTGCACTCAGCCCGGCGGCGGTATAGCCACCGCGCGGCCCGGCCAGGTCGCGAGCACGACACCCACGAGCGCCAGGCCGAACGCGCCAGCCTGAGCGGCGCTGAAGCGCTCGCCCAAAAACAGCACGCCGATCGCCGCGGCGCTGATCGGCAGCAGTACCGTGAATATGCCGGCCTTTGATGCCGGCACATGGCGCAGGCCGGTCATCCAGAGCCACACGGTCACCATGCTGGCGGCGATCGAATAGAACAGCAACAGCCACCACGATCCCGAGGCAACGCCGGTGAAGTCGAAGCTCAGCGCCTGCCAGAGGCCGAGCGGCGTCACGAGTGCGAGCCCCCAAAGGTTGATGAGGGCGCTGATGCGCTTGGGCCCGATGCGGCCGGTGAGCTTTTTGCCGATGACCACGTAGATCGCCTCGCAAGTCACTGCGCCGATCAGCAGCAGATTGCCGACCAACGACGCGCCAGCACCCGATGCGGTGCCGTGCTGTGTCAGCGAGACCAGCGCAATGCCGCTGACGGCGCATGCGATGCCGAGCATCACCCGCATGCCGATGTGCTCGTGCAAAACGACGCGCGAGAGCAGCGCCACCGCGGCCGGTATGCCGGCCATGATGACGCCCGCGGCCAGCGCCGAACTTTGTGCGACGCCGAACAGCATGCAGATCGAAAACAAGAAATTGCCGAAGAACGATTCCATGAACAGCAGCTTGCGATCGTTCAAGGCCAGCGAAGCTTCGCCGGGCTTGCGTCGCACCCAGCCGACCATCGCGAGCGCCGCAATGCCGAAGCGCAGCCACGCCAACAGGAAGATGGGGAACACGAGCACCAGCACTTTGGAGAGGCCGACGTAGCTGCCGACCAGCGCCATGCTCAAGCCGAGGCAGGCATAAGAAAACCATTGCGTGGCGCGCGTCGAGGTCATCACGTCGGAAGGCGCCGTCAAGACGGCACGATCCAGCACCCAAATGCCGTTTCGCACCGGTGGTCCGAAGAGGCATCGCGCCCACCGTGCTCCCGCGCGTTCAGACTCAAGCGGTCACTCGCGTCGAGCCTGTGCGACGGCCTTGGCGCGCTCCCGCTCGGCGCGGGCGATCAGGTAGCTCGCAACCACGGTGCCGATCGCGACCAGCGTGATGACGACGGTCGCGACCGCATTGACGCTCGGGTTCAAGCCGAGCCTGGCGCGCGAGAAGATCACCAGTGGCATGGTCGTCGAGCCCGGGCCGTTGAGAAAGGCCGAGAGCACGACATCGTCGAGCGAAAGCGTGAAGGTGAGCAGCCAGGCCGACATCAGCGCCTGCGAGATCATTGGCAAGGTCACCAGCGTGAAGACCTCGAACGGCCGGGCGCCCAGGTCCATCGCCGCCTCTTCGAGCTGCGGGTTCAGGCCCTGCAAGCGAGCCTGCACGACCACGGTGGCGTAGGCCATGCCGAGCAGCAAGTGGCCGAACCAGATGGTGATCGCACCGCGCTCCGGAAAGCCGAAGGCCTTTTGCACCGAGACCAGCATCAGCAGCAACGACAGGCCGATGATGACTTCGGGCATGACCAACGGTGCGCTGACCATGCCGCTGAAGAGTGTGCGACCAGGGAAGCGGCGATATTTGACGAGCGCGAATGCGGCCAGCGTGCCGAGCACCACCGAACCGGTCGCGGTAAAGAACGCGATCTTGAGTGAAAGCCAAAGACCGCGGAGCATCTCGCCGTCGCTCGCGAGCTTGACGTACCACTTGAGCGTGAAGCCTTTCCAGAGGTTGGGGATCGGCGAATCGTTGAACGAGTAGACGATGAGGGCCACGATCGGCAGGTAAAGAAAGACATAGGTCGCACCCAGCCAGCTGCGACCGAAGCCCCGCGCAAAGCCGGCGCCGAACACCGTTTTTCGGGTGCCGCTCACTTGCTGGGCTCCTGCGATTCGGCTTGGTATCGGTTGAACACGGCGAGCGGCACGATGATCAGCAAGATCATCACGACCGCGACGGTCGAGGCCACCGGCCAGTCGTTGTTGCTGAAGAATTCGTCCCAGAGCACGCGACCGATCATCAGCGTCTGCGGGCCGCCGAGCAGCTCGGGGATCACGAACTCGCCGATGCACGGAATGAACACCAGCATCGAACCCGCGATGATGCCGGCCTTCGATAGCGGCACGGTGACCAGCCAGAACGCCTTCCAGGGGGTGGCGCCCAGGTCGGAGGCGGCCTCGAGCAAGCGCAGGTCCATCTTCGCGAGGTTGGAGTACAGCGGCAGGATCATGAACGGCAGGTAGGTGTAGACCATGCCGATCACGAGCGAAAAGGGCGTGTTCATCAGCTTGCCTGGCGCTGCGATCAGCTCGAAGTAGGCGAGGGTCTGGTCGATGCGCAACGCGGTCAGCACGTGCCAGACCCAGCCGTTCTCGTCGAGCAGGCCCTTCCAGGCGTAAACGCGCAAGAGAAACGAAGTCCAGAAGGGCAGCATCACCAGCATCAGCAATGCCGGCTGAACGGTCGCCCTGGCGCGGGCCATGAAGTAGGCAAACGGATAGCCGATCGCGAGGCAAAGCACGGTCGTGATCGCCGCGTATTTGATGCTCGAAAGGTAAGTCTTGAAGTAGAGGCTGTCTTGTGCGATGAAGGCGTAGCTGGTGCCGCGCAAGGTGAGCTGCAGCACGCCGTCTTTGACCGACACGATGTCGTTGACGCTGACGTCGCCCATCTCCGAGACGCTGATCTTCAACACCACCAGAAACGGCACGAGAAAGAAGACGACCAGCCAGAGATACGGCACGCCGATCACTGCCGTGCGGCCGCGCCTGAGTGATGTCAGCGCGCCGGTCATTGCGTCAACACCACCTGCGCCGTTGGCGACCACGAGGCCCAGGCGGTGTCGCCCCAGGTGAGTTGATCATCGCGGTGGCGCGCGACGTTGCTCTGGCTCACCTTCAGCATCGCACCGCTGGCGAGCTGCAGGTGATAGACGGTGAAGCTGCCGAAGTAGGCCATGTCTTTGACGGTGCCCCGGGCGCGGTTGTGCGGCGCGTGCGGCAGCTCGGGCATCTCGCGTTGCAACGCGATTTTTTCGGGCCGCACCGCAACCGCCAGGCTCATGCCTTCGGTGCCGGTGATGCCGTGGCCGACGTAATGGCTGCAGTCGATGCAGTCGATGACGACGTGGTCGGGCTCGTCTGTCGCGAGCGTTCCTTCCATCATGTTGACGTTGCCGATGAAGTCGGCAACGAAGCGCGTCGCCGGTGTCTCGTAAATCTCGCTCGGCGGGCCCACCTGCAGGATGCTGCCTTCGCTCATCACCGCAATCCGCGAGGCCATCGTCATCGCTTCTTCCTGGTCGTGCGTGACCATCACACAAGTGACGCCGACTTCTTCGATGATGTTCACGAGCTCGATCTGGGTTTCTTCGCGCAGCTTCTTGTCGAGCGCGCCCAAAGGCTCGTCGAGCAGCATTAGCTGCGGCCGCTTCGCCAGGCTGCGCGCGAGCGCGACGCGCTGCTGTTGCCCGCCCGAGAGCTGGTGCGGTTTGCGCTTGGCGTACTTGCCCAGTTGCACCAGCTTGAGCATCGCCTCGACGCGCGCCGCCAACTGGTCTTTCGGCATCGCCTCGCGCCGCAAGCCGAAGGCGATGTTGTCCCAGACCGTCAGGTGAGGGAACAGCGCGTACGACTGAAACATCATGTTGATCGGTCGCTCGTAAGGCGGCATTCCGGCGAGGTCTTGGCCATTCAACACGATGCGCCCACTGCTCGGCGCCTCGAAGCCGGCCAGCATGCGCAGCAGGGTCGTCTTGCCGCAGCCCGAGGAGCCGAGCAGCGCGAAGATTTCGCCCTTCGCGATGTCGAGGCTGACGTGGTTTACCGCCTTGTAGCCGCTGAAGTCTTTGACGACGTCCTGAATTTGCAGGTAGGTGGCTGCCGCAGGGGCAGTTTGCGTATCGCTGACTGTCATTGCAGGGTTGCCACTCAAAGGAGGGTCCGGTGTTTGGCACCCCTTTGACGGGGCGAACTGGGCGCGAAGTTTAGCCAGCGGGTTTTGTCGATGCCGCAGGCAAACCTCGCGCCGACAAGCTCTCGCCGGGCGCATGGGTTCATCGTCGACCTTGGCGAGCCAAGTCGGTGAAGGTCAAATCGAGGCAGCGGCGGATCAGCGCCATCATCTCGTCGATCTGGTTGCGCGTGATCACCAGCGGCGGCGCCACGATCATGCGGTCGCCGACGGCGCGCATGATCAGCCCGTTGCCGAAGCAGTGGCCGCGGCAGAGCATGCCGACCTCGAGTTCGGGCGCAAACGCTTCGCCGCTCGCGTTGTCTTGCACCAACTGCACGGCGCCCATCAGTCCGCAGGTTTGCACCTCGCCGACCAGCGGATGTGCGGCGAGCGCCGCAAACTGCTCGGCCAGATACGGGCCGGTGTCGCCTCGCACCTTGTCGACCAGGCCTTCGCGCTGAATCAGCCTGATGTTGGCGAGCGCCACCGCGCAGGCGACCGGGTGGCCGGAGTAGGTGTAGCCGTGGTTGAACTCGCCGCCGCGCTCGATCAGCACATTTGCGATACGACTGCCGACCATCACGCCGCCGAGCGGCACGTAACCCGAGGTCACGCCCTTGGCGAAGGTCATGAGGTCGGGTGTGAAGCTGAAGCGTTCGCAGCCGAACCAGTGACCGGTTCGGCCGAACCCGCAAATGACTTCGTCGGAGACCAGCAGCACGCCGTATTTGTCGCAGATGCGCTGAATCTCGGGCCAGTACGTCTCTGGCGGCACGATCACGCCGCCCGCGCCTTGCACCGGCTCGCCGATGAAGGCCGCAACTTTGTCGACCCCAATCTCGAGAATCTTGGCCTCGAGCCAGCCGGCGGCTTCGAGGCCGAAGGCATCGCGGCTCAGGCCGTTGCCGAGTTCGAACCAGAAGGGCTGCTCGATGTGCGTGATGCCCGGAATCGGCAGGCCGCCTTGCGCATGCATGCCGGCCATGCCGCCGAGCGAGGCACCAGCCATCGTCGAGCCGTGGTACGCGTTGTGGCGGCTGATGATGACCGTGCGTTCGGGTGCGCCGAGCAAGTCCCAGTAGCGCCGCACCATGCGCACCACGGTGTCGTTGCCTTCCGAGCCCGAGCCCGAAAAAAACACGTGCGCGAACTGCGGCGGGGTGACCTCGGCGAGCAGCTCGGCAAGCTCGATCGCGGGCTTCGTGGCGGTTTGAAAGAAGCTGTTGTAGAACGGCAGCTCGGTCATCTGCCTCGTTGCGGCATCGATCAGATCGCGCTGGCCGTAGCCGACGTTGACGCACCACAGGCCCGACATGCCGTCGAGAATTTTGTGCCCGTCGCTGTCCCAGAGGTAGATGTTGTCTGCCCTGTCGATGACCCGCGAGCCCTTGCTGGCCAGCGATTTGAAGTCGGTGAACGGGTGCAGGTAGTGCGCGGCGTCGGCGGCCTGCCATTGGGCCGTGGTGCGTTCGGTCATGCGGTCGGTCATGCGGCGTGTCCTCGGTCAAACGTGCAGCAGCAGGTGCTCGCGCTCCCACGGCGAAATCACCTTCATGAATTCGTCGTGCTCGATCTCCTTGACCTCGGAGTACACCGTGATGAACTCTTTGCCGAGCACGTCGTGCAGGTCTTTCTCGTCGGCGAGCCAGCCGAGCGCTTCGCTCAGCGAGCGCGGGAGCTGGTACTCGGACAAGTAGGCGTCGCCCTTGCATTCGGGTGCCGGCTCGATCTTGTTTTTCATGCCGAGGTAGCCGCAAGCAAGCGTTGCGGCGAGTGCGACGTAAGGGTTGGCGTCGGCACCGATCACGCGGTTTTCGATGCGGCGCGCTGCCGCTGTCGCAACCGGCGAGCGGATGCCGACGGTGCGGTTGTCGCTGCCCCACTGGATGTTGATCGGCGCCGCGGTCGAGCGGGCGAGCCGGCGGTACGAGTTGACGTAGGGTGCGAAGAGCGCCATCGCCGCCGGCGTGTACTTTTGCAGGCCGCCGATGTACCAAAAGAACTCCTGGCTCGGCGAGCCGTCTTCGTTGCTGAAGATATTTTTTCCGGTGAGGGTGCTCAGGATGCTCTGGTGCACGTGCATCGCGCTGCCCGGCTCGTTGGCCATCGGCTTCGCCATGAAGGTGGCGTACATCTCGTGGCGCAAGGCAGTTTCGCGAATCGTGCGCTTGAAGAAGAAGACTTCGTCGGCCAGGCCCAGCGGGTGGTCATGGAAAAAGTTGATTTCCATCTGCCCGGCGCCGACCTCGTGGATCAGCGTGTCGACGTTCAGCTCCATCTGCGCGCAGTAGGCGTAGATGTCTTCGAACAGCGGATCGAACTCGTTCACCGCGTCGATCGAATAAGCCTGGCGCGAGGTCTCGGCCCGGCCACTTCGGCCCCTCGGCGGGCGCAACGGCACATTGGGATCGGCGTTGCGCTCGATCAAATAGAACTCGAGCTCTGGTGCGACCACGGGGTTCCAGCCTTCTGCGGCATACAGGCCGCAGATGCGCCGCAACACCGAGCGCGGCGCATACGGAATCATCCGACCGTCGCGGTCGAAGCAGTCGTGGATCACCTGCGCGGTCGGGTCGGTGGCCCACGGCACGATGCGCACGGTGCTCGGGTCGGGCCGCAGGTGCATGTCTCGGTCGGTGGGGTGGATGACGTCGTAGTACGGCCCGTCTTCGGGGAAGTTGCCGGTGACGCCGATGCCGACGATGGCTTCGGGCAAACGCATGCCGCGGTCTTCGGTGAATTTTTCGCGCGGCAAGATCTTGCCGCGCGCCACACCGGTCAGGTCGGGCACGAGGCATTCGATTTCGGTGACGCGACGTTCGTCGAACCAGGTCTCGAGATCGGCGAACGTGAATTTGCTTTTGTCTTGCATGAAGCACCTGCGTCAGAAGGCGGTCGCGTGGCTTAGACGGAGCCACCGGAAACGTTGGCACAGCGGGCAGCGCCCGCAAGAAGCACACCTAACGATGGGGGTCAGGGGGCTCGGTTTCGTGATGCAGCAGGCGTCGGCGATCTCGGTAAGCTTCGCACGCCGCGCCGAACGCCTCGAAGAGCTGCCTTGAGACCGGGTTGTCCGCGGCCTGCCATTCGGGGTGCCATTGCACGCACAGGTTAAAGCCGCGTGCATCGCCGATCGAGAAGGCTTCGATCAACCCGTCGGGCGCGAGTGCTTCGGTGCGCAGGCCGGCGGCGAGGCGGTTGACGCCCTGACCATGCACCGAATTGACCCGCACACGAGCGCAACTCGGCAAGCCCCCGAGTACGTGCTCGAGCACGCCGCCGGGCTGCACCTCGATCTCGTGCGCTGGTCCGTATTCGAGCTCGACCGATGCCTCGTTCGCGCTGCGGTGATCGTTGCGTCCGGCGACCTCTTGCACTGCCTGATGCAGCGTGCCGCCGAGGGCCACATTAACTTCCTGAAAGCCGCGGCAGATGCCGAACAACGGAAGGCCGCGGGCGATTGCGCGAGGGATCAACGGCAGCGTCCAAGCGTCGCGGGCCGGGTCGAGCGGCAACGAAGGGTCGTGCACGGCTTCGTCGAAGTGGCTGGGGTGCACGTTGGAGGCCGAGCCCGTGAGCAGCACGCCGTGCGCCAGGTCGAGCAGCGCGTCGAGTTCATCCAGCGTAGCGCCCGGCACGATCAAAGGCTGGCAGCCGGCGAGGCGCACGGCATCGATGTATTTTTTGCCGGCGACATGAAACGGATGCTGGCCCAACGTGCGGTTGCAGGCTGGCACCAGAACCAGCGGTTTTGGAGGTGTCGGCGTCGTCACAGCATGTCGTTTGTTGAAGGTTGGCCCCCGGCACCCGACCGCGCGGTGGCCGTGTGGTTAAGGAGCTTGGCGATGCGCAGGTCGGGGCTGAGCGCAGCAATGCCGGGGTGTGGGCTGAAAAAGCTTTTTCGAGACGAGTCGTGGGGCGTCGAATGGCCGATCAGGCGTGTTGCCGGAGCACGTCGGCAATGGTGCTGACGATCTGGTCGATGGGCCCGCTATCGATGATCAGCGGCGGCGAAAGCGCAATCGTGTCGCCAGTGGTGCGGATCAGCACACCTCGCTCCCAGCAGGCCAGAAAGGCGTCGAACGCCCGCTTGCCGGGGCTGCCCGCGATTGGCTCGAGCTCGATACCGCCGACCAGGCCGATGTTGCGCACATCGATCACATGCGGCAAACCGCGAAGCGAGTGAAGCGCGTTCTCGAACACCGGAGCCATCGAAGCCCCGCGAGTGAGCAGGCCGTCTTCGGCATAGGTGTCGAGTGTGGCCAGGGCGGCGGCGCAGGCGAGCGGGTGACCCGAATAGGTGTAGCCGTGCAAGAACTCGATCAAATGCTCAGGCCCGGCCATGAACGCGTCGTGAATGTGCTGCTTGACGAAAACGGCACCCATCGGCACACAGCCATTGGTAATGCCCTTGGCAACCACCATCAAGTCGGGGACGACATCGAAATGGGTCGCCGCGAAGGGTGAGCCGAGGCGGCCGAAACCGGTGATGACTTCGTCGAAGATCAACAAGATGCCGTGCTTGTCGCAAATCGAGCGCAGGCGCTGCAAATAGCCTTTGGGCGGCAACAGCACGCCGGTCGAGCCGGCGACCGGCTCGACGATCACCGCGGCGATCGTCGACGCGTCGTGCAGGGCGACAAGGCGCTCGAGGTCGTCGGCCAACTCGGCGCCGTGCTCGGGCACGCCGCGCGAAAACGCGTTCTTGCTGAGGTCGTGGGTGTGGCGGATGTGATCGGTACCCGGCAGCAGCGGCCCGAACGATTTGCGGTTGCCGACGATGCCGCCGACCGAGATGCCGCCAAAGTTGACGCCGTGGTAGCCGCGTTCACGCCCGATCAAGCGGGTTCGCGCGCCATCGCCGCGCGCGCGGTGGTAGCCGATCGCCATCTTCAGAGCCGTGTCGACCGCCTCGGAGCCCGAGTTGGCGAAGAAGACGCGGTTCAAGGCGGGCGGGGTCAGCTCGATCAAGCGCTCGGCCAGCTCGAACGATTTGGGGTGGCCCATGTTGAAGCCCGGCGCGAAGTCCATCTCGGCGGCTTGCTGGGCAATGGCCTGCACGATCTTCGGCCGCGCATGACCGGCGTTGACGCACCAAAGGCCGGCGATGCCGTCGAGGATCTGCCGGCCCTCGGGTGTCCAGTAGTGCACGCCCGAAGCCTTTGCCAGCAGTCTCGGTGCCTGCTTGAACTGGCGGTTGGCCGTGAACGGCATCCAGTGCGCGTCCATCTTGGGCGAGGCCAGCGGGACAGACGCGCCGGCTGCGGCGGCGAGGGTGGCGGGGTCGTCTTTGTGCATGGCGAGGGCTCCCAGGGTGACGATTCACCCGCCTCGAGAGTGTGCGAGTGCTATAGCTCGCAGTCTAGACACAAGGCCGCGCAATGTGCGACCGGTTTTGTCGCCGGTTGACCCGAGCCGCCGCAATATCGTTCGACGAATCTACGGGAGAGCGACTTAAACGCGAATCAAAAGATTTGGCAGCGGCGGCAATCGTGCGAAACGCGGGCCAAGTTTCACGACCCGGCAAGGTCGATTCACATCGTGAAATATAGCGATGGTGCGGTGCCGCAAACCGTTTCACTTTGCGAAATACAAACACCGCATCGTGAAATATAGATGCCAAGATATTGATTTTTATGGGACTTATTTTTAGTCTTATATAAGACATAAGTCTTTCCAGTCGACACCGGTATCGCTATTCTTGACTGTAGAAATCTCGCCTCTATTCCTACCCGTCAGGAGCCTCCGATGAACAACCTCACCCGCGATCAGCAAATTTCCGCCCTCGAAAAAGACTGGGCCGAAAACCCGCGCTGGAAGGGCATCAAGCGGGGCTACTCGGCCGCCGATGTCGTCCGCCTTCGCGGCTCGATCACGGTCGAGCACACGCTCGCCAAGCGCGGCGCGATCAAGCTCTGGGATCTGGTCAATAGCGAGCCGTTCGTGAACACGCTGGGCGCGCTCACCGGCAACCAGGCGATGCAGCAGGTCAAGGCCGGGCTGAAGGCCATCTATCTCAGCGGCTGGCAAGTGGCAGGCGACGCCAACCTCGCCGGCGAGATGTACCCAGACCAGTCGCTCTATCCGGCCAACTCGGTGCCGATGGTGGTCAAGCGCATCAACAACACCTTTACCCGCGCCGACCAGATTCAGTGGTCGGAGGGCAAGAACGACGTCGACTTCTTCGCGCCTATCGTCGCCGACGCCGAAGCCGGCTTCGGCGGTGTGCTCAACGCCTTCGAGCTGATGAAATCGATGATCGATGCCGGCGCTGCTGGCGTGCACTTCGAGGACCAACTCGCGTCGGTGAAAAAGTGCGGCCACATGGGCGGCAAGGTGTTGGTGCCCACGCGCGAAGCGGTTGCCAAGCTGGTCGCGGCTCGCCTTGCGGCCGATGTGATGGGCACGCCCACGCTGGTCATTGCTCGCACCGACGCCGAAGCCGCCGACCTCGTGACGAGCGACGTCGATGACAACGACAAGGGCTTTTTGACCGGCGAACGCACCATCGAGGGCTTCTTTCGCACCACGCCGGGTCTTGAGCAGGCAATCTCGCGCGGGCTTGCGTATGCCGAGTACGCCGACATGGTCTGGTGCGAGACCGGCAAGCCCGACCTCGCCTATGCCAAGCGCTTTGCCGATGCGATCCATGCCAAGTTCCCGGGCAAACTGCTGGCCTACAACTGCTCGCCGTCGTTCAACTGGAAGAAGAATCTCGACGACGCGACCATCGCCAAGTTTCAAAAAGAATTGGGCGCGATGGGCTACAAGTTCCAGTTCATTACGCTGGCCGGCTTTCACAGCCTGAACTACTCGATGTTCAACCTGGCACACGGCTATGCGCGCAACAACATGACCGCCTTTGTCGAATTGCAAGAGGCCGAGTTCGCGGCGGCCGAGCGCGGCTTTACCGCGGTCAAGCACCAACGTGAGGTCGGCACCGGCTACTTCGATGCGGTCACGACCACGATCGAAGCACTGTCGTCGACCGCAGCGCTTAAGGGGTCGACCGAAGACGAGCAGTTCTTCGACGCCAAACACGGGTGATTGCGGGCGTGGCCGCGCGTCGGAAGGCGCCGCGCCGACAAGTCGGAATCGAGACCGGCCCACGAAGCCGAGTCTGACCGTCCAAAGCGCCATGGCCGAAGGCTGGGCGCTTGACGCCCGGTGGCAGATCGCCACCGGGCTTTTTTATGCATGATTGCGCCTGCAGGCCGCATCCAGCAACGCTTGTAAGAAAACACGAACGGTTCCGCGCGTTGCGTAAATACCCGTAGAGTTCGGGCCTCTGCCGAGGGCAGGCCGGCACGCTGATTGCGTCGTGCCGTCTCACTCCGATGAACGAATAGGGAATGACGCTCGATTCAGCTGTCCAAACGCTGCGCCGCTTCGGCTTATGGTTGTGGCCCATTTGCCTCGCGCTCGCGACTCCGCTTGCTTCTCATGCGTTCGGTTTCGAGGATGTGGCGTCACGCGCTCGTGAGCTTTCTGTCGCCGCTTACAAAGCTCCGGTGTCGGCGTTGCCGCAAGAGGTGCGCGACCTCGATTACGACGCCTACCGCGATATTCGTTTTCGTCCCGAGAAAGCGCTGTGGCGAGCCGAGAAGCTGCCGTTCGAATTGATGTTCTTCCACCCCGGTCGCAGTTTCCAAGTGCCGGTGCGGGTCAACACGCTCGACGCCGCGGGTTCGCGCCGTGTCGACTTCGATCCCGCGCTTTTCGACTACGGCCGCAACAAGCTCGACCTCAAAAAGCTGCGCAACGTCGGCTTCGCCGGGTTCCGTGTGCATTACCCGATCAACAAGCCGGGCTACAAGGACGAGGTGCTGGTGTTTCTCGGCGCAAGCTACTTTCGTGCGGTGGGGCAGGGGCAAATCTACGGCCTATCGGCCCGCGGCGCAGCGATCGACACCGCGACCGCCACCGGCGAAGACTTCGCCCGCTTCAGTGAGTTTTGGATCGAGCGGCCCAAGGTGGGTGCTTCGTCTCTCACCATCTACGCGTTGCTCGACTCGCAGCGCATGGCGGGCGCGTACCGCTTCGTTCTGACGCCTGGCGGCGAGACGACGATGCAGGTTCAGGCCCGTCTCTATCCGCGTGAGGCCATCACCAAGCTGGGTCTGGCGCCGGTCAACAGCATGTTCCAGTTCGGCGAGAACCAGCCGGGGCAAGACGACTATCGGCCTGAAGTTCACGATTCAGACGGCCTGTCGATTGCGGGCCCCAATGGCGATTGGATCTGGCGGCCGTTGGTGAATCCGAAGCGCCTGCTGGTGACCTCGTTCGCATCGATCAACCCAAAAGGTTTCGGCCTGATGCAGCGCGACCGCGCGCCGACCAGCTACGAAGACCCCGAGGCGCTTTACGAACGCCGGCCGAGCGTGTGGGTCGAACCGATCGGCAACTGGGGGGCAGGGCGGGTCGAGCTGGTGCAGATCCCGACGCCCGATGAAACCAACGACAACATCGTCGCCTTCTGGGTGCCCGACAAGCCGCCAGCCGCGAAGCAGCCCTTCAACTTTGCCTACCGTTTGCATTGGCAAATGAGCGGCACCGTTCCCACGAGCAAGGGCTGGGTCACGCAAAGCCGCCGCGGCCGCGGCTATGTGAAGCAAGCCGACGGCGACATCAATTTCGTCGTCGATTTCGACGGCCCCGCTCTGCGGTCGTTGAAGGCTGACGCGAAATTGCAAGCCAGTGTCGACACCGGCGGCAACGCGCAGCTGCGCGAGCAGAACCTGTTTCGCAATCAGGTCAGCGGCGCGTGGCGCATGACGGTGCGTGTCAAGCGCACCGATGCGGCCAAGCCGATCGAGTTGCGCGCCGAGATCAAGCAGGCCAATCAGCCCATCACCGAAACCTGGAGCTACATCGTTCCGCCCGAATCGGAGAAGCCGTGAACCCGCACTATCCAAACCATGCACCCTTGCCTCCCGTTCACCGCAGTGCGATGGTGCCGACTGCCTGGGCCGGCCATCCGTTGTTGCGGCCCTTGCTCCGGTTGATCGGCTACAAGCCGCCGCAACCCTGGCGCGTCACGCTCGACGCGCGGCCGCTGATGATGCGGCGCGTGCTGCTGCTGGTGCTGGTCGCACTCGGTGCCGCGATCGGCACCGACTACATGATCGATATCCTGCCGCGGCACGGTCACGGCTGGGCAGAGCAGGGTTTGATCGTCCTGTTCGGCATTCTTTTCGCGTGGATCTCGGCCGGCTTCTGGACGGCGTTGATGGGCACCTGGGTGCTGCTGCTGGGCCGTGACCGGCGATCGGTGACCGGGGTGCTTCGCGGTGATGGCGCGAAAGCGCCGATCGATGCCGAGGCCCGCACCGCCGTCATCATGCCGATCTGCAACGAGCATGTGCCGACGGTCTTTGCCGGGCTGCGTGCCACGGTCGAGTCGCTGGCGCGCACCGACTCGGCCGAACGCTTCGACTTCTTCGTGCTGAGCGACACCAACGACCCCAACACGCGTGTGGCCGAGCAGGCCGCATGGACCCAACTCACCGAAGCCCTCGCGCAGCAGGGAACGGCGGTGCGAGTGCACTACCGCTGGCGGCAGATTCGCACGCGCCGCAAAGCCGGCAACGTCGCCGACTTCTGCCGCCGCTTTGGTGCCGACTACCGCTACATGGTGGTTCTCGATGCCGACAGCGTCATGACCGGCGATTGCCTCACTTCGCTGGCTCGCATGATGGAGGCCCATCCCGACGCCGGCATCATCCAGACGGCGCCGCGTGCTTGCGGGCATGAGACCGTGCATGCGCGCATCGTTCAATTCAGCTCGAGGGTTTACGGGCCGCTGTTCACGACCGGAATGCACTTTTGGCAGCTCGGTGAGTCGCACTATTGGGGCCACAACGCGATCCTGCGGATGGCACCGTTTATCGCCCACTGCGCGCTTGCGCCGCTCCACGGCAAGACCTCGCTCTCCGGCGACGTCATGTCTCATGATTTCGTCGAGGCCGCATTGATGCGCCGCGCCGGATGGAAGGTCTGGATCGCCCACGACCTCGAAGGCAGCTATGAGCAAGTGCCGCCGAACCTCCTGGCCGAACTGCAGCGCGACCAGCGCTGGGCGCATGGCAATCTGCAGAACTCTCGGCTGATGTTCGAGCCCGGCCTGCATCCCGTGCACCGCACGGTGTTTTTGACGGGTGTGCTGGCCTATGTTTCGGCGCCGCTGTGGCTTGCGTTTTTGCTGCTCTCGACGGTACTGTTCGCCGACCACTCGCACGCCGTGCCGCGTTACTTTTTCGAGCCGTACCAGCTCTTTCCGATCTGGCCTAACGCCAACGTCAAGTTGATGTTGACGCTGTTCGGCCTTACCGGCGTGCTCCTGCTTGCCCCGAAAGCGCTGTCGCTCGCCTTGATCATCTTGCGTGGCCAGGCGCGGCGCTTCGGCGGCGTCTCGCGGTTGTTGATCGGCGCGCTGTTCGAGTTCTTGCATTCGCTGTTGCTCGCGCCCGTGCGCATGCTCTTCCATACCCAATTTGTGCTGGCCGCGTTGACCGGCCTCAAGCTCGACTGGAAGTCACCGCCGCGTGATGATGCCGTCACGCCGTGGCGCCAGGCGCTGCGTCGTCACGGCTTGCATACGGTGCTTGCAATGAGTTGGATCGCGGTGATCTTGCTGAGCAGCGCGGCTTTTCCGTGGTGGCTCTCGCCGGTGCTGCTTGGCTTGCTGGTCGCGATCCCGCTTTCGGCATGGACGAGCCACGCTGGCCCGGGCCGCTGGCTTCGCGCCCGCAGGGTGTTCTTGATCCCTGAAGAGGCACGCCAGCCCGCGGTACTGGCCGAGGCCGATCGATACGTCGAATGGTTTGCAGCGTTGCCGCACCTGGCTGACGCCGTCGCTGACGAGACCGCGCATGGCAACGTGCTCAAAGCGATCCCGGTGCGCCGCCCGGCCTCAGGTGAGAAGGCCCGCGCCCAGGCCGCAATCGTCGAGCTCGCCGCGCACGTGGGGCCGGGCGGTTTGAGCAAGGCGCAGCGCCTTCGCCTGCTCGCCGACGCCGCGGCATTGCGTGCCCTGCGGGCACGCGTGGTAGCGCGGCAGGCCCACGCTGACTGGTGGAAGGCGCCCCGCGCTGAAGCGTCCGCCGTCGCGCTGCCTATCGAGCTGCCGCACCAGCCGCCCGAGACGGTTGTCGCGGCGCACTGATCGCGCGCTGTGCCCACTCATCCGGGCGGCGCTGCGGGCGCTTGCAGATCTATCTGCACCTTGACGATGCCGTCGCCCTCTGAAGCTGTCGTTTGAGGCAACGCGCTTTCGTTGAACACCCGGAGCATGCCGGCGTTGCGACGCAGCACCTCGGCGTCGAACCGCGCAATGCCGCCGGCACGCGCGATGTCAATTAACGCTGTGAGCAACCGACCGGCAATGCCTTGGCGTTGAACGTCTTCTTCGACGGCAAACGCGACTTCGGCCGCAACGACATGGTCGACAGGCGGCTTGCGCACATAGCCGCCGCTCCCGACGATCACCTCGGCACCGCCCTGCTGCAAGGTCACGACCAGCACCACGCGAGACTCGAAGTCGGGGTTGCAGAGGCGGTCGAGGTCGGCCTCGGTCAGCGACCGTTTGTA